>CAYMFD010000034.1:0-8429 GCA_964389475.1 uncultured Saprospiraceae bacterium
TCAATTTTTATGTTAAATTTATAATCTATAATTTACTCTTTCAATTGCTGATAACATCTGAAGAACTAAAATTACTTTAATTCCAGTTATCCTCTTAAGTCTGTAGTGGCTAACCATCTAGAAATGACGCTACTAGTACACTAAGATACTACTATGACATCAATTTGCAACCAGTTAATATTCAGATCTTTAACTTAATCCAGAAGATACAATCGTCCGCAGTTTGGCTTGCTGGTTGCCTTTTCGTAAGGCTAGTCGATTACAAACGCTAACAAACGTTTGTAATCGATTAATAATGCCTCTAGCAAAGTGTAAGTACTGATACGATGACATTAGCTGCTCGAACTATCTGATGGGTGTGGGCTTCCAAATCGACTTCCTACGTTGTCGCTTACGAATCCCCGATCAGACCGCAAAATAAAATGGATCGACTTACAGAAGTCTACGTAGCATACAACTGAAGATAAGACCGTGTGCACCTCCGTACAACCACCCACGTAGATAGAAAAATGACTAGAAAGCAAAACATTGAGCACACCTTAAACAATGACTACTGGAGCCATAAGTAATCTTACCACTAGCTTACATTAGATTACTCCACCTGCAAGTCCCACCCTGTAAGCACGGTCAGTATAGCTCCGAGCTTTACACGTACGCTTTTGGCGTGAGCATCGATATCTACCTCGAGATCGTGTGGGGTATTGGGCGGAACGATAACATCATCCGTGGCGGTCGGGACCCTGCTAGCGTCCCTGTTACACCGAATACCAGTCTTTCTATTTATGTCGTCAGTGCTATTGACTTTAACTTATGGACCAATTTATCAATAGCTAACATCACTCTTTTTGCTTGTGCCTCCGATGCTTTTTTACTACCAGAGACATACTGTCTTAATAAGCCAGGATTTAATTCCCCTAACTCCGCAAGTTGACTTACGTTTACTTCTGGCAGCAATGCAAAGACAGACTCAAGATTCACTTCAAACTTAAGCTTGTACCCAATTTTATAATCACTTTTCAAAGTAGGGTCTTCATCTAAACACACGTTTATCATTTCCTCTAGATTACCTTTCACCTCATCATAAGTCGACCCACCTGCAACACAACCATCTATCTCTTTGACATATGCATAAAAACTATCTTCACTTTTTTCTACTACAGCATTAAGTGTTTTCATGTTACTTGATTTCAGCCTTTTTAAAAATTGATTGTTCCGTCCCTTTTGGAAGATCTTTCTTTCCGTGAAAGGGTATCACAACAATACCCGGTATTGACTTGTGCTTGTAAATTCTATGACTTCCTTTCTGCCTGACAAAGTACCATCCATTAATTTTAATAAGTTTTTCAATTTGCTTGGCAGTCACGCTTCAAAGGTAGCAATTTCGCTACCAACAAACAAGTCCACCTTGGTCTGACTCAATATTACATCTGATGAACTAGCTTACTACAACTCCGTCACACTAAGCCCATGCAGATAAAGGCTCCAGCCCACTCTAGAGACATAAACCATCGACCAAATCCTACCTACCAATCGTCATAAGTACACATGCCACAACCTAACCATAGATCACTCCACCTGTAGGTCCCAGCCGGTAAGGACGGTCAGGATAGCTCCGAGCTGTACACGTACGCTTTTGGCGTGAGCATCGATATCTACCTGGGGGTCGTGTGGACTATTGGGTGGTATAGTAACATCATCCGTAGAGGTCGGGACCCTGCTAGCGTCCCAGTTACAGGGGTTACTCCAGTGATGGTCTTGCTCTCCTAGCCAGGAGACTTGGTTATGGCAGCTAGGGGCGGGCATATTGTCGAGCAGGGCCTGATACTTTCTAGCTGTGACGGCGTAGGGTGGCTGTACATCGATATCAGCTAGTACTCCCCACGATCCGTAGACACTCTCTTGCTGAGACGATAGGTTAAAATTGGCCGCGAGCTTACAACCCCATAGCCTGATACTATCGTGTACGGCGTCATACATATCGTACATCTCCTGACTATTCTGTGCGGCCCACATCGCAGGCTGGTAGTCATAGGGGATACCAAATACATTGCCCACAAAATGCTGGCCACCCTCGTAGGTGATCACCTGCTTGCCGTATATCTGCACATTGCGATAATCTTGCTTGACGTCTTGGCTAAAGGTAGCGAATCTATTGCGGGCATTGAGCATGACATCCTGGTAGGTGCTAGCGGCACTGAGCACTGGTGAGCCCTGAGCACTATGGTCTAGACCAAAATAGTGGGTAGGAGAGCCATAATCCCAGTCCGAGGGGTCTAGCTGAGACAAGATCTCTTCATTTAAGGAGTTGAAGCCACCTTGCAATCCCAGCACTCGCTTCACCCTACACTCCTCGCCAGCAAATACGCTGTGCCAGATATCAAATACGTTCTTGGCCTTCATCGCCATTGCCCGTCCGTAAGACAGGTTAGACGGCTTGTTTTCGCTATTGAAATGCGCTTGGTCAAATATCCAATTCCACACTTCATTGGAGTATTCGATATACACTACCCTATCCGCATCGAGGCCATCACGAAACAGCGTAGCCATCTGCGTGATGTAGTTGTTATCTGCCTGGTGCGGCACACAGAGCCAAAGGTCCTTCTCCAGGTCATTAGCAAGGCGGATCATCATCTCGTAGGGTACTCCCTGATCGGTCGCATAGGTAAAGAAAGTCTCTGAGGATCGCTCACTCCATGATACCAGCGGGCTATTATTGGTCTGTCCCCAGTCCATAAATCGCAAAGAGCCGAATGGCAGTATCTTATCAATGAAACTCTGATAAAATGGCTGACTATCTACATCAGCGAACTCATCGGCTAGCGTCAGTAATCTGAAGTTACGGAGGTGGTTGCCATTCGTCGAGGCATTGACATTGATGACTACATTGCCGCTACCTGCGACGAACTCTAGTCGATTGGGCACACTAGTGACTCCCATAACGCCGAATATATCGATGACACCAGCACCGTCGTACAAAAGCACATAGGTGCTATCTGGTCGCAGGTTACCACCATCAGAGGACAGCACATACCTCACTCTGGTCGCTCCTACAGACGTCGTCTGAGGCAGAAAAGATGGATATCCTGCCGTATCAATAGCCATCTCATCGAGCACCCCAGCATCCCAGCAACCACAAGCATCAGAAAAGGTAATAACTGTCGGTCGTACATTTTTCATAAGGTTACGGAAGGGCCGCTCGACACTCCAGTCCGCAAGGCCAGTAAGATTGGTACCGATATCCATAGCACATAGGTCAGGCAGCCATCCTAGACAGGTGGCACTATCTACCCGGACCACCAGCTGCATACTATCTGTGCATACCGTACTGGCTCCGTCAACGGTAAGGGTGTAAACATCGGCTGCAAGGTTCTCATAAAGAGAGCCAGATACAGGCGTGATCACTTGGCTAGCGGAGTTGGTCAGCGTGACCATATTGCCACCAGCATTGACCCGTAATCTCGCGTCGCCCCCTGCACAAGACGCCATCTCTAAGCAGGTCACCGTCGACTGGCAGGGATAGCTACCACTACCGTCTAGTAAGGTCACCGTCTCGTATATAGTATGCTGCTGACCCACATCATCGGTCACGGTAAGGCTGACCGCTAGCTCTCCCAGATCATCGTAGAGGTGGACAGGCGGATTCATCAGACTCGATGTAGGGCTGCCGTCGCCGAAGTCCCAGAGGTAGGTCAGTGGCTGTCCCTCTGGATCCGTCGACCCACTCCCCATGAGTGTCACCAACAGTGGCGACGTACCACTACTAGGTGTCATAGATATAGCGGCGGTGGGCGGTAGGTTGACCGCGACATTGGCATCTGGCACTACACAAGGGTAAGACGTCGCCATGCGCAACTCATCGAATCTACCGTTACCCGACGAACTACCTAGATAGGTGGCCACACTACGAACCACGTTATTAGCTGCCGTCACCTGACTGATATCGGCACTAGGTATACCGTTATTACCTATCGTCGCAGGATTAATATATAGGTCTACCTCCGTACCACCCTGGACAAAAATCGTTCGTAACACAAATAGTGTCGACTGCCCTACCGCTACTACTGACGAGCTGAGGTGGTAGGTGCCATTAAGCATAAGTGTCCAGTATCGCTGACCACCGCTGTCCGAATTACTGCCAAAATAACCAACAGCAATCTGTTGACTAGCACAACTGCTACACCATGCCGTGTTATCATCATGTAGGCTTACCATCACGGACTGCCCATTGTCTCCCTCCTTACTGAGCAAAAAACTCGTCCATAAGGTATCGCCCGTAGACGTACCGATCCCGTCACTCCACTGCGCTACATAATCCGCAAATGGACCATTATCCGATGTATTGAGTCGTCGGCCAGCCGTAAGAAAGACATCACCACCAGAGGCGGCATTGCCAGCCACCTGCAGGTCGCTATAAGAGAGGCTAGACGCAACCGCACTGTAGCCTGGCAGGGTCGTACTACCATTTTGTACAGACCATGGCGACTGCCACCCTGTCCCTCCCGACAAACCCTGCGTGGTCACTCCAGCAGGGTAGTCATATCCATCATTGGCTAGGTAGGTACACTGCCCGAGAGAAATGTAACAAAACAGTGTTGCCGCAATAGAGAACAGGTATCGTGTCATGATAGAAATTTTATGAGCCTTAAATGAAGATACGTACATCTTAGCTTCTCCGTGGACAAACAGTTCTCTTATCAAGTATCATCGCCCATTATCAGGGTATACCATGGGTCGACCTGGAACCAGCGGCAAGCTTCGCCCTCAAGACTACAGGCCGCTACAGCGTCACCCTTCATATATACACTCTAGGCAAGAGGACCACCACAAACTCTTGTACTACTATCTACAAATCGAGATACCGAGATAGATGATAATTATAGGCTCTAAAACGCTTACCTTTCGACATAAGCAAATACCTCCTATCAACTAGCCCTTATGCTCCGTCTACTACTACTGCTCATCATCACTACACCTCTCCACCTCTGCAGTCAGACGCAAGCGCCAAGAGCTGATATATCCATCGGTGAGAAGATCGAGCTTAGGTCCACTATCCTCGACGAGACGAGAGAGATATACGTCTACCAACCTGAGGGCTTCTGGGGTATGGACGATAGTCTCACGAATCTACCGGTGATCATAGTGCTGGACGGTGAGAGTCAATTTAGGAGTACTGTTGCGATAGTCGATTACTTAAGTGCAGCACCCTTCGGAACAGACATTATGCCTAGGTCTGTCGTAGTGGGCATACCCAATACCAATCGGACGAGAGACCTGACCCCAGTCAAAGGTATAATCGGCACCGACTCAACCTCGCTAGACGTCACGGGTGGAGGCAAGCAGTTTCTTCGCTTTATTAGAGATGAACTCATACCGCACATCGACTCCTCCTACAGCACATCAGACCATCGGACCCTCATCGGTCACTCTATGGGCGGACTCCTGACATTCGAGGCTTTGCTTCGTGCTCGGTCGTACTTCGACAATTACATTGTCATAGACCCTGGATTTGGTTTTGCGCAGGAAGCCTACATGCAGGAGGTCATAGATTCCTTGAGTAGTGGTGACTTTAGCCAAGAAACAGTATTCTATGCAGCAGCTAATACAAGTCCTACTTTTCTCGACGACTACGACCTAGCTTATGATAGCTCGGATGTAATGACCTTGATTGACATACCCAATAGGAAGTTCATGATACAAGCAGATACTAGCGACTGGAACGTCAACCTGCACACCGTCAAGTATGATGACGAAAACCACTTCTCAGTTCCATTGGTCGCCACTCAAGATGCCTTTAAGACTATCTACGATTACTACAGTTTTCCTACTATAATGGACTACTACCATCCTAGGTATGCAGATAAGACGGACTTGATGCCTCGTCTCGTAAATCACTATAACATGATCAGCGAAAAGATGGGCCATCGAGTAGTACCTATGATGGGTTACATTAATTCATTTGCCTTTGGCATCGCCGAATCGGGAAGAACGGACCTGGCAGAAGAGCTCTTTCGCTTTAATATTGAGATGCACCCAGATGATGCTATCGCTTATAGTAATCTAGCCTACTATTTTAAAACGCAAGGACAAGTAGAGGTAGCACTTGACTACTACCGAAAATCACTAAAACTCCTAGACCAAGACTGGGTAAGGAGTGCGATCCATGAGTTACTAGATAAGCAGAGAATCGAGCTTGAACGATAGTGCTAATACCAAGCTAGAGTGCGAAAAGTTAAGACAGAAATGTAATAACTAATCAGACCAAGTCATAGCCAGGTTTTAGTGCTTAGGGACAGCCTCCTACATAAGTCGTTAATTGGCTGGGAGGCACCACATTTAAGGTGCCTAGCACTGTCATAAGCGGTGTGACGATAGGCGTACACAGGCCACTAGTGATAGTATTATTACCAGACACGACCACTTCCTGATCGGCAACGATGACGTCACCTAGAGCAAGCTCTGCGGTGGTAACATTGACTATTTGCTGGCAATCTGTCTGGTAGTTATTAAGCTTATACAGCTCTGCGCCTAGCTGCTGCGTACCACCAGTAGTACAGTCAAAGGTCTCGGACTCGTCACTACCTGTATATAGGATCATCTGCTTGCTAGGGAATGCCTTGATCTCCCCATAGGCGGCGTCATTCTGGTTACTAGCGATGACACTGGTATAGGTAGCACTAGACTTTAAGAACTGTAAATCATTGGACTGCCAGGGGACATGCTGATAGTAGTAGTGATTATCGATGTAGGCGACATCAAAGAATCGAGTAGGCTCTGGTGTGCTAGCTAGCGTCGCTACTGGAGGACCACTCACGTCTATCGTATATAGCGCATAGATGACACCCACTGGAAAGTCATTAAGAAATGCGAGTAGTTGGCCTGGCACAACGTCGGGCTGTATCGACCACTTGGCAGCAGAGGTACTCCCCACTGCACCTGCTACAGGAATAGTTGGATGCTCTGTCACAGTCATGGCATTGTCTAGACTATACAATACAGATAGATATGGCCCTGCTGACGGTATACCTGCAAAGTAGAGCTTGCCAGCATATGCTGTGGTGTAGGTAGGATTAATACCTGTACTTACGGTCGTGACAGTGGTAGCGTCTGCACATATTAGGTCGCTATTGCGATTATAGCAAACCCTATTACCCAGCGGTGCCATGCCATCGCCACTGTTACCAACGAGGCTGCTTACAAACGTGGGTATAGCTAGAGCATTAGACAGATCTAGTGCCAGTAAAGCAGGTGGATTGGGCCCTGTACTTGTAAAATATAAATGGGTAGAGCTGGCAACCAAGGCGTCAACACCTGTATTGCGTAGGGATCGGGGAGAGAAGACAAAGAGTCCATTGGTATAGGGTGCAGGAGCTATGTGCTCTGTCACGACCGTGCCATTCGGTGAGATACTACACACTTGGTAACCGTTGCTGGCAGTGATGGCGACAAAGTACACTCTACTACCAGCCTTGACGATACTGTAGGGACTACTAGACACACTCGGATTGACATCAATCTTGGCAAGTGGATCACCAGGAGTCCCTGAGTGCCTCCATAATTCATGGTCACCACTAGCGGTCTCTTCACCACTAAAAAGTAATTGACCACCCACCCTATCGAGATACTCGATACTATTGAATCCTCCGACCACGAACTCTGTATCAGCCGCTCTACCATTCTCTGTACGCCATACCTGAGCATCCGCTCCATTGTACGCTACGAAGTAGATGTGATTACCTAGCTCGAGAAATTGACTGGGATAGCTCCCGTCTAATCCTGGAGTGATGTCTGTAACCAAAAACTCTGTGTGCTGCGCGGTTGCAAAAGCACAAATGAGACTACTCAGCAATAAGACTGACAATCGTTGTAATAGCATAGCGGTGGGGTTTGTATTGCCCAAAATACTAATTACTAGACAGATCAACCTTACCTAATTAGCAATTGGCAGAGCATTAGCAACTGCACCGTGCCATTACGCTAGTCCACTCTTACGATGCCGTACCATCACCAGATGCATCATCATCACTATCTATCTCTGCGATGACCTTATCTACTGCATGTGGTCTAGGACCTACTAGTCGCTCGACGTCTGACTTGAGCAAGACCTCTTTCTCTAGTAGTGCCTCGGCTAGAGCATTGAGCTCTGTACGCTTCTCTGTAAGGAGGGCCTGTGCTCGCTCGTACTGCTTGTCGATCATGTTACGGACTTCCTTATCGATGATGGCGGCTGTCTCGTCGCTATATGGCTTGCTGAACTGATCTTGCTGCATACCATGGAACGACACGTTACCCACTTTCTCATTCATACCATAGACACTCACCATGCCGTATGCCATCTTGGTCACCTGATCGAGGTCACTCTGGGCACCTGTAGATATCTTGTCAAATACGATCCGTTCTGCTGCACGACCACCCATGGTCATACACATACG
>CAYMFD010000034.1:8529-31116 GCA_964389475.1 uncultured Saprospiraceae bacterium
AGGGCAAAGTTGAAGTCGTCCATATCGACGGCGTCTTTGTTGCGACGAGCCGCTATGAGTGCTGCCTCGTTACATACATTGGCAATCTCCGCACCGGCGAATCCTGGCGTCATCTCTGCGAGGGCCTCGGCATTCATGCTGTCAGCCGTCTTGATGGTCTTGAGGTGTACCTTAAAAATCGCCTTGCGACCCTTGAGGTCCGGACGGTCTATACCGATCTGTCTATCGAAGCGACCTGGACGTAGTAGTGCCGAGTCTAGTATATCAGGTCGATTGGTGGCAGCCATGAGGATGACTCCCTTGTCCGTGCTGAACCCATCCATCTCGACTAGAAGCTGGTTCAGCGTATTCTCTCGCTCATCGTTACCACCTTGCATGGCATTACGGCCACGAGCTCGACCTATCGCATCTATCTCATCGATAAAGATGATGCAAGGTGCCTTCTCACGAGCCTGCTTAAAGAGGTCCCGCACTCGACTCGCACCCACACCGACGAACATCTCTACGAAGTCCGACCCTGATATCGAGAAGAACGGCACACCGGCCTCCCCTGCTACGGCCTTGGCCAGTAGGGTCTTACCAGTACCTGGAGGGCCTACGAGTAGGACACCCTTGGGTATTTTACCACCTAGTGCGGTGTACTTCTTAGGATTCTTGAGGAAGTCGACGACCTCCATCACTTCTTCTTTGGCTTCGTCTAGGCCAGCTACGTCTTTAAAGCTGACATTGACCTTACCCTTATTGTCAAAGAGGGTCGCCTTGCTCTTACCGATATTAAAGATCTGACCGCCGGCACCACCTGGGCCGCCGCTGACTCTACGCATGATAAAGATCCATACACCTATAAGGAGTACGAAGGGCAAGATCCAGCCGAGTAGAGGGCCGAGCCAGTTTTCTTTGGTATTGTAAATAGGGTCGATATCTATACCCTGGCTACGCAATGCGTCGACCTTCTGCTCGAAGTTGCCGACATCACCGATCTGAAAGGTGAAGTGGGGCTGAGATAGATTGATCGTATTGCTGTCAAAGCGGTCGTAGTCTCTCTCGATGGCCTCCTTGGTCAGGTATACGCTGACGAACTTATCATTAGTAACGACAAGGCTATCGACGTAGCCTTTCTTGGCTAGCTGCTCGAACTTACCGGGGCTGATCGTCTCCGTCTTGTTGGTAATCATCACGGACATATTGATGGCCAGGATGATGAGTATGATGATACCGTAGATCCAGTAGCTATTGAAGCTAAATTTTCTAGGGTCTTTTGGTTCTTTCTCCTCCATTAGGATAGTTGGATATATAAATAGTGTAGCTGCGTCGTACTAACAACGCTTTGCAGCAACGGGTTTGTTACTGTGATTATAAATTGGCGTATTCTGATATCTCGCCATCACTCCATAAGTCGTCCAGCTGATAGTACTGCCTAGTCTCGTGGTAGAATACATGGAGTACAGTGTCAAAATAATCGACGAGTACCCATCGGCTATTGTCCATGCCTTCTTTGTGGTTGGGCCGTACACCGAGCTCCGCCTTGGTTCGCCTGATGACATTATCGCTGATACCGCCCACCTGCGTCGTGCTATCACCCTCGCAGATGATAAAGAAGTCTGCGGGTGCATCATCTACCTTGCGAAGGTCGATCTTTACTATGTTTTTGCCCTTGATATCCTGTATGGCATCAATGATTAAATCGTTAAGCTCAGCCATTGCAGACTGCTTATCTTCGTCTTGTGATCGGATTGCCTCTTTTGTCAAAATTGTATATACTTGATTTTATGTGGCGCAAAGGTAACAGAAGTAGCACGACCGTATGACTACACCCCCTATTATGAGATTGCAATACGATGTGCTAATAGGTCACAGTATCGACGTCTATGAGTCGCTAAGTACGACGAATGGCCACTTGATGACTGTAGCGACAAAAAGCACACCAAGCCACGGAACTGCCATAGTTGCACATCATCAGACGGCTGGTAGAGGACAGATTGGCAGATCATGGCACGATGAGGCGGATAAAAACCTACTGATCTCCTACCTCGTACGACCTGACCACCTACCGCTAGACCAGCAATACTTACTCAACCTAGTCGTAGCCATCAGTGTACGAGATTGCCTAGCAGACTTAGATCTAGATGCTCGTATCAAGTGGCCCAATGATGTATACGTCGGTAACAAAAAGATCGCCGGCCTCCTCGTACAGTGTAGCCTGCAGGGCAGTAAGATCCAGTATGCGGTACTTGGGATAGGTCTCAACATCAATCAATCGACCTGGCCAGCTGACATACCCAATCCGACGTCTATCCGCAATGAGACAGACAATGATCATGACCCGCTAGAGCTGGCAGCCAGTCTCAGCAGGCACCTATCTGCCACCTATGACTTACTCACCAAGGGCCACTCCATCGAGCTCCGTCGTCGCTATCATGAACACCTATATCTGTGTGATACGTGGGCAAGCTACGAGGTCGACGGACAAGCACGCAGTGGCCAGCTCATCGAAGTGGATACCGAGGGCCGTGCTGTCATTGAGTGGCGAAGTGGTGAGATGGTAGCTTACAGGCATGGCACTATCAGCCTAATCGTAGCGTCGAGCAAATAATCTGCAGAATTACCTTAATCTTCATTAATAGAAGGCTTGGATCGCAAAGCCTTGACAACAGATCGATTGGACTTAGTCTTACGTCGACGCTGTTCGCTGGCAGCCGTAGGTCTGGTCGGCTTGCGCTTTTTGGCTTTGTGAAAAGCGTGGTCTAGCAGCTTCTTGAGCTTGTTGAGGGCTTGATCTTTATTGCGTTGCTGACTCCTAGAGGCTTCGCAGTGTACAGATAGTACACCGGCCTTATTGATATATGTGCTCAAGCGGTCTCCCACTTGGCGCTTTTCGTCATCAGAGAGGATCTGGCTCTGCACGACGTCCCACTGCAAGGTCACTCGCGTCTCGACCTTATTGACGTGCTGACCACCAGCACCGCTAGACCTAGAGGTCTGCCAGATGATCTCAGGCATCACCTGGGTCATAATGATCGATATGCGTTCTGCTTTGGACACAAGGTGTTAACCACACAAGCCTTGCTGGTGTTCCCCGGATGCTAGGGCTATTTTGGAGAAAGTGGTGGAATGGGGTTGGTGTGCTCAGGCACTCGCCAATTTATTTTTTACCCAACATTGGTATTTTTGTTTTAAGCAATAACACATGAAGAACACATCTATATCGCTTGGGATTTATTTCGACCAATTTGTCCGTAGTCAAGTCTCAACTGGTCGTTACAAAAACGTCAGCGAAGTCATCAGAGCCGGACTAAGAATGCTCGAAAATGAAGAAAACAAATCGATTGCGTTAAAAAGTGCCATACAGGATGGCTTAAACAGTCCAATAGTAACAGACTTTGACTTCGACGAAAACTTAAAGCGCTTAAAGGCAGAAAAGAGAAACAACGTCTAACGTCAGATTTGTACAAGGATGTGAAAAACACCTAGTATTCTATCAGGCAAGTGTCGACAACACCATTGAAATCATAAGAATTTTACACGAAAGGATGGACCTAAAAAATCGACTGAACGATTAATTCTAGCCAATTAAAAAGACAGTAATGCTTCTCCGAGTTCTCCCTCTAATTAATATTGACCAGGGATCGTTGAAAGCAATGTACCGATCCTGCTATCCTCTAGCTGGCGTGCTCACACACTCGCCCTCCTCAACTTATCATTGATAGCCCTCCCTAAGCCCGTCTCAGGTACTAGCTCGGCAACGATCACATCGAGGTCCAAGGCGTCTAACCTCCGCATACTTGCAAAGAGTCGACTTGCCGCTTCCGTGAGGTCACCACTCGCGGAAAGTACTTCCTGATTATGGTGGGGCAGCCGCTCATCGATCGACGTAAAGGCAAGCTTGCCTACTCTCGACAAATCGTCTAGCCCTAGGCTATCCACATCACCACCAAGGATGATCGGCGTTCGAGTAGCATAGTGACTAGCGAGCATACCTGGTGCCTCAGGATTAGATGTAGAGTGATCTATAACGGATACTTGGCCTACTACCGCCTCCAGCTCCTCGATCGCCAGACCACCCTTACGCAGTACTACTATCTCTCCTCCTCGCTCTGTAACTATGGTACTCTCTAGGCCGACCATACATGGCCCTCCATCTAGGATCATGGATATCTTGCCACCCAGCTGGTCTGCTACATGCTGAGCCGTGGTAGGACTCACATAACCAAAAGGATTGGCACTAGGAGCTGCTAGTGGAAAGTCAAGTCGGCTGAGTAGGTCTAGCGTCAGCGGATGTGCCGGCACACGTATCGCTACCGTATCTAGACCGCTAGTCACAATGTCAGGAACGATACCACGCTTGGGCACGACGATGGTCAGTGGGCCCGGCCAGAAGTACTCTGCGAGGGTCTGCAGGCGTGGTGATATATCCTGCGCATAGAAGTCCAGTTGATGTACCTCTCCGATATGAAGGATAAGCGGATCAAAACTAGGTCTCTCCTTGACGGCAAAGATCTGGGCAATCGTAGTTGGTGAAAGCGCATTACCAGCTAGGCCGTAGACTGTCTCCGTAGGTATAGCTACGAGGTGACCTTGCTGCAGTTGATCTACCGCTAGATCTATATCGTGGTTGATAATGACCGACATGCGGGCAAAGATGGTCGTATTACTTCACATGCCTTTCAAAAAACAACCTCAAAAAGCAACTAAGACCTAAGTCGACACCTTCGGCAGGAGATCAAAAGCCAATAGTAGCATCGAACCAAAGGATCGCGATGCCGCCTACCTCGTCTTATACATAATCGTAAATCCTGCGCTATGCAGATTAGTACCTACTGGACTAGCTCCTACATGATAGCGATAACCGACACCGTAGCGATAGTTTAGCCCTAACTCCACTCTATCAAATAAGCGCAATGCTAGG
Source organism: uncultured Saprospiraceae bacterium (assembly GCA_964389475.1). GTDB lineage: Bacteria > Bacteroidota > Bacteroidia > Chitinophagales > Saprospiraceae > CAYMFD01. The sequence continues at coordinate 13,436 of CAYMFD010000034.1, forward strand.
CCACCTTGCAAAAACAAGCGCTGACTGATACTATTAGGTCCCTCCTCGTAGTGATGTGTAAAGCCGTCTAGAGGATCGGTGACTACTGGAGCATCGGTACCTGTATTAAGAATACCTGTATTGTCGGCATTCATATTGATATCTCCGTCAATCCATAAGTCATGACCAAATCCATATCCAACATTGGTACCCAAACCACCATATACCCGTAAGGTTTTGAGGAGGGTGGCGTGCTTGAGATAGGTGGCTCCTACGCTGACCTCATTGGTGTAGCTCATAAAGTTTAAGTAGTGATCACCACCGTGGTAACTGATCATATCTACCCTATTGGTGATGAGGGATGCCGATAATCTCAACTCCGTATGATTAGCACCTGTAGGCGCAAAGGCTAGGTCTAATCGATAGTGAGGATTCTCGCAGATCATCGAGCTGGCAGAGTAGTAGTCACTCGACTGCACATCATCAATAATAGCACTAAAATCTATAGAACTGATGCCATCAAAATAGCCTAGATCCATATTCCTGATCATGTCCTGGTCGACACCAGAGGTAAGACCCACACCTATCAGTTTAAAACCTTTAAACTGAGCCGTAGCTGACACCGTACATCCCAGCAGAATAAAGAGTAGAATATTTTTCATAGTAAGCGCTTTACATTTTAACGGATATAAATCTAACGATTTTTATCAAACATTCGCTGCTATGTCGATACTATCTTAGAAAGTGCTTATCGCCATAGAAGGAGGTAACGTAGGTATAATACTATCTTAGAACTGCACGAAGTCCCCCTTTTGCTATGAGCTGTGTTGTTAAGCAGAAGCACATCTACCGCAGCTGCTTGTACCTGATGATGCTCGCTCTGGACTTATTGTATCACAATGACTAGAGTTAAGTGCTATAAACACGATGATCTTTATCCTCCATTAAACTGATACCCCTCTTGACAAAATGATTTCCTTGAGGGCAACGGCTCCAACGATATGGCCCGAAAAGACATCACCCCTATCCATTGCCTGACCTTACAGTCAGTAGCTGTTATCGACACTACAGTGGTCGAAGTCGTGTTTCTTGTACCTTTTGGGACTTGCTCGAAGCACCTTACCGTGCTGGCAGTACACTATCTCAACCGATGATAGATCTGCTCATCGATCGCCAATGCGGCAATACCGATCTCACTATGATAGAAAATGCTCAAAGTGTCTTCGCTCAGGACCCAGATATCAGTATATGCCTGATCACCCAACTCCACACGATCTAGATGTGTAAAATGAAGGCCAAATGGTTCTGACTGGGGGATGGACTGCGAGTTGGTAACAGGTACCTGCCCTTTTATTGATGTTGCAGCACCTGTACTAAGCGTAATGAATATAGACTCCGTCCTTACCTCGTCGTGCAGCGCTATTTCTGGCTCTATACTCAGAAACGCTTTGTCATTTTCTCCACCAAAAGAACGGGTCTTATCTTCATACTCATAGTATGCATACGCTTTGAAAGGCTTGACATCTAAGGCCTCTTCGCATACGACGGATTCAATGAGCCAGCGCGGTTCTTCAACCACTATGGACTGCGCAGCTAGCCGTAAAGTATCGCCATCATTGCTGTAAAAAGAAAGTATCTCACTATCGGTTTCGATAGACCAAGCCTTAAACGCTTCGCTGTAGTCTGTCGTGCCTAAGTTCTCGTTATCAGAGCTATCGCAGTTGAGCCTTTTGGTACAGCTAGTAAGTAGCAATACCGATGTTATCACTAGACTTATCATAACCAATACGAAAGTCTTCTGGCGGATCATGGCTTACGTTTTCTTTTGAAAAAGTATTTGCTTTACTCTATGTAACGTTATAGTGGGTGTTTTCGTGCATTACAGGACTGCTACAAGCATGGCACAGTAATAGCAATTTGCTATCGAAAAGCAAGAGAAGGAGCTTCCATAAGCAAAAACTGGCGCAAAGTGGAGCCCGAACCTACGCTGAGATTCTGCTCTAAAACTTCAAATAGGCATTGATCTTGGTCCACAGCGTATGACGACCGGTAGCGCGAGTGAAGTCTGACAGGCGGTAATCTAGTGCAACCTCTACCTTCTTGATATCGGAGATCACATACCCTAGAGCAGGTACGACACGAATCTCCAAGTCTACCTCTGACTCCTGTAGTGAGCCCAGGTATTCGTTACCAAACTTGTAGTAAAACTCGCCTCGATCTACAGACTCTCCCTGTAGTGGTCTATCAAATGCAATGCGATAACGGAGCCTCACCTCTACATCCTGCTTTGGTCGCCATGTCTGATCAGACGCAATACGATGTGCAAGTCGGCGACCCTGTACTGGCGTCACGACCGTATACTGCTGTATGGTCCTATGTATGATATCGCCGCCCTGCAACCGCACTTGATACCCAGCAGCTGCCTTGGTGTATAGACCCAGCTTGCGAGCACCGATTACCGATATATCTGTGAGTTGATGTGCTATACTCTCCCCGCCCAGCTCATCCCACGGTACTGCAGGTGAGCCTATACGAGTCTCGGTAGCACCTACTATCGTCCAGTCCGGATTGACCTTGGTACTAACAACTAGGTCAGGCAGATATCCTACTCTAAAACTCGCCTGTGCATAGGCGTAACCAGCAATCACTACTGCTAGCAGGGCTGTTACAATAATCCGCACCATCAATACTCTAGGTTGTCCATGTTACGTAATACTACCTGCTCGATACTAAGAACAGCACCAGCAGCGTCGAAGGTATACTCGTACCTGTTCTGCCCTTCTTCCTTGGTCTTAGCCTCTACCTCTATCTCATACCTATGCTGTACTTGGGCGGTGGGCTCTATACGGATAGCCTTGGCGATCTCTCTTACCTCGCCTACGAACTGATCCTGCACCTTTAACATCTTGATCTTGTAGTAGTCCTTGGCATTGAGGACCTCGCAGATAGCGGCCTGCACACTGTCTGGCAGTGTTTTAAACTCAACCACCACCTCTACATCCTGTAGTCGTCCATCCTCGTAGAACTCCACGCTACACTTACGTCCTCCTACCTTACCCTTGGCCTCGATCGTGGTCCCACCCTGCGACTCTTCTCGGTACCACCTCCATCGTGTCTTGTCAGATAGTTGATTCACCAGATCTACAGCTGCCGTGGGGACAGCCGATCTTTTGATACGAGACTCCCGCTCTACCTTGAGCTGAGCAGACATAGTCTGAACACCTAGCAACAGTAGTAGAGAAACAATACACTTCCTTAACATATAACTTCGATCTATCAACTCGCCTGACCTGCTGTAGTCACTCACTGCTCTGACCTGCCACGATCATCTCACAGAAAAACTCTTGCTATCAGGCTATCTTATACAGGAGTGCAGACAAGTACAGACGTATATTGTTTATAATCGACGGTTACATTCCTAGCCACTTTTGTACTCATTGGAAAATATCAAACGATCCTGTATGGTGATAGGCAAGGCAAATCACTACCTTTGGTCTGACGTAAGTACAGCGTACCGACGTTTCTTACACAACCAAGATAATCTACCATGACGACAGCAACAGCAGAACAATCCAACGTAGTGACGAGTACGGACTTCATGCCTATTAATGGCACCGACTATGTAGAAATGTATGTCAGTAATGCCAAGCAAGCTGCCCACTTTTACAAGTCTGCTTTCGGCTACCAGTCACTAGCATATGCAGGACTAGAGACGGGTCTCCGCGACAGAGAATCCTACGTCCTGGTACAAGATAAGATACGCCTAGTCCTTACCTCACCGCTGCATAGTGGCACGGACTTGGGTCGGCACATCGACCAGCATGGCGATGGCGTCAAGGTATGTGCCTTGTGGGTAGATGACGCTAGGTATGCCTACGAAGCAGCCATGGAGAGAGGCGCAAGGTCTTACATGGAGCCGACCGTCGAAAAAGACGACAATGGACACGTAGTACGATCAGGCATCTACACGTATGGAGAGACAGTACACATTTTTGTCGAACGCAAAAACTACAATGGCGTCTTCCTACCTGGCTATCAAAAGTGGGAACACCACTACAATCCAGAACCTGTAGGTCTCAAATATGTCGACCACATGGTAGGAAATGTTGAGCTGGGTCAGATGGACGTGTGGGTTAAGTTTTACGAGGATGTCCTGGGCTTTAAGCAGATCCTCTCATTTGATGACAATGATATCAGTACCGAGTACACAGCGCTGATGAGTAAGGTCATGAGTAATGGCAATGGCCGCATCAAGTTTCCCATCAATGAGCCTGCTGAGGGCAAGAAGAAGTCACAAATAGATGAGTACCTAGATTTCTACGAAGGTGCTGGTGTACAACACGTGGCACTTGCTACGGACGATATCGTCAAAACGGTAACCGCACTGCGAGATAGAGGTATAGAGTTTCTCCAAGTACCTACTACCTACTATGACGTACTAGAAGACAGAGTAGGCAAGATCGATGAGGATATCGACAGCCTTCGCAACCTTGGCATCCTTGTAGACAGAGATGACGAAGGGTACCTGCTACAGATCTTTACTAAGACGGTCAATCCGCGTCCTACGATGTTTTTCGAAATCATCCAGCGCAAGGGAGCCACTAGTTTCGGTAAGGGTAACTTCAAGGCCCTATTTGAGGCTATAGAGCGAGAGCAAGAGCGACGCGGTACACTGTAATACTACCCTGCTTTCTTAGCGGCTTCGATACTTTGTTTTAAGGCGACCATGATATCTACCACAGGTGCAGCATCATCCGCATCAGAGTCGGTTACGATCTCCTTGCCCTCGATCTTGTCATTGACTAGGTCTAGCAGAGCATCTCGGTAACGATCTGTAAAGTCGACTTCCTCGAATGGCTTAGAGAGGCTCTTTATGAGGGTGTGGGCGAGGGCGAGCTGCGCCTCGTCGACCTCGACAGCCCCTAGATCAGGCACATCGTCCATAGATCGCACCTCGTAAGGATATCGCAGTTTATACATAACGATACCATCACCCTGCGGGCAGAGCAGCACTACGTCTTCTCGGTCTCGTAGGATGATCCGTCCGACGGCAGCCCTGCCACTACTCTTGAGTGCCGTCACTAACAGGGCAAACGTAGGTATACCTATCTCACCATTGGGGCCGACGAAATAGACGGCCTCGTATCGAGACGGATGCACCTCATCTACATCTACGAATGCCTCGATCTCCAAGGTACGGGTGCTCTCTAGCTTGACGGCCTTGAGCTCTTCCTTGGTCAGGACGACGTACTGGTCAGGCTCGTATTCGTAGCCCTTGACGATGTCTGACTTGCCTACTGGATCATCAGTAATAGCGTCGACCTTCTTGTAGCGTACCCGATTATTAGTGTGCTTATTGAGTTGCCTAAAACTGACAGAGCTACCCGTCTCGATTGCATTAAACACCTGTACAGGTATCGTCACTAGCGAAAATCTCAAATGCCCCTTCCAGATAGACCTCATCGTATGTGCTTTTGCTTTACATAAGGTGCAATAGCCATGCCATCAGCTGGTAATCAATGTACTGCGGCCTACCCCCTTAGTTAAACCTCTCCGATCTGATCGCCTCCGAGAGCTCTACCTTCATCAAGTCACCGACTAAGGCGATCATATCATCCGCCTCGGGCAGTCGGATCGTCGGGTCATTACTTATACCTGCACGTGTACCCTTGCTTAGGGCCCGGCGATCACCTCTAAAGTTGATCGTCCGTTCGTCATACCGTGCTAAAGCTGTCACAGGCACTTCATTTAAAACAGACCTAGACGCATAGTCTATATAGACCATCCTAGCCAAAATCTCTGCCTCTCTTATGTACCTCACTGACCTGACTCGAGCAGACAGGGTATCGTAAGTGAGCCGAACGCTAACATTACTGAGGCTATCACGACGACTGATATGCTGCACTTTCTCTCTACTCCGCTCCACTACTCGCTCCTCAGTCCATCGATCTCGCTCGATAGTACCAGGGGAAACCTGGATCCGATCAAACTCTATCACCACCTTGATATCTGGAGCATACTGAGGATCATAGTAGGTGTACTCCGTCCAGTCTGTACTCAACGCAGCAAGGTCTAGACTCGATAGTCGTCGGTAGGCTGACGCGGGTATGTAGTCATTAGACAAGTTGTCAAATGCAACAGCCACTCTATTAGTACCTAGGTAGTGAGCCTGCCTTACTAGCTCCTGCACATCTCTGTACGTTGGCGAAAAACTCTGTACTATATTAAAGCTTGCCCACGCCTGCCTTGCTGACGCTTTATCCTTGAGGTCCAGTAATGCTACACCTTGATCATAGTACATAGCTGTAGCTTGGGTGCGAGCCTGTGTGATAGACTGAGCGAGATCATACTTCTTAAATACTGCGAGGTAACCATCCTTACTGACTAGAGGCAGGAATGCTTCTATGCGTTGCTGGCGAGCCCTCATGGTATTATAAAGACGATATACCGCTGCCCATGATTGCGGGCTATTACGCAGTTTTAATAACTCAATCTCATCGATGTCTCGCTGCATTACTTTTGCATAGGCCTCCTCGAGACCTTTGACATGCTGTGTCTTTGGTGAGTCCTGTCCATGAAGTTTTCTGGCTGCGAAATCGATGGCTTGATCGTACTGCCCCTTATCTACCATCGTCTGCACACTTCTACACGATACGAGCAGGAGCAATGCGCTTGTAATTGTAAGTGCTGTTTTCATAAGTAGGCGTTTTTGGTTGATCACAATGGCTCGGCACAACTTTCTGTACCAAGTGCTTATAGAGCGACTATGCATGGGCTGAGGTAGCATAGCAAGGCCTCTTTACCGAAAATTTAACCTTACAATCTGCCCCAGCATGTGACCAGTCACAACAACCTTCGTCTATGATTATGGTGGTGAATAGTTGTAGTTCGCCAAGAAATATTAATTTCACATTATCAAATAATCTATATATAATATGATTCGAATTTTCACATTACTATGCTTCGTATGCCTAGCAATAGGAGTACAAGCTCAGACTCTAGAAGAACTACAGTCTCAAATGTCAACCCTGGAAGCAGAGCTAGCTGAGACTACAGCTAAATCTGATGACCTCAAGGCCAGAATAGGCAGTCTCGACGACGAGATCAAGAAACTATCTGGCTGGAGAACAAGTTTTAGCGGTCTTGTTGGTTTTAACTTTAACAGTAGTGACCAGTGGCAAGCAAACGGTGACAACGCTACCTCTGAGTCTAGTGCTTTAAACATAGGACTTACTGCTACTGCTAATAAACTACAGGAAAAGACATTCTGGAGAAACAAACTACTCTGGGCTAAGTCATGGCAAGATGTTGATACCCCTACGGAGACAGCTCTAGGTGTAGACGATCAACTACTAGCTGATGGGGGTGTCGCTGACATACTTAACATTGCGTCACTTTACGGTTATAAGTTCAGCCCATTCTTAGCAGCATCTGCCCTAGGTGAGCTTAACACATCTGTGCAGAACTTCCTCGCTCCTGGTACAGCTGATATAGGGGTTGGTGTTACGTGGACGCCTGATATCGATGACCTAGTAGTTGTCTTTCACCCACTTAACTACCGTTACACATGGTTAGCTGATGGTAAAGGAGACGCAGTAGGTGGTCTAGGCCTGAAGCTACGTGCTGATTACAACCGTACTTTTGACTTCGCTGGTAAGTCATTCGCATGGTCTAGTACATTTACATCTTACATTCCTTATGAGGCAGCTGCTGATGATGCGCCTACTCTCAATGAGTACACATGGTTAAATACACTTGCGTTTGATCTATGGCAAGGTATCGGTGTCGGAGTTAACTTCGGTATCCGTCAAGCAGAGTTTGAAGTAGAAGATTTACAGTCATTTTACTCTGTAGGTCTGAGCTATGGCTTCGCTAGATAAGCGATCATATCAACCTTAAATAAAAAAGGGTTGTCGTCTCGGTTAGAGATGGCAACCCTTTTTTTATTGCTTAGTCTTTGGGAAGGGGTCTAGGTTGTTTCTTCTTCCTTTGCTGCTTCTCCTAAAGCCTCTGGATTAATTACATTGAATACGCCGCTCTCATAATCCTGCATAAACTGCGATCTCTTAACTCTGCTACGAGCATTACTGTTGACATATCGAAAAGAGATAAAGCTCTTCGACGCATCGATAATCCTAATGTTGATACCTTGTAATGTCATCAAAAGTGTTTTCATTGGGTGATAAAATAAAAGCTCAAAAGATAACCCAAAAAAGGGCCTCATGCAAGTAATCAACCAATTATAATTTGGTTAAGCTATCTTATTAAAGTAATCGTGCCCGTTGTCACCGCTCTCTGACGGGTTGTTACGGATAGATATTCGAGCTGATATACATACACCCCTGTCGAGGCAAGGCGACCACGGTAGAGACCATCCCATACCCATCGTCCAGATAGATCCGGCACTCGCTGTTCGTGTACTAGACTGCCCCATCGATCATAGACAGCCATACGTATCACCTGCTGTATTGACGGGTGAGCGACCTCCCATTCGTCATTGACACTATCACCATTAGGGCTAAATATATTGGCTAATACTACCGGCGGTTGTTCTTCAACGATGAGTACTACAGCGTACGTCGATGTACATCCTATCAGGTCCACAACCTCTACAGTCACAACCTGACCAGCGGCACTGCCTACCACTGGTGCTAGGCAATCTGCACATGATAGTCCAGTAGCAGACCAGACTATTGTAGCTATCTCGTCAGCCCACTCGAGCAGTATGTCGATGCTATCACCTTGAGTGATGTTGACTGTATCCACTATGGTAAATATGCTGGCACTAGGCACATCGACCATCACGGAGTCACTACCTGTACAGCCATTACTATCTACAACGCTAAATACCTGAAGCCCTTGCATATCCTGTGGTACAGCCCAGACGCCGACAGCATCATTAGTCTCCTCACCATTGTATAGAAGTGAAGTGACTGGTAACTGGCTGAAGACACTACCAAACACAAGCGCTGCGGTATCCGTCGAGCAAGGTAGCTCCTGCACGAAGAGGTCTATCTCAGGTAGGTCGGGTGATTGTAGAGTAATCGACGTATCAATAGTACAGCCTACACTATCGGTCACCATTATCGTATACGTACCTGCGGCCAAATTATCAATGATCGGACCTGCTACACCATTGCCATACACAACCTCAATAGGCCCATTGCTAGTCACTGCGCTGACCTCTATACTACCGTCGGTGGCGCCGTCGCATGATATGCCAAAACCTGTATAGTCACTGGTTAGGATATCGATCTCTAGTGGCACAGGTTCTAAGATAGTCGCATCAAGTATGGCTGTATTGCCCAATCGATCGATAACACGGACCTGATATTCTCCCGGAAGTACGTCCACAAATGAGAAAAATGAAGGGGGAACGGAAAACTCTTCTCGTATAACCGTCCCATTTTGTAGCAATTGAATTGTGTATGATGGGAGTCCACCTCCCCAAACCATATCTATCTCACCACCATCTACGCCATCGCAGCCCACTGGCGTCACGTTACGAAGCAAAACTATCTCACAGTCAACCGATACAACATTGATGATCACAAGACTATCACATGCACCCGTTCGTGGGAAAGAGACAGTGTCAGATGCGGATTGAGTATACACCTCTCCCCCTATCAAAATGCTATCACCTTCACATACGAAGCTAGTGGCTAAAATATTAAAGGGAAGTAATTGATCCTCTAAGGTAAGCTCGACTATACTATCGCAACCACCCTGACCTACTAGTTCTACTAGGTAGGTGCCTGCCTCCGCGAAAGCCCGATTACCTATACGAAGGGTATCACTAAAGCAAAGTGTCTGACTTGTGGCGGTAGTATCATTGACCAATACATCAACTTGCGAAACGACGGCAAGGCTGCATGGCGTACCAGCTCGCATTGTAAAGTACTGACCACTTTCTATGACCACGATGTCGTCTATCATCAGCGAATCGCCGCCACAGATGACATAGTTCTCGACAATGGTATCAAGCATCGACTCACTGATAGTCCATCGGATGATGCTATCACAGCCGTTAACGCCGCTCCTAACCTGGTCATATACCGCAGGCATCGTGAAGTCTGCACCATCGATAGTTATAAAATCACCTGGGCATAGCATAGTATCTACACGTCCTAGTGTAGTATCTCTAACCGTCACAGTGACTGCATACGTGGTATCACAACCTATACTCGCCGCTCGATCAAACTCCCAAAACCCTAACTCACACAGCAACGTATCGCTGAGAGTAGCGCAGGTACCTTCACAGATATCAAAGGATAGCTCTACTCGTATATTATCTGCCTCCCTTACCTGGATGACGATACTACTATCACAATCACCACCACTGCCCTGCCTATCTAGCAGAAATAGCCCTGCCTCACAGATCGTAGTATCAAATACCTCGATGCACAATCCAGAACAAAGCGTCGTATCTATGGTAAACTGTAAATTAGGCACCACCTCGACAATCACTCGTCGTATAGTATCACACCCGATACCAGTGGCGGAGACGAGTATGTCGTAGATCCCTTGATTACAAATAACGCTATCCCCTACGGTGGTACAGCTGGACTCACATATCTCTACGCTGACCGTATCTCGCAGTAGGTTAAGAACCTCTATAGTGTCGCAGACGGTCGGGCCCACATTGCAAGCGTTACTACCCGTCACACATACTTCGTAGGTCCCTGAGGCTAGTAGTGTATCCCAGCTCTGTGTCATTGCTACTGTATCCTGATTGAGCTCCCACAAAAACTCCGTAGCGCCAATCTCCCGGTCTATATCTACAACTATCGTATCGTTGCTACAGTATGAGTCTTGCACGATTATCGTACCGGTGCTGTCGAGCGGAGCCACCTCGGTAGTCCCCGACTGTACGGACATGGTCCAGTCGCAGTTATCACCAGCTGAGCCATCCATAACCAGGTAATAGTACTGGCCTACGGTCAGGTCATTCATAAACAAGGTGCCCGTCTGGCCCTGCCGTATCTGAAAAAAACCGCCTATGCAATTACTCTTTTGCGTAAATGTCTCGCAGTCTAGGCTTTCATATATCGCCATCTGCAGTCCGCTGAATAGGAAGAAATTGTCGCAGTTGCTGACGGATATATCAACCTCTAGTGTCTCTGAGCCAGCTAGGAAAGCAATCCACTGAGCATTCTCGACACCAAAGACACAAAAGTCTGGCGGGGCCTCACCCCTCACATTGCTATCGTGCCTACCCTGAAATCCATCAATATCACAGATGATACAAGCCTCGTTGCAGAATGGCGTCATCTCAAACGGAGCTTCACAGATGGTCGGTTGCCCATATGCAATGCTAGTAATGACAAAAAAAGAAAAGTAGAGTGAGAGGTATCGAAACATTGATCGTAAAGGTACTCCCTAATACCACAAATACTATGAAGTAGAGACACCAAGACTAGACGCTAGTATGGTACTAGGCGGCAAATCTATCAAATCTAACTGTACCTTGACAGAATCCCTCACCCCGTAAAAGGTGGGAAGCATCTCCTCAGGCATGGGATCAGCTGGCGGGAAGTTTTCACGGAGTGGGTCTACTTGCTTGCCGTACTTCCAAAATCTATAACATACGTGTGGGCCTGTGGCCATACCCGTACTACCTACGTAGCCTATGGTCTGCCCTTGCTGGACCCGCACACCTGGTCTGATACCCTTGGCAAATCTCTGCATGTGCAAGTACTGGGTCTGATAGATATCATCGTGCTTGAGCTTGACGTACTTACCGTTATTGCGAGTGTAGGCAGCCTTGGTTACTACACCAGATGCTGTAGCCCTGATGGGAGTACCTTTCGCGGCAGCGTAGTCGGTACCTCTATGCGGTATGCGGCGCTTTTTGATAGGGTGTAGTCGTCTTAAGTTGTAACGACTACTGATGCGGCTAAACTTAACAGGACTGCGTAGAAATGCACTCTTGGTGGGGCGACCTTCCTCGTCGAAATAGCCTTCATATTTGTCACTGTCAAAGTAGATACTGTAAAACTCGCCTTCAGCATTGCGCCAGTAGGCACCTACTACCTTGCCGAGACTGACAGCCATCCCTTCGATATATTTCTTCTCGTAGATGAGCTTAAACTCATCACCTACCTGCGTATGATGAAAATCTACCGCCGAGGCCAGTGCATCCTCCATCAAGTCGATGATACCTGGCGACAAGTCTTGATCCATCATGGCATTCCACAGGCTAGTCTCTATACGACCGCCAGCAGACTCTAGTTCTGTCGTAACGGGTCTGTCTATGCGCTGTACGCATACCCCCTCCTCATCAAAGGAACAGGTAATGTAGTAGAATGGTGAGGGCTCGTATATAAATGCGCGGCATACATCAAAGCACGTGTCATGCACCACGGTGTACGGCTTTCCCGCCCTTATTGATCGTACATCAAATGTTTCGACCGAGGCCTTCTCAAGCTCCAGTACGTCTGTATAAGACACACCATTGCTCTGCAAGATATCGCCCAGATTACTGCCTTCCTCGATGCGTCCTTCTGTGAGACTTACCGTTGCGGCATTATATCCATACACGTGCGGTATGGCTGTGAGTGCTGCAGGTACTGGCACGTCAAAGAATCTGCCATCCTTGAGTTTTAAAGCAGCGATAGCGATACCAGCCACTATCACTACGATAGCAAGATCTCGCGACCAACCGCGGATCTTCGACTTAATCCCTACTTCCTTCTTTCTACTCACCATAGGCATGCTCTCCAGCAGAGCCCTTCATTTAGGCCTGCAAAATTACTGTATTTATTAGGTCAAAGACTGCGCCAAACACATAAAAAATGCTTAATGCTTTCCAATTTAAAAGACTCGGTTATCTAACTTGCACTTGCAATTGACTAGCAATTATGACCAATCACAACTCTCTAGCATCCGAAGACCTTAAAGAGAAGGCCAATCAAGTGCTGCACTCACTGCGGAAGTACCAAGTACCTAATACCAGAAAGGCCATTATCCAGATCCTCAATTCTTTCGGTCCGTTTTTCTTAATCTGGGCCCTTATGTATAAACTGTGGGACGTAAGTGTGTTGGCTGTTTTAGGTTTGGCGATACTTAATGCGTTCTTTCTAGTTAGGATATTTATCATCCAGCACGACTGTGGTCATCGCTCTTTTTTACAATCAACATTCTGGAGAAATGCCACTGGGTATGTTTGTAGTCTCTTGAGTTTCATACCCTATTTCTACTGGGCTAAGTCTCATCACTTTCACCATGGCCACAATGGTATGCTGGAGGTACGAGATATAGGAGACATCAATACCCTGACTGTAGAGGAGTATAGAGCTCTCAGCCCCTTTAAAAAGGTAATGTACCGCGTATACAGGTCCCCACTTGTGATGTTCGTCATAGGCCCTATTTACTATATCGTGATTCACAACAGGCTCCCACTCATCAACCTACCAGACTTTAAAAAGGAGAAGATCGGTCTGATTGTCAGTAATATCATCTTGATAGGTGTAATCGTCACGGCTTGTGTCTTACTAGATTGGAAAAAAGTCTTGTTGACCCATGGACTCGTGCTTGGATTTTTCGCAGTAGTTGCTATCTGGTTTTTCTACATACAGCACCAGCATGAAGAGGGGTATAAGCACTGGAAAAAGAACTGGGACTACATGACTGCTGCCATTAAAGGGAGCAGCTACTACAAGCTACCGAAGATCATGAACTGGTTCACTGGCAACATAGCCATACATCATATACACCACCTCAATCCTAGCATACCCAACTACAACCTAGCTAAGTGTGTCAAAGAGAATCCGTGGTTTGATAATTACACAACGGTCATCACATTCTGGGAAAGTCTAAAAATGGTCAATCATCGACTATGGGACGAAGGAACCCAGAGAATGATCAGCTTTAAAGAGTATGGTCAGATGCGCCGTATGGGACTGATATAGCCCCTATAAGTTGATCCAATAGACGTATCTTTGCGGGAAATAGTCACACTTAGTGTAGCAGCTACACTAATACTTATCCGCACATGCAGACAGCACAAGAAGTTTATCCTGGCAGAGTTACTCAAGTAGTACAAAAAGACGATTGTTTTTACATCTCTTGTGAACCTCAGATGACGCTAGCCGTCATGGTCTATCAGCCTACCGTTGTAAGATTTAGATATGCTACAGACAGTATTTTCGAAGAGGACTTTAGCTATGCCATTGATAAAAAGTATAAGGCGAATGCCGGTGCACTAAGTTATACAGAAGAAGAAACCGTACATGTCATCAATACAGAGGCACTACGAATAACCATCCATAAAGCAGATAGTAGAGTAAATATCTACAATCACGACGGTGTCCTCGTTTGCGAAGACGAAAAAGGATTTCACTGGGAGGACAACTACAAAGCAGGTGGCAACATCGTACAGATGAGCAAGGTGGCTCAGTCTGGTGAATGCTTCTACGGCCTAGGAGACAAGCCGACTCACCTCAACCTACGCGGTAAGCGCCTAGTCAACTGGGGATCAGATGTCTATGGTTTTAACAAAGACCAAGATCCACTCTATAAGAATATACCCTTCTATATGGGTCTGCATCATGGTGAGGGCTATGGTATCTTCTTTGACAATACCTTCAAAGCACATTTTGATTTTGCCAGCGAACGCAAGTCTGTCGCCTCATTCTGGGCAGATGGTGGTGAGATGAACTACTACTTCATCTATGGGCCAGACCTCGTCGATGTTACCCGACAGTACACTGTACTAACCGGCACACCAGAGTTACCTCCTCTATGGGCTCTAGGTTTTCATCAGTGCAAGTGGAGCTACTACCCAGAAAGTGAAGTCAGAGAGATCACCTCAAAATTTCGAGAACTACGCCTACCCATCGACGCCATCTACCTAGACATAGACTACATGGATGGTTTCCGCTGCTTTACATGGGATAAAGAAAAGTTCCCGGCACCAAAGCAGATGGTAGCGGACTTACGCGACCAAGGTTTTAAAACGATCGTCATCATAGATCCCGGTATCAAGGTAGATCCTGAATACTGGGTCTTTAAAGAAGGTCTGGAGAAAAACATGTTTTGCCGACGTGCTGATGGCCCGCATATGAAAGGCAAGGTGTGGCCGGGTGACTGCTACTTCCCCGATTTTACCAATCCCAAAGTCCGTAGGTGGTGGGCAGACCTATTCGAAGAACTAATAAGCGACACAGGTGTAAGTGGCGTCTGGAATGACATGAACGAGCCTGCCCTCTTTGAGGTGGAAAACAAGTCCTTCCCCGATGATGTGAGACACGATTATGACGGACATCCTTGCTCACACCGCAAGGCACACAACATCTACGGCATGCAGATGGCGCGAGCTACCTACAAAGGTGTCAAGCGCTATATGAAACAAGATAACAAGCGACCATTTGTGATCACAAGATCAGCCTATGCAGGGACACAGAAATACTCTAGCGCATGGACCGGTGATAACATAGCCTCATGGGAACACCTATGGATAGCCAACTTGCAAGTACAACGGATGAATGTCTCTGGCTTCGGCTTTTGTGGCTCTGATGTTGGCGGTTTTATAGAGCACCCCACCCCAGAACTCTTCATACGATGGATGCAGCTCGCTACTTTTCATCCGTTCTTTAGGGTGCATAGTAGTGGTGATCATGGAGTACAAGAGCCATGGTCCTTCGGAGAGCAGGCCACTGATATCAGCAGGCAATACCTAGAACTACGATACCAGCTACTCCCCTATCTCTACACGGCCTTCTACGAATACACCACGTACGGAACACCGATCATCAAGCCACTTGCCTATGTCGCACAAACAGATGTGGAGACACACAATCGTGTCGACGAATTTATAGTCGGTAATGACCTGCTAGTCTGCCCAATCCTAGAATCAAATACTAAGGGTCGCTATCTATACTTACCAGAAGGTGAATGGATGTACTGGTGGACAGATCAGTTATATGCAGGACAGAAAGAAATGTGGATCGACTGCAATCTAGAGCAAATCCCCCTCTTTGTCCGATCAGGCGCGGTAGTGCCCATGTTCCCCGTACAGCAATACGTCGGTGAGAAAACGATAGAGTCTTGTGCTTTACATGTATTCGCTGGCGAAGCCACCCACACATCAAATCACTACCAGGATAGTGGTGACGGCTATGAGCACGAGACGGGTACCTACAATGTAGTTGACTTCCACTATCACAAAGAAGGCAATCAGATAAAGCTAACCCAAGATATTAAGGGTCACTATACACCATCGTTCACAACGTACGGACTAATCCTCCATGGTATCAATAGTGATGACGTAGAAGTTTATGTCAATGACGTACAACTTGACAAAGAACTGATCGTTAAAGATGATCTAGGTCGATACGCATTTGAGGTAGATAGAAAGTGGTTAAACATCACTATCCACCACGTGTAGATATATCCAATCAAGATAACACTATGATCAACAATGTCTTGCAGAGACAGAAAGTACTGGTACTACTACTTTGTCTGCTGATATCAGCTAGCCTAAGAGGACAGAAAGGCATAGAGGCCGGTGCACTTATAGGCGTCAGCAACTACTTTGGCGATCTTAATACCCACCTCGATATTACCAGGCCTGGTCTCACTGTCGGTGTCTTTGCTAAGCGCAACTTCAACGAACGTGTCTCGATACGTGGCGGATTTCACTTCTCCCGCGTATCAGGCGATGATCAAGAGTCCCCCAATAACTTTGAAAGGACAAGAAATCTGAGCTTCAGATCCAATATCGTCCAAGCAAGCGGCGTCGCAGAGTTTAACTTCTTTCCACACGTACACGGCAGCTCGGAGTACGGTAATACGCCTTACCTACTTGTAGGTATTGGTGTACTAGGTTACACGCCATCAACAGTACTAGACGGCACCCGCTACAATCTACGACCTCTCGGTACGGAAGGGCAGAATGCATCTAGACCGTACAACTTGGTCACTGGCGCCTGGATACTAGGCGCTGGCTGGAAATTGGACCTCGGCCCAGCATATACCGTAGCTATCGAGTTTCAGTACAATCGCCTATGGACAGACTATCTTGATGACGTAAGTACGGTTTATCCTGATCAGAGTTCGCTACCGAGCCAGCTAGCGGCTTCTCTATCTGATCGTAGCCTCGATCCAGACCTCGTATTCCCCGGTCGACAACGTGGTGATCGTACTAGCCAAGACGTCTATACGGTAATCAATATAAGTCTAGCCAGATACTGGGGTCGCCTAGAGTGCCCTAGAATCAGTCACTGGTAAAAAATGCGGTTTGCGGTACAAGGTGGGTGGTTTGCGGATTATGGAATCCGCTGTGTGGTTTCAGAAACGATAATAGGCATCACATACTATGGTAAAGGTCTCACGCTTCCACAAAATCGCTACATCGCCCCCGTTATTTCATCTATAAATCAATGCCACCGCTTCACGTCGATCGCCTGAAGATCCAAACACTGTAGACCATAACTACCTCATATATATCAATCGCCGGATAAAGACTCTCAAGATTGTGAGTGTCACTAGGCATACAATGCAGTAGGACACTGCACACTATCAACTACTGCTCTTGTGCTTTGTCAGTACAGAGCTATACAAAAAATTGAGTACTATATACTTACTAAGCGCGATCTACGTGACCAACACATCCACTAGCATTATCTACTCGTTACTACCAAGTTATCCTGTTCCAGTATCATGGCATGTTGCGATGGCAGCCGGGCTTACTGCTGGGGGTT
>CAYMFD010000035.1:0-30604 GCA_964389475.1 uncultured Saprospiraceae bacterium
CCCACAGGCAGCCCTGCTCCTATTAATGTGTAGCCATGTGTATCTTGGCGACAAGATGCTTGTCCGTCGCACTTAACAAATTACTTTGGCAAGCCTGCCATCCGATTATTTCATTAGTTGACAAAACAGTGTTTACAATACCCTTATCTTGCAGTGCGAACCATTAACCTCCAATGAGTACAGAGATAAAAATCGTAGAGTGCCCGAGGGATGCCATGCAAGGCCTCCACGACTATATACCGGCATCCGTTAAGGCAGATTACATCAACCAACTGCTCAAGGTGGGCTATGACACCATCGACTTTGGATCATTCGTATCGCCCAAGGCCATACCGCAGATGCGAGATACTGCGGAGGTGCTGAGCCTCCTAGACCTTACTGAGGATAGCAGTAAGCTACTAGCCATCGTCGCCAATAGTCGAGGCGCTATTGCGGCAGCTGCACACCCAGAGATCACCTACTTAGGCTTTCCATTTAGCATCAGCGAAACATTCCAATTGCGAAATACCAATGCGACTATCGCAGACTCCGTAGATCGAGTCAAGCGCATACAGGATATAGCCCTAGCAGCAGATAAGCAGCTGGTCATATATATAAGTATGGGATTTGGTAATCCGTATGGTGACGAATGGAATGTAGAGATCGCTCAGCAGTGGGTAGACATCCTCGCAGCTATGGATATCAAGATAATGGCGCTGAGTGATACGATCGGCGTAGCTACCCCCGCATCTATCACCTACCTCTTTAGCGAACTCATACCACCATATCCAGGTGTCACTTTCGGTGCCCACCTACATACGCAACCACACAACTGGGAGGAGAAAATCGCTGCCGCCTATACCAGCGGTTGTCACAGATATGACGCTGCTCTCAAGGGATACGGAGGCTGCCCGATGGCCAAAGACGACCTGACTGGCAATATGCCTACCGAAAACCTACTCTACTACTTTGATCAGCAGGGCATCGACCTAGGACTTAATAAAGATGCCTTTGTCAATGCGCTGGTGATGACGACTAGCGTATTTCCTGACGACCACTAAGCCCAATCACCAGTACTGATAATGGACTGGAAGTGAGCGACGGCTGCTTTCTGTGAAGGTCCGTATGTATATCGGAGATTATCATTGATATAGCTATCTACATCTTCCTTACTGAGCCCCGACTGGTCCGCATGTACGGCGACTAGGTCAGGTATTTTGGCGATACCCGCCTGTAAGGCTTGATTAACCAAATCCTCATCCAAGGCCAGCTCCTTGCGCTTTATCCATACCGCAAATACGAAGGGCATAGCTGTCATCTCCTGCCATGCTGCACCGAGGTCTAGCTTGTAGGCATACTTGTCTTCGCCATCAAAAACCTTGTCACCTATCATCAAGGCGGCTTCACCGGCACCTAGCGGGGGCATCTTGCTGATCCGACTATCCTCATATGCGATCTCGAGATTGAGATGGTCCCTGATGATGACCTGGGCAAGTAGCCGAGATGTCCTACTATGTGTGTCTAGTCGCACCGTGTGCCACTGATCAGGACTATCATTAGAAAAAAGCACCACCGTACGTACTGGCCCATTACAACCGATACAGTAATCGAGCACTATCTCGTGTGGCGGCAGACTCGACAAGGCTCCCACAGGTACCAGGGCTAGGTCTACTAGGCCATCTGCAAATAGCCGAGCACAGGCGGCCGGTGTATCGAGGATGAGCTGTATCTGATCGCTGTTACTCAGCTTTTTAAGACCATACTCAAATGGCAGTGTATTAAGATAACCCACCAAGGCTATGCGTAAGTGCTCCTTCATCGCTCGATGTAACGCTTACTAGACTAAGATGTTGTCAACTAGACTTGACACTAGCATGGTAGGCATATAAAGGTAAAATACTATCTTCACAAGAGAGTAAAGAGTCAGATGCTTACAGATTTACGTAAGGCGGGATATAATTACGATGGCGAGCGAGGTTTGCCAGAGCACTACCCTACACCTGACATAGGTGTAGACGGTCTTTTCTATATCCAAGTCAACCAGAATAGTAATACTGTCATCTACGAAATCAACAGAAATCTCGATGGCAGCATCAATGATAGTGAGCCTCTGCACGTTTACTGGATAAAGTATACAGAAAACGGCATCCGAAAAGAGCTCAATGCCATACAGAGACAGCTGGCATATGGCTACAGACACAAGAAAATCTGTAACCACTCCTACGAGATATCCGTTGTATCATACGGAGAGCGAAAGATATATATCGATGACCAGGCCCCAGGAGGTCCGGCAGCGATCATGAAGATAAATGATAAGATGGCTGTGATCAGCAATATATACGTGTATGCGCTAGAGTTGGGCTTGTTCCCGGACGGCAAGTACATCGAACTATATGGCTATGACATAGACAGCAAGCAGCCTGTGTACGAAAAGATTATTCTATAGTGATGAATGTTTTATCATACCGACTTGTCAAGCTTATTGATTATTTGATCTTTGCACCCTTTTTGAAAACAAGGACTGCAACACCCCCTTTACCACAATACAAGGAGCTATGCTGAAGCAAAAAATGAAAGCCTACGACCTACCCCAGCGTTTTAAAGCTATGGGAGTATACCCGTATTTCAGAACCATAGAGTCGGAGCAGGATACCGTAGTCAAGATAGACGGCAAGGACGTACTTATGTTTGGGTCTAACAGTTATCTAGGCCTCACTACACACCCCAAGCTCAAAGAGGCAAGTATAGCGGCTATCAACAAGTATGGTAGTGGTTGTGCTGGTTCTAGATTTCTCAATGGTACTCTAGACCTGCACATAGAGCTGGAGGATAAGTTAGCTAATTATGTAGGTAAGGAAGGGGCCCTAGTGTTTAGTACTGGATTTCAGGTCAACCTAGGTGTAATCAGTTCTATACCTAGTCGTCATGACTATATCATCATAGATGAGCTAGACCACGCTTGTATCATAGATGGTAGTCGCCTTAGTTTTGCCAAAGTGCTAAAGTACAAGCACAACGATATGGCCTCGCTGGAGAAGATCCTCAGCAAGACGCCGATGGATAAGATCAAGATCATAGCTGTAGACGGTGTATTCTCTATGGAGGGTGATATCGCCAAGTTGCCGCAGATCGTAGAGCTAGCGAAAAAGTACAATGCCAACGTCATGGTCGACGATGCGCATGGACTAGGCGTACTAGGTCACTTAGGCGCAGGTACAGCCTCTCACTTTGGTGTGACAGACGATGTAGACCTTATTATGGGTACATTTAGCAAGTCACTAGCCTCTATCGGTGGATTTATAGCTGCCGATAATGATACGATCAACTACCTCAAGCACAATGCTAGGTCCTTGATATTCTCTGCCAGTATCGCACCAGCTAATGCAGCTAGCGTGATTGCGGCAGTAGACCTCATACAGCAGGAACCAGAGCGAATAGAAACGCTATGGCGTAACACCCGCTATGCTTTAGCTCGCCTTAAGGATGCTGGCTTCGATACAGGTCATACGGAGACGCCGATTATACCTATCTACGTACGTGATGACTACAAGACCTTCCACCTTACCAAGTCACTACTCGAGCAAGGTGTATTCGTCAATCCTGTCATCTCACCGGCTGTAGCCAGCACGAGCTCTCTGATTCGATTTAGCCTGATGGCCACACATACTCTCGAGCAGATCGACGAGGCTGTGGATAAGATCACAGAGGTATCTAAGCGTCTAGACATCATAGAAAGCGCCAGAGAGATCGCACAGTCTTAGTAAAACTACATGGTCCGGATAACCCCAGTAAGTAGCAAGAAGGCATTAAAGGCATTTGTAGACTTTCCGCACGACCTCTACGCTAGTGATCCGCACTATGTCCCAGAGATACATATAGGCCAGCGAGATATACTGACGCCAGGTAAGCACCCATTTCATGATTATGGGAGTATCAAAGCCTATCTAGCTTATCATGATGACACCATTGTGGGCCGTATAGTCAGTATCCACAATCCTCGGTACAACGACCATTTTAAAAGCAACGTAGGCTTCTTTGGCTTTTTCGATTGTATAGACAACAGCGAAGTGTGTCAAGCTCTGCTTGCACAGGCGGAGGCAGACGCTAAAGAGAGAGGCTTTGACCGACTGATAGGCCCGACTAACCTCACCACCAATGATACGGCCGGGGTACTCGTAGACGGCTTTAACGATGCGCCTAGGATCATGATGACCTACAATCGTCCATACCTCGTATCGCTACTAGAGCAGTCAGGCTATGGCAAGGAGATGGACCTCTACGCCTACGATATACCTACAGCCGACGTCAGCGATCGTACACTGAGACTCAGCGATGCGATAGAGACGAGACTCAAGCGTAGTGGCATTACCGTCCGTAATATCCGTCTCAAAGACATAGACAAGGAGGCTGTGCAGATGCTAGAGGTATACAACGAGGCCTGGATAGACAACTGGGGATTCGTACCCTTTACTAAGGATGAGTTCAACTTTCTCAAAAATGATCTCAAGCTCATAGCCGTAGAAGACTGGGGCTACATAGCCGAGCACGAAGGCCGGACGGTTGGCTTTTCACTGACCTTACCAGACATCAACGAGATATTACAACGTATCAATCGAGGCAGACTACTACCTACGGGTATATTTAAATTACTACTCGGTAAGAAGAAAACCAAAAGAGTACGTATCGCCGCTATGGGTGTACGCCAAGACTACCGCAAGAAAGGTATCGAAGCTGTATTCTTCGCCCGTAATATCAAAGCTGCCAAAAAGTACGGCGTACTCTCAGGCGAAGCCAGCTGGGTACTAGAGAATAATGAGGAGATGATAGCTGCCGCAGAGGCACTCAATGGCACTCGGTACAAGACTTATCGACTATACGCCAAGTCTATATCATAGGACTCCGTCGAAAGTAAACTTTATAGAGGGTGTAAGCGTCTAAGTATCTGCATATTTGCACCATCTTTCAAAAACTAGTAGGGCGGCTTACGTAGCTTACCCTGCATGTATAAATAACTACCATAAATAATACAACGATGAGCAGCCCAACAAGAGTAACAGTGGCCTACGGGGACGGGATCGGCCCAGAAATTATGAAGGCAACGATCAAAGTCCTCACTGCAGCTGGAGCTCAGCTGGAGTACGACGAGATCAAGATTGGTGAGGCTATGTACACCTCAGGTCACACGTCAGGCATTAGCCCGGAGTCATGGGACCTACTACGCCAAAACGATGTCTTCCTAAAAGCGCCTATTACGACGCCTCAAGGTGGCGGCTACAAGAGCCTCAACGTGACTATACGCAAGTCAATGGGTCTATACGCTAACGTACGACCTGTACGTGCTTACACACCCTTCGTACAAAGTAACTTCCCTAAGATGGATGTTGTGGTCGTACGTGAAAATGAAGAAGACTTATATGCCGGTATTGAGCACCAGCAGACACCAGAGGTTGTACAATGCCTTAAGCTCGTATCTAAGCCAGGTTGTGAAAAGATCTGTCGATATGCATTCGAGTATGCTCGTGCCAATGGCCGTAAGAAGGTCACTTGTATGAGTAAGGACAATATCATGAAGCACACCGATGGTCTCTTCCACAGTGTCTTTAATGAGGTAGCGAAGGAATACAGCGATATAGAAAGTGATCACTACATCATCGATATCGGAAGTGCAAAGATTGCTGATGATCCTGAGCGATTTGATGTGATCGTAACCCTTAACCTATACGGTGATATCATCTCTGATATTACTGCTGAAATAGCAGGTAGCGTAGGCCTAGGAGGATCATCTAACATAGGTGACAGCCTCGCAATGTTTGAGGCGATCCATGGTTCGGCACCAGATATCGCAGGTCAAGGGATAGCTAACCCATCAGGCCTTATCAATGGAGCTTGCCTCATGCTGAGCCACATCGGTCAGGCGGGGATCGCAGAGAAAATCCAAAATGCCCTACTCAAGACACTAGAGGATGGTATCCACACGGGTGACCTAGCGAGTGACGAATTTACTAAGCAGCGTGCCAATACGCAGGAGTTCGCAGATGCCGTAATCGCAAGATTTGGCCAGAAGCCATCTAACCTACAGGCCGTATCACTCAACAAAGATGCTAAGCCCATCAAGATAACGATCGACCCTACCCCTCTGGCTAAGAAGGAGCTCAAAGGATGCGATGTATTCCTAGACTGGTCAGACAAGGATAGAGATCCTGACTTCATCGGTGATGAACTGGTACGTATCGCGAAGATCTCAAGTAACATGAAGCTCAAGATGATCACCAACCGGGGTGTCAAAGTCTACCCAGGTGGTATGCCAGAGACATTCTGTACAGATCACTGGAGGTGCCGATTCTTAGCCACAGATGGCAAGAGTGATGTCAGCTACACGCAACTAACTGCACTACTTAATGACCTCATCACTGAGGGCTACAACTTCATCAAGACAGAGAATCTATATGTCATAGATGGTAAGCGAGCCTACTCACTAGGTCAGGGCGAATAGGACGTCAATACGATATATAGATAAAGAGAAGGCGCTTCTAATGTAAGAGGCGCCTTCTTTTTTTTTGCTAACAAAGCACCACTTGCATAAACTTGCAAGACGGATCAAACCTTGTATAGGAGATGCAGCTATCATTCTACAGCTTCTTTGTCAAGCACTCCGTGCTAGATAAGTACGGATTTTTGTCTGGTCTATGGGCTCGGCTGGGCCGTAAGCTTATCCCCGAGGTAGCTCCCGAGGGTAGCTTTGAGTTCTTCTTACACGAGCAGATCAGGCTCGACAATGGACATCACAAGGTGTCAGAGCGGATCACCTACCTGTTGGGCTTTCCTCGCCAGGCAGAAATGATTGATGATGATCTCAATCGAAGTATCACTGCCCTCGTAAGCAGAGTATTATCCACAGGGCTAGACCACAATATCACAGCTCTACTCGACGAACTAGAAATCGATAGGCAGTGCATAAGTGACCTGAGTGTGCAGTTAGGTGTATTCACTAATGACCCAACGAAGTACGAAGGCCTCATCAAGGATCTCAATGCTGTGGATGACAGCATGCAGCTATTGCGTGACAAGAAGAGCAAGGTAGGCACATCGCTACACCTGACGGTCTTAACTCAGGAGATAAAGGATGTCATCTCAAGATGTCAAGCGCTACTACTACTCCGTGCAGACTTATCCGATCTTTCTAGCTGGAGAGCCCTCATCGGTCAGTACCTCATACATCATACGACCAAGAATAGCTTGCGGCGGTACTTTCATGTACATACCGACCTGCTGGCACTGGAGATCGTAGAGCACACATCGCAGAAAGGCGAAAGTTACGTCGCAGAGTCAAAGAAAGAGTATCAGAAATTCTTTATCAAAGGCCTCAAAGGAGGTGCTATCATTGCCTGCTTCGCCTTGTTTAAAATCCTGCTGGACAAACACTATGACAGCGAGATACCATCTGCCCTAGTCTTTAGTATCAACTATGCCGCCTGCTTCGTCCTTGTCAAGATCTTGGGCGGCACGATTGCCACCAAACAACCCGCCATGACGGCTTCGACTATCACTAAGTACATCGACAAGGATAATGATCTCGAGCTAGACGACATAGACAGTGTGGTCACCTTAGTACGGCGGGTGAGTCGGAGTCAATTTATCTCTCTAATCGGTAACTTCACCATGGCGCTGCTGATGGCGGTAGTCATAGGACTGGTGCTCAAGTACGGTCTAGGCGACTATCCTATTTATGATAAGAAGGCTAGCAAACTCATGCTGTCCGTTATGCCTATCGCTGGAGGTGCCATACTGTATGCAGCTATCGCAGGTATCTTCCTCGCAACCTCAGGATTCATCTCTGGCTATTTTGACAATAAGGTCGTAGCGAGTAAACTGCCCTACCGTATACTTCATCATCGACGACTCAGCAAGGTTACATCTACAGCGTTTCGGTCTAGGCTAGGCGCCGTGATCAAAAACAACTTAGGAACGATAGCTGGTAACGTATCCCTGGGCTTTATGCTAGGCATGGCCTGGCTCCTGAGTTTCGTGCTACCTTTTGCTGTAGATATCCGCCACATTGCATTTAGCTCTAGTAACGTGGGCTATGCCAGTATTACAGGACTATTCGACATAGGACAGATAGGCATTGCGATGGCTGCCGTCCTCTTGATCGGAACTATCAATTTTATCGTTAGCTTTTCTGTAACGCTTATTCTCGCATTTAAATCGAGACATCTAGAGCTACGTAAGATCTTCGCAGTAGTGCGAGCTACCTTATCTGATTTCTTCAGGCATCCCGTAGCGTACTTCGTGTACAAAGAGATAGATGAGGAAAACACTCCGAATGTAAATATCTAGAGAGTAACTGAGCATAAATGGGAGTTGTACCCCGTCCCTGCGCTATCTATATTAAGTACTGCACCTACTCTGGAGCAGATCAATCCAATCTCCCTTATACCACGGGCAGACTTAGGTAGCCTTTAAAGTGCTTATCATCCTCAAACTCTGCATCCTTGTAGTCCGTAACGATATTGTACAGGGTATCCCGCTCTAGCGGGTGGCGACCTACTAGACGGATCATTTTGACCAGCTGCTCCGTAGACATGGCGGGGTTTTGCTCTTCTGCGCCGGCCATACTGTAGATCTTAGTCGTATCATCGATCGTACCATCTATGTCATCTACTCCATAGGCTAGTGACAGCTGCGCCGTATCGCGACCTATCATAGGCCAGTACGCCTTGATATGGTCAAAGTTGTCTAGGTAGATACGCGAGATGGCATAGTTGCGCAGGTCTTCATGCACGACTGACTCTGCAACATGCGACATCTGATTGCCTTGGTTCCTAAACTTGAGTGGGATAAACGTCTGGAAACCTCCAGTCTCGTCCTGTAGGCTGCGCAGTTTGTCTAGGTGGTCGACACGGTGGCGATATTCCTCGATGTGGCCGTAGAGCATGGTGGCATTGGACCGTTTGCCTAGCTTGTGCCACACCCGGTGTATGTCGAGCCACTGCTCACCAGAGCACTTACCGCCAGCGATCTGATCCCTGATCTCAGGATGGAATATCTCTGCACCACCACCAGGCATACTATCTAGGCCTGAAGCTAGCATTCGCTCCATACCCTCCTGGTAGGAAATCTTCTCTTTCTTAAATATATAGTGGTACTCCACAGGAGTCAGTGCCTTGACGTGGAGGTCAGGGCGGTGCTTCTTGATAGAAGAGAAAAGGCTCTCGTAAAATGGCACATCATACTGTGGTAGTACACCACCTACGATGTGAACCTCAGTGACTGGCTCGTCATCGTATTTTTTAATGATATCCATCATATCATCTAGAGAGTACTCCCATCCCTCCTCACGCTTCTTGATAAGTCGGCTATACGAACAAAAAGTACAAGTATAGAGGCATACGTTAGTCGGCTCTAGGTGAAAGTTACGATTGAAGTAAGTCTTATCACCGTGCTTTTGCTCCCGTATATAGTTGGCTAGTATACCGCAGTAGCCAAGATCGGCTTCCTCATACAGATAGAGGCCGTCACTTTCTGTGATACGAGTACCATCCTTGACCTTTTGTGCTATATCACGTAGCCGGTCGTCAAGTGTAGGGTCCAATAGTAGTAGGTCAATATCTAGAGATTGCATATCCTTGCTTTGCGTCACTGTTACTAAAATACAACAGTATTTTGTGACAGGCTGTTGCTATAAATGATGCATATATTGGTTCTATGTAGAAGGCCGCGGAAAACGAGTCCTATCTGTAGATAATAGATGTACCTTTTGGTTTTCCAGCCAATGTCGGAAAGGCCCGACTGGCCTCCTTCTTTTGCTCAGATCAAAAGAAGGCAAAAATCATGTCTCCGTAAGGAGCTTCTTGACCTTACAGGTTCCTTGTAAAATTATTTTTTACTCAGTAAAGGCCAGCTTTCATCACTATACTAGCAAGGTCAAGACCGATCTAGAGTCGTATCAAAATTGCTTTTATTTTTCTAAGGTACAGAGTATTACAACCTATTGGCAAGCGCCATTCTACTTTATTGCACTAGGTTTTCACGAACTCCAATGAAAAATCGCACATTTTGTCACCTCTTGATCTAGCTCTGTACAGCGACAGTTAACCAAAGGCAGCCGATGACCTTTCATCTACTCCAAACAATTAACTTGTTTATCATCCGAATAAAAGACAGGTGTCCCAAGATATAGGCTCTGCTTAGGGATCGACCTACAAACACTTCTACCCACTCATAAACCAATAGATCTCAAATTTTATCCTCTTGATACATCTTCAATCTACACTGCCACTGTCATAGCTCATCCCTAACAATTAATTGAGGCCTCCTCTACCCTAAAACACCTCTGCCATCATACACCGAATACTACCGCCGCCTATCTGCTCGATGGCCGGTATATCGATATCCACGACGTCGCTACGCTGTAGGATGGTGTGCATCTGCTCATCCGTCATGCTGCTCCTAGCCTGTGACGACATAACTAGTAGAGGCTGCCCTGATCCGTCCAGTACCTGTAGCATATTGCCTGCATAGGCCTTGACCTGATCGAGACTAATATCGATAATCGTCTTACCTGATGCCTCTAGCTCTGCGACTATAGCCTCTCGCTCCGCCTCTACCGGCATACACTCCAGACATATGATGGCTAGATCACTACCCAGTGCCATGATGACATTAGTATGGTAGATGGGCAGACCATTTTCGTCCTCAGCCCTAAAGCTCACTTGCTTGTACTTCATGAGCACACACCACTTATCTAGTAGGCGGATATCTGTACGTTCGCTGAGGCTAGCATATGCGATCTTGTTGATACGGTCCAGGATGAGGCTACCGGTCCCCTCTAGGAATAGGCCGTCCTCTTCGTAATACTCAAAAGCATATCGGCGATAGGCCGGTACTATGCTATCGATGATGGCCTCGCTGCGTTCGACACGTCGATTAGCTGCAAACATCGGATAAGTAATCACGACACCGGGCTGATGAAAAGAGACCCAGTTATTGGGAAATATCGCATCCGGCTTAGCGGGTGAAGGGGTATCCTCGATGACGGTGACCTTGACGCCTCGTCCTCGCAGTGCCACTACTGCCCTATCAAACTCCGCCAGGGCCATCGCCGCAACGTCAGCGTCGGATGTGTGCTGGGCTTCACTCTGAAAAGCATTATTGTCAGCCGTCTCCTGGTTAAACCCAAAAGAAGCCGGCCGTACCATCATGATATGGTTGGTCAACTGGCTACTCATTATGCATTTGCCTTTCTGTGATCCTCTAGGAACTTGGCTAGGCCGATGTCTGTAAGTGGGTGCTTGAGTAGACCGAGAATGGCCTTGAGCGGACAGGTCACTACATCTGCACCGTTCTTGGCAGCCTCTACGATGTGTAGCGATGAGCGAATACTAGCGGCTAGTATCTCCGTTTCGTAACCCTGTATAGCATATATCTCGGCGATATCACGGATAAGGTCCATACCATTCCATGTAAGATCATCTACACGACCTATGAATGGACTGAGGTAGGTCGCTCCCGCCTTTGCCGCAAGGATGGCTTGACCAGGTGAGAATACCAGTGTACAATTCGTACGGATACCCTCATTGGTAAATTGACTGATCGCTCGGACGCCTTCTTGTATCATCGGCACCTTGACGACTATGTTAGGCGCTATATCGGCAAGAGCTCTACCCTCTGCGAGCATACCCTCATAGTCGGTACTGATGACCTCTGCAGATACGTCTCCATCTGTCAGCTCAGATATGGCTTTGTAATGCGCCTTGACATTGGCATCACCCGTTATTCCTTCTTTGGCCATCAGGCTAGGGTTGGTCGTTACACCATCCAAAATACCAAGCGCAGCAGCCTCTTCTATCTGAGAAAGGCTAGCGGTGTCAACAAAAAATTTCATCTAGTCCGTTGTTATTATGTAAAAGTGGATAACACCCATTAAGGTGCTGTCTAAGTGACCGCAAGATACAAGATGTTACTAGGATATAGTCACTTTTAGAGACGCTAGATCCATCATTTGATATCGATGGCTAAGTGACCAGCTGACCACAGCGAAACATTATGCAAATAGCAGCACTACCGTGGTCACATGAAGATCCGTGTTGCTGATAAAAGCAATCACAATTTAAAACCAATCTTAGTGCTAGGGAAATGAAAAAAGCGAGGACACAGACCTAACCGCTCAACCCTCTACCCTTGCTGTATTTCTACCCTGGGGGAATTCAAGAGGAGCTGGCCGTCCGGCCCTCGCCGACTGCAAAGGTACACGCTTTATCAAATCTTGCAAGTCCTATGGATGGTATGTGAAGCTGCTATTACCGATTGCCTATGCAAGGCCCTTGACTACGATGATGTCTATGAAAAGAAGCTATCCCCACCCATGGCCTACTCGAATAAATGAGCTAGACTAGATCGCGGCGTCACAGGCTAGAAATAATGGTGAGATAATATTGCAAAATTAACTAAGAGGCGAAGCGTAATATCTATTTTCGCCTATTATGATTATTAACCTACCTAATCAAACCTATTAACATGATCATAGGCGTACCAAAAGAGATTAAAAACAACGAAAACAGGGTTGCTCTTACCCCTGCAGGTGCTAAAGAACTTGCAAAACATAGCCACAAAGTATATGTACAGTCGACCGCAGGCCTAGGCAGTGGATTCGCTGATAGCATGTACGAAGAGGCTGGAGCTACCGTACTCGGGACCATCGAAGAAGTATACGATATAGCCGAGATGATCATCAAGGTTAAAGAACCGATCGAACCAGAGTACAAACTGATCAAGGAGAACCAATTGGTCTTTACGTACTTCCACTTTGCCAGTAGCGAGCCACTAACCATGGCCATGCTCGAGAGTAACAGTATCTGCCTAGCCTACGAGACGGTCGAGCTACGAGATCGATCTCTCCCTCTACTCGTACCTATGAGTGAAGTAGCAGGACGGATGTCGATACAAAATGGTGCTAAGTACCTCGAGAAGCCAATGGGTGGACGTGGTATCCTACTCGGTGGTGTACCAGGTGTACGACCTGCCAAGGTGATGATCCTAGGTGGTGGTGTCGTAGGTACTAATGCTGCCAAGATGGCTGCCGGTATGGGAGCAGATGTCACAATGATGGACATCTCACTACCCAGACTGCGCTACCTCGATGATGTGATGCCGGCCAACGTCAATACCTTTATGAGTAATGAGTACAACATCAGATCTCTACTCTCTAGCCATGACCTCATCATCGGTGCTGTACTCATACCGGGTGCCAAAGCACCACACCTTATCACACGAGACATGCTTAAGGATATGCTCCCTGGTACTGTAGTCGTAGATGTAGCGGTTGACCAAGGTGGCTGTATAGAGACTTGCAAGCCGACTACCCACCAGGATCCAACTTACGTAGTAGATGACGTCGTGCACTACTGTGTAGCCAATATGCCAGGTGCTGTACCCTACACAAGTACACTCGCCCTTACCAATGCGACCCTACCCTACGCGATCCAGTTGGCTAACAAGGGATGGAAAGCCGCTAGCGCTGCCAAACCAGAGCTAGCTCATGGACTCAATGTCGTACACGGCAAAGTTGTCTACCAAGGGGTTGCCGATGCCTTTGACCTACCGATGCACGATGTGTCTAGCGTGCTGTAGCACACACGCTTTGGCATCATACCATAAACAACAAAGAGCCCTTGACGATATGACGCGTCAAGGGCTCTTTCATTACAGGCATAAAAAAATGGGTGGTGCAATGCACCACCCACAAACCTACCAGTAATAATTGTTGTCGTCTATATGTGTGTAGCGACATTGTAAAGGTACATCAACACCACACCTTGTTAGGCACCCAATACTTTTCAAATTGTGATCGCTAGTGCTATAAAAAACAATACAACCAACTCATCTACAGAAATTTACAATAAATGAATTGCCATGTAATGCAGCTATTAGAAGGCCCGATT
Organism: uncultured Saprospiraceae bacterium; assembly: GCA_964389475.1. Classification (GTDB taxonomy): domain Bacteria; phylum Bacteroidota; class Bacteroidia; order Chitinophagales; family Saprospiraceae; genus CAYMFD01. The sequence continues at coordinate 13,920 of CAYMFD010000035.1, forward strand.
TAATTAAGAAAGGGGTACGACCTATCTGATCGAACCCCTTTTTAATTCTAGTCTACAGACTGTAGTTACTTACGCCTCCACTTTCTTTTTACGCTTAGTCTTAAACAACTCCTTGAGGTCTTTAAGGCGCATAAAGCCGAGATCCTCGAATGTTGAGACCACAAACTTCTTGATATCTTGGTAATCTCTACCGCGCTTATCTGTGTATGTCTTGATCAGGCGCTTGACATAACGTAGACTCAACACCTTAACCTCTTGGGTAAACCGCTCATTAGCGAACAATTGTATGTATATGGTAAAGACTTTATTAATCTCAAAGTAGTCCTGGTACTCTGTAGGCGTTAGATTATTAAGTACCACCGCGAAGTACTCAAAGATGGTAGATCTCACGCATTCGTTTTGTGGAGAGAGTCCCTCGTTACTATCGACGAAAACTCGCACGGCCTCAATTACATCTTCGTGCACATAGCCTACGCTATGGATCTTATCGGTAAGATCGTAATACTTAGACAGCATGTCTTCGATACCCTTGTTGACATGTAGCGACATACGCTTATCCATGTCTGGCGTCACAGTAACCTGCTTGCTATTGTGCAGTGCCTCTAGCCTCGTAAAGTACTCCTCTTCAAATCGAGTAGCATTCCCTCGTATATAGTCTAGCGCCTCGATGTAGAGCTTTTGTCCGTCTTTCTCGAGCTCGTAGTACATACCTACAGTCATCAATAGATCTAGGAACTCCAGCTCAGACCTAAACTCTTTGTTGCCGAGCAATGTATTGATCTGACCATGTAGGCTACTATTGTCGAAGTCACCAGTAGCACGGTAGGTCAAAAACTCAACCGTCTCCTGTGTCCTTGTCTTAAGCTCACCTATTGAAGTCGGGAAGCTGGCAGACTGGTAATTGAGACTCTCGAACTGCTTGCGATATTTTTTGAGACCTATCCTCCTAAACTTATCGGTGCGGTATTTCTCTAGCTTCTGAGACTCTAGGAAGTACTTGACTCGCTTATTGGTGATATCATTGAGGAAGTTGGTAATATATATATCACTACTCAGGGCAAAACCGATCTGTATCGACTGACCGATACGACGCTTGAGCACATCGAAATTGGCATTATTAGATATAGCGGCCAGTACCGTCTTAAAGTGATCCTGCGGACGTACATACTTGACGCGAGTATCGTCAACCGCACCTCTTAATACACTGTAGCCAAGTATTCTAGGCAGATATAAACCCTCAAATCCCTCATCTAGCAGCGCATCCTCCAGCTCTACTAATTGCAATGGATCTACCGCTGCTACCTGCGAGTACAAATCGTCTATCTGTGGCTCATAAGCCTCATATAAGGCCCGATAATCATCATCCTCCTCCGTATCGAGGTAGGTGGCTAGCTCCTGTGATGCTTGCACGGCGCCTTTGATGTTGTCTAGTGTGAGTTGATATTTTTTGTCTAATGCTTCCATGTATAACAACGAGTTATGGTTAGGTCATATTTAAAAAGAACCCAGTAAGACAATTAAGCCTTACCAGGTTCTAAATTTCGTATTTTGATCCGTTTAAGAATCGTAAATATACGTCAATAAACGTATATGTTGTAGACTATTCTTCTTCGCCAGCAGCGTCAGCTGTAGCTTCAGTCGCATCGGCTACTACTTCAGCTGGTGCATCATCCGCCTGGAATGCTTCTGCAGCAGCAGTTGTATCTTCTTTCTTAGTGACGGCTTTAACCTCACCAGATAGACGCTTCCAGTAGTTTTCTCTTTCCTTGATAGACTCCTCGATTCTTGCTTGGACCTTAGCATCTTTTGCCTCCATCCACTGCGTTAGTAGCTCGTCTGCCTTCTCTTGAGAGAGGGCTCCCTTCGTTACTCCACGCTGTAGGTGCTTTTTGTAAAGGACACCTTTAAATCTAAGGATAGCTCTTGCTGTATGCGTTGGCTGTGCTCCTTTTGTCATCCACTCGTACGCCTTATCGACATCTAGTTCGATAGTTGCAGGAGAGGTCATAGGGTTGTAGCTACCGATTCGCTCGATGAACTTACCGTCTCTAGGTGCACGTGCATCTGCTATGACGATATTGTAAAATGGCTGCTTTTTACGTCCTTGCCTGGACAGTCTGATTTTGACTGGCATCTTGCTAAAATTTAATTTGGATTAACCATACCGAATACGCCGATGAACGACCCTTCGATTTTTAACGAGTGCAAAAGTACGCTTTTTATTGATCTATTTTATGCTAACAAAAAAGTCAGCACTCTCTCGATACTGAAGTCACTTCCGATTCTTTAGCGAATGTCGGAAAGGCCCGACTGGCCTTGCTTCGACGGAACTCAGCACATCGCCTTATTATAAATGTATTAAGGCTAGGTTAGCACTGCTGCGGTTCTACCCGCAGCGCATTATACCCAAATCACTCTCTAGTACTGACCAGGCCAAGACCGATCTAGGATCACATCAAAATTGCTTTTATTTTTCTAGAGAAAGCCCTGAGCCATTCTTCCAACATGCTAATGATCGAGCAGTGGCGCTATTCAGGCGTTCTCGATGCTTGAAAAATCGCACATTTTGTCGACCCTTGACCTATCACTGTACAGCGACCACCGACTTTATCTTCCCGTCAAATTTTCATCCACTACCTTGAACGTAGTTATTGCAACCAATAGACTAAAAACACAAGCGGCGGTTTGTAAAACTCTTCACCAAAAACCTATTGAAATCAAATCGATAATAAGTCTTTTGTCGCCAGCAAGAAAACAGACAAGTACTAGATGAGGCGAGCAACATTACGGATTAGGATCATGCAGTGCAATGGGCTCATTACCTTTTTTATCTTTGCCCAAGATGAAAGACGGTAGAAGCATACTCGCCGGTGGACGGTTTGACCTGACGATCAGTCGGCTGGCGCATGAGGTGGTAGAAAACTACCCTAACTGGGATAATGCATGCATCATAGGCATACAGGAGAGTGGTGTCGTGCTGAGTGATGTCTTATGCTCCCAGATCGCCAAAATCACCAAGCGCAAGCGTATCCTTACCGGCAAGTTGGACATTACTTTTTATCGCGATGACTTCCGTATGCGAGAAGTGCCGCTAGCCGCTAGTGACACAGAGCTAGACTTCTCTCTAGATGGCATGCGAGTCATACTGGTGGACGACGTGCTATACACCGGACGTACGGTCCAGGCTGCCCTAGCAGCACTCCAAGACTATGGACGTCCTGCCCAGGTCGAACTCTTGTCCCTAGTCGATCGCCGATTTGTCAGGCACCTACCTATCGAGGCGGACTATGTGGGTATCACCGTAGACGCCATTAACGATAGCTATGTCAAGGTATCGTGGGACCAGGAGGCTGGTGACCACAGTGTCATCCTCTATCACAACCAATCACAGCAGAGCTAGCTATACTATGAGTAACGGTCTGAGTACAGAACACTTACTGGGCATCAAGTACATCACTGCAGATGATATCCGCCTGATACTAGATACGGCCAAGACGTTTAAAGATGTCATCAACCGACCTATCAAGAAAGTACCCTCGCTCAGAGATGTGACGATCGCCAATCTGTTTTTTGAAAACAGTACGAGGACCCGGATATCATTCGAACTAGCAGAAAAGCGATTAAGTGCCGATGTCGTCAACTTTAGCGCCAGCTCATCATCTGTCAAAAAAGGCGAAACCCTCCTCGATACTGTACAGAATATACTGAGCATGAAGGTCGATATGGTCGTCATGCGCCACCCTGCCCCAGGAGCACACCACTTCTTGAGTCAGCACATAGATGCTAATATTATCAATGCGGGCGACGGCACCCACGAGCACCCATCGCAAGCACTACTGGACGCCTACAGCATGCAGGAGCAAGTCGGCGACCTCAATGGCAAAAAGGTTGTCATCGTCGGTGACATCACGCATAGCCGTGTAGCCTTGAGCAATATACACTGCCTCCAAAAACTAGGCGCCAAAGTCCGAGTATGCGGCCCGCCCACACTCATACCCAAGCACTTGTCAGCACTCGGCGTAGAGGTCAGCTATGACATCGAAGACTCCCTACGATGGTGCGACATAGCTAACGTACTACGCATACAACTAGAGCGGCAAGACATCAAGTATATACCGTCCCTACGTGAATATGCTAAGTACTATGGCGTCAATAAAGACATGCTAGACCGCCTAGACAAAGACATCGTAATCATGCACCCCGGCCCTATCAATCGTGGTGTAGAGATGACCAGCGATGTAGCAGATAGCGAGCATAGTATCATACTAGATCAAGTAGAAAACGGTGTAGCTGTACGGATGGCGATCCTATACCTACTAGCTAGTAAGCGTAAAAAAACAGGTGCTACGTCTTAAGGTCTCTAAGCACTCGGTCTACCTACCACCCTCGTTAATAAAAGGCTAAAAGCGCTTAAATCAGAATGATGATAGCGTGCTTTGCAGTTAGCCGTTTGGTACTTTTGTGCCCGTTACTATCATCGTCAGCGTGTTAGCTTTGCCAATGTAGCCATTGAAGTTCCCGTATTGATCGTTGTAGATATAACCCTAAACGACACGATAAAGACGGGACGCAAAATTATCAGGTTACCAAGAGTAAACTATAACCGCAACAGCGTAACTACCGAATAACAAATTATAAGCCATGCGTATACTTAGCTCAATATTGATGCTACTGTTTTCTCTTACTCTTGCAGCGCAGCACGAGATAGTATTTGAGATAGACAACTATGACAACGATACGATCATCATCGGCAACTACTTTGCAGATCGCCAAGTCGTCGTCGACACGCTGTACAGTGCCGTAGATGCCAAGCGGCCGACTTTTACTTTAGTAGGCGAGGAAGCCCTTCCCCCCGGTATGTACCTCATCGTTACAAGGCCTGGAGGTGACTATGCACAGTTTTTTGTGCCCGTTGACGACCAGACATTTAAGGTGATGCTAGACGGTAAAAATCTCTCTGACGTCAAGTTTAAGGGTAGCGACGAGAACAAACGATTCTACGACTACCTTTCCTACTTATCTGGCAAGCGGGCTCAAGTAGAGCCGCTCAGCGCCAAGATCAAGGCAGCCGAAGAAGCTGGAACAAACGATGACAAAGCACAGTCCAAGCTAGACAAAATCAACGCCGAAGTAGAGCAGGAGCAACTACGCAATATCGCTGCTAACCGTACGGGACCTTTCGCCCACCTATTACAGGCCAATATGGCTCTCGACATACCAGAGTTCGAGGGTACGGCTGAGGAGGAGCAGATGTCCCTCTACCTGTGGTACCGTGATCACTACTTTGACAATGTCGACCTGGGCGACTCGCTCAACCTGCGCATGCCATTCCTACACCAGCGCATAGACTACTACTACAATAACCTGACGCCACTCAACCCTGACAGTATCTCTCGATCTATAGACTATATGCTGGGACTCATGGAGCCTAGCTCATCTACTTATCGCTACTATCTGAGCTACTTCTACAATGACATCGTCAAAAAACGTGTAGTAGGCATGGATGCCGTCGTCGTCCACCTCGTCGAGAAGTACTATGCGAATGGAAAGGCACCATGGCTCAGCAAAGAAAGCTATGACAAGATCACTGATAACGCCTATCGCCTCAAGGGTACGCTGATAGGTAAGCAGGCACCTGACGTAGAGCTATACCGTGAGGATGGTAGCCCCTGGCAACTATACCAAGACAGCAGCGAGTGGACAGTCCTCGTATTCTGGGCACCAGACTGTGGCCACTGTACCAAGGCTATGCCTGATGTGATGGCTTTTCACGACAAGTGGAAGGATCGAGGTGTCAACGTGGTGGGCATCTGTACCAAGACCGGTAAGAAGTATGAAACCTGCTGGCCAGGCGTGAAAGAAAAAGGCATCGAAAACCTCCTCAATCTAGGAGATCAGTACATGAAGAGTAAGTACAAGCTAAAGTTTGATGTAAGACAGACGCCTAAGATCTACATACTCGATCAGGACAAGTACATCCGTATGAAAGATGTGCCAGCGTCTAACCTCGACGAGATCATGGACGAGGTCATCAAGATGTATAAGGAAGAGTCTACGGAATAAGGTTAAACCAGCACACGAAGTAGCGGATGATTCTATTAACTGGTGATTAAGCAGCAAGACTCTTAATCAGCGAGTATGAGATAGCCCATCGATGCATGCATCCACAGAAACCGTGTTACTACAATAAGACAGTATGAGCAATAAGAAATACGACGAGCCAGCAGCATTGAATGACGTTGCGGCATTTCACACGACCTTTGACCTACCCATAGAGCCTAAGCCTGTCATACCTACTGCCAAGCGATGTGAGCTAAGGGTATCCCTCCTCCAGGAAGAGCTCGACGAACTCAAGGAGGCCATAGCCGATGGTGACCTCGTAGAAGTAGCTGATGCATTGAGCGACCTGCAGTACGTGTTGTCTGGAGCGGTGCTTGAGTTTGGACTAGCCGATCGCTTCGCTGAGTTATTTGCTGAGGTACAGCGTAGCAACATGAGTAAGACCTGCAAGAGTATGCCCGTCGCCCAGGCCACACAAAAATACTACCTCGACACCAAAGGCGTGAGCTCGCACATCGTGGAAAAGAACGGTGAATTCCTAGTCTACAGAGATGGTGACAAAAAGGTACTGAAGAGCATCGAGTACAGCCCCGCTGACTTGCGCAAGATTGTAGAAAAATAGAGTTGGGTCTCAGTTGGCAGACCTAGACAATATCTCTGGCCTCATCGTATGAAAGCTCAGGTAGGCAATACACCATTCATACGTAAAACCATAGCAAGTAGAACATGTAAGGGAGGCAGAGAAGCCTACAAATAGCCGCCAAGCTTACACATTAGTGAAAATCATAATGTATATTTGCCACATTATACGTCTATAAGCAGCTACTATGGCAAAAATACTAATCGTCGATGACGACAAGAGCATAAGAAGAACACTCCGAGATATACTAGAGTTTGAAAAGTACGAAGTCAACGAGGCTACCGATGGCCTAGACTGCCTCGTCAAGGTCAAGCAGTCCCAGTATGATGTCATAATCTTAGATATCAAGATGCCTAAGATGGATGGCATGGAGGCCATAGATCGCCTAACCCTACTCTGCCCTGACACCCCTGTCATTATGATCAGCGGACATGGCAATATCGATACGGCCGTAGAGGCGGTCAAGAAAGGTGCCTTTGACTTTATACAAAAGCCACCAGACCTCAATCGTCTACTGATCACCATCAGAAATGCGATGGATAAGTCTAGTCTCATCACGGAGAAGAAGGTGCTGCAGCGCAAAGTCTCTAAAAAGAAGGCCCACCCCATCATAGGCGAATCCAAGATCATCAAGCAGATAAAAGATACAATCACTACGGTAGCACCTACAGATGCCCGCGTCCTCATCACGGGTGGCAACGGTACAGGTAAGGAGCTAGTCGCCAGATCGCTACATGCGCAGAGCGACAGAGCAGCCAAACCACTGGTGGAGGTCAACTGTGCTGCCATACCCAGCGAGCTCATCGAGAGTGAGCTCTTCGGTCATGAGAAAGGATCATTTACAGGAGCACACAAGCAGCGTGTCGGCAAGTTTGAGCTAGCCAATGAGGGTACCCTATTCCTAGATGAGATCGGTGACATGAGCCTATCTGCACAGACCAAGATGCTGCGTGCCCTACAAGAGAGCCGCATCACTAGAGTGGGTGGCGACAAGGATATCCAGGTCAATGTCCGTGTACTGGCGGCAACGAATAAGGACTTGAGAGCGGAGATCGCCAAGGGCCACTTTAGAGAAGACCTCTATCACCGTCTAGCTGTCATCATCGTACAGGTACCATCGCTCAACGATCGCAAAGACGACATACCTGTCTTGGTCGACCACTTTATCACACAGATATGTACCGAGTACGGTACAAGCAATAAGTCCATAGACAAGACAGCTCTTAAAGAGCTACAGAAGGTCAACTGGACTGGTAACATCCGAGAGTTGCGCAATGTCGTCGAGCGACTCATCATCCTATCTGGTAAGAGTATCACTAAGGCTGATGTCGTAAAACATGTGGTCTCTGTGGCGGATAACGGTAGTGCATTGACTAAACTATTTGATGGATTTGATGATTTAAGATCATTACAATCCTACATCACTAAGGAGTACGAGAGCCATAAAGGTCTAGTCATCTAGTGTTAACATAACCTACAACGTAATTATGTCAGAACGAAAAATGAAAGCCCAGAAAGAGCAGGGCAATAGAAAACAATGGAGTAAGATAAAAGGCGAGAATAGCTGGACGATGTTTAAAGTCATGGCTGAATTTGTCGATGGTTTCGAGACCCTAAACAAGCTGGGGCCATGTGTATCGATATTCGGTAGTGCCCGTACCAAGCCTGAAGACAAGTACTACAAAGTAGCCACGGATATAGCCAAGCGCTTTACAGAAGAGGGCTACGGTATCATCACAGGTGGTGGTCCGGGTATCATGGAGGCTGGTAACAAAGGTGCCTTTGAAAATGGTGGTCTCTCCGTAGGTCTCAATATCGATCTACCCTTTGAGCAGACGCATAACGCTTACATAGATGTAGACAAGACGCTAGACCACCGTTTCTTTTTCGTGAGAAAGGTGATGTTCGTCAAGTATGCACAGGCATTTATAGTGATGCCTGGTGGCTTTGGTACGCTAGACGAACTCTTCGAGGTACTCACACTCATACAGACGACCAAGATCACACCAGTACCTGTGGTACTCGTAGGCTCACACTTCTGGTCAGGTCTCATAGACTGGATCAAGGGCACGATGCTCAAGGACTACGGTAATATCAGCGCCAAAGACCTCGACCTCATACCCGTGATGGACGATATAGAAGAGGTCGTCAAGTACATCTGTGACTACTACAGCGACGAACAGACGACACACCAGCTAAGTCCTAACTTGGACATATAGGCAGACATGCACGTATATGCATTACATGGCCTAGGGCTCGATGGTAGAATATTCGATCATCTAGACCTAGGCCATTGTCATTTACATAGGGTTCACCACCTAGATCCTACCACTGATGAGACGTGGGATAGTTATGTACTACGGCACGTCAACCTCATCCAGCAGCAGCATGACGATGACTCTCCCCTCATACTGATGGGACACAGCTTCGGTGGCATACTTGTACAAGAGATAGCTCAACACATACATCCAGATGGCCTCGTCTTAGTAAGCACCATCTGTGGGCAAGCAGAACTGCCACCTACCCTATCTGTACTGCGTAAGATACCTGCCCACCTACTCTGGCGACGACCACTGGTCAAGGGCAGCTACATCCTATGGGGTGAGAAAGACGGCTACAATACTGCTGACCAGCGATCAGAGTTTTACGATATGACTGACACACACAGCGACTACTACTACCGCTGGGCCGTACAACGTGTGATCAACTGGTCCGGCGACTTACCCAGGGTCGCTCCCCTGCTACGTATACACGGAGATGCAGATAATGTATTCCCTATCAGATACTTACGTGACGACAGCGTACACGTGGTAGCAGGCGGCAGCCACATCATGATTAAGAGCCAGGCGGACCTCATCAGCTCTCAAGTAAGAGCCTTTATCAACGTACTAAGCGAGTAGCTTACTAAAGCTATCTTTGCCCGCCATGCTACTACTACTCTGTATTGTTATCAATGCTCTGATAGGCGTCGTCTTTAAGTTATATAACAAGTACGACGTCCAGACCCTACCCGCCATCGTAGTCAACTACTACGTGTGTGTCACCACGTCTATGGTGGTCACAGGTCGAGCGACGATCAATGTTGACACGCTAGGCCAGCCCTATCTTGTCTATGCGATGTTACTGGGCTTGACCTTTATCCTCGTATTTGATGTGGTAGCTAGAACCGTGGGTAGTTTTGGGATCGTAGTGGCTAGTGTATTTCAAAAGATGTCGCTGATAGCGCCTACCGTGGTAGCGATCGTATGGTTTAGCGAAGGACTGACGGTGATCAAGGGAGCCGGTATCATCGCCGCCCTACTCAGCATCCTACTGATTACAGAGATCACCAAGGTAGGTGTCAAAGGCTCTCACTCCTGGCGAGACTGGACGCTGCCGATACTCACCCTCATCGGTAGTAGCATTATTGATGTAGGGCTATTCTTGGTACAAGCCAAGGGGATCGCTGATGGTGGTGACATCGGATTCGTCGCTACCTTATTTGGGACAGCAGCATTGATGGGTACCCTCCTACTTACTGTCAAGATCATCAAAGGTGATAATACGATCGGTATCAAGGAGGTAATCGGTGGTATCGTACTCGGTGTCCCCAATTTCTTCTCCATCTACCTACTGCTACTACTCTTAAGCAAAGGCTGGGACGGATCAGCGATATTCCCGATCAACAATGTGGGCATCCTGGCGATGTCGGCCATATTTGGTTTCGTGCTATTTAAGGAGAAGATTACCGCTGGGAAGGTACTCGGTGTCCTCGTCAGTATCATCGCAATAGGCCTGATCGCATATGGCTAGAGAGGAGATATACGAGTACTATACCCTAGCTGGCGAAGGATACGGAGAGTACCGCGAAAAGGGCAGCAAGTTTTTGGCCTATGCCTACCCGGTCACTACGGAGGAGGAAGTAGAGGAGCATATTGCCGCCCTACGCAAGCTGCACCCCAAGTCACGCCACTACTGCTATGCCTACATACTCGATCGTTACCAACAACAGTTTCGTGCTAATGACGATGGTGAACCCAGCGGCACAGCGGGTCGCCCCATCTTGGGCCAGCTGCATAGTGCTGAGGTCGTAGAGGCTGTCGTTATCGTCGTACGGTACTTCGGTGGTACCAAGCTAGGCGCTAGTGGTCTTATCCGTGCTTACAAAGACTCCGCCGCAGCAGCCGTCAGTGATGCTGGCAGACGACTAGTGCAGCTCACCGACGACTACCGACTAGAGGTCGACTATGCTCAGATGGGTCACGTTCTCGACTGCATCAAGTCGCTAGATATCGAGATTACGGACAAGTCCTTTGAGACTAATGCCACCATCGATATCGCCCTACCCGCCCCAAGCAGTTCTGAAATACTGATCGCTCTACAGGCGAGGATCCTCGGTGTCAGCACGGAGCAGATCGATGAGAAGACGATCATTCCTGGCTGCAGCATCATAAAACTACCATAGCATTAATCGATGCCTCGAGGTTTGCAGATCTATCTATAATGACTACCTTTTACCTATGCTAAAAGTAGGAATCACAGGAGGTATAGGGGCAGGTAAGACTACCGTCTGTAGGCGATTTGAGGCGCTGGGCATACCCGTCTACTATGCCGACACGGCGGCTAAGCGGCTCATGTATCGAGATCCTATACTCAAGGCAGCCATCAAGCGTCTGCTAGGTGATAACGCCTACCACCGTAATGGTCGCCTCGACAGAAGTTACATAGCGAGTAAGGTTTTTAAAGACGCGGATCTACTAGAGGCGCTTAATCAGCTGGTACATCCTGCTGTAGGTAGAGACGCTAGCGCATGGTTTGATGACCAAGCACAGCATGCGCCATATGGCCTATACGAGGCTGCCTTATTGGTTGAGAATCGGTCTTACAAGGATTTCGACTACCTCATATCGGTATCGGCGCCAGAAGAAGTACGGATAAATCGAGTGATGGCTAGAGACGGCATCACCAGAGAGCAAGTCGCTGCCAGACTTAAACACCAGCTGCCTCAGGCCCAAAAAGACGACGTCGCCGACTACGTGATTACCAATGTCGACCTCGCGGGATTGCAGGCTCAAGTAGATGAAGTACACAGAGCCTTGATAGGCAAAGGCAAAGCGCGAGGATAAACTCGGTAATACTTCGCTAGACAGAATGACCGGGACTGATTCAGCAGAGAGGTTCTCGAAATTTTCGCCATCAAGTTAAAACCCAAGGCAAGCTAACATCAAGACTGGAAGTCTGCCACAGTCAAGCCATTATTGAACTTGATATCCGACCACGTGACCTCAGTCCAAGGTCTATCGTTTTCGTCCGCATCCCAGGTTGATTTTTTATATCTCCGCGTGGTTGGGATCATCAGTCCGTCAATCGTCTCATACTTGAGGTGCATGAGGAGCGGCGTATCCATTACACCGTAGTCTGCCACGGTAAATAAAAACTGGTCTACTAGGCCTGTCGCCTGATTGATATATAGCTGATATATATCGGTTGCTTGCTCACCATCACCCTCGAACTCCACTCGGACGACATCGTACATCCTCCCATAGATATCCTTTTCTCCCATGTGGGTATATATCAGTCCAGGGTCCAGTAGTTTAGGCATCATTAGAAACCAATAGTAGTTCGTCGGTCTATTGAAGGCAGCACGACTTAGGATCTCTTCGTCGTCCAGGAGCTGACCATTGTGCTTAACCCAGTATGCAACACCATCATAGCCTTGCTCTATCACACCTTTCATATCTGGTAATGTCCGCTCATGCTGGATGTACTTGCCGTAGGATAGCTCTCCATCGAATAGGTACTTCTCCTCCGTAACGTCCTTTTTGCCAGCAGATGTCATATACGTGTAGGTGTACGTTACGTCTTTCTTGGCCGACCATGCAGCGTGATTACCCACTTTTTGCACCATGTTATAGACGATTTCGTGGCCTTTATTTTGAAAGGCGGGTGTAGGCATTGAAGACGTCACCTGTTGAGTCTTACAGGCTATACCCGATAGTACTAGGAGGATGGGAAGGAGGTAGGTGTATCGCATAATGTAACGGTTGAGTTTTGGTGATCGTAGGTAATCAACGCAAATAGAAGCATTATTTAGGGCATCACGGGCATCGGCCATACGAAAAGATCAATACACAAACACCTACGTCAGTATGTCGATCACGAAGGCTAGCCCAAATACTACGCTAGCAATGCCATTGGTCGTAAAGAAGGCCATGTTGATCCTCGACAGATCTTTGGCAGAAATGATAAGGTGCTGGTATATCAGCAATCCGACGAATATCACACTACCCACCCATAACATAGGACCACTATCGATAAAGTTGAACGTGACGTAGTAGGTATTGTACAGCAATACGCCAGCGGCTATGATGTGTAGGACCTCACTCACCCGCATAGAGAGTGAGCGGCCCAGCTTAACGGGAGTGCTATGTAGGTTGAGCGACTTGTCTAGCGCCTCGTCCTGGAGGGCATAGAGGATATCAAAACCAGCTACCCAGCACAGCACAACTACGCCATAGAGTACAGGCACCATATCAAAAGTGCCAGTTACAGCCAGGTAGGCACCTACGGGAGCCAGAGCCAGGCCCAGGCCCAAGACCATGTGGCAGAGGGCGGTAAATCTCTTGGTATAACTATAGCCCAGGGTAATCAGTAGTGCCACAGGGCTCAGGTAGAAGCAGAGCGGATTGATAAAGTAGGTCACCACGATGAAGGCCACGGCATTAAACACCACGAAGGCTAGTACAGCATTGGGCTCAAGTATACCAGCCGGGATTTCTCGGGTCTGCGTTCGGGGATTGGCTCGATCTATCTCACGGTCTAGGTAGCGATTAAAGGCCATGGCGGCACTCCTTGCGAATACCATACACAAGATGACCAGCAAGAGCATGCGATTATCAAAAGTGTAACCGTCCGTCTCTACTGCTAGAAAGTATCCCACCATAGCAAATGGCAGGGCAAAAATCGTATGGCTAAACTTAATTAGACTTAGGTAGTCTTTCATGTGTATGGCGTCAGTAGGAGGGTAACATTGTCAAGGCTACAATTGTTAGTCCATCAGCTTATCTAAGTAGTCTTTTATCAGGTCATCTACCTCGCCTTCACCAGTCAGCTCGCCGATCATACCATACAGGGCGGCGCTTCGCTTGTCATCGACATCAGACTTCTGGATTGCGGCTTTCTTGACTTTATCAAAGGCTGATACAGAAAGTACCTTCTTTAGCCCCTTGACGCCGATTACTTGCGCCTTGGTAGCCAGCTTTGCGACGGAGAGCCTTTTGACCTTCTTCATGGCTGTCGCTAGTGCCTCTTCGAACTCGGTGATGTGGTGGGCATGATTGGGTGATACCGATATGTGCAGGGCGGCGGGGCTCTGCTGGCGGTCCAGTAACCAGCCCTGCACATATAGCTCATCGCCTAGCTGGTATATATCGATCTTAGTACTGGTAAACGAGAAGATGCATATGTCCGGCTCCCCGACGATCTCCAGCTCCGGGTAGGCACTGATGATGCGGTGTAGGTCTTGGACGATCGCCATCTTCTTGGCTACGAGTCGCTCATAACCACTGCGGCCTATGTATCGCAGTACGGTGTAGGCCATAGCGATGGCACCACCAGGTCGTGTACCCGCTATAGACGGTGACCCATACATGCCTCCAGGCCAGTCGGTATAGACGTAGAACTGTGACTTGCGTAGCTCTCTACTGTTGTAAAGGACAACACTGCAGCCCTTGGCTGCATAGCCGTACTTGTGTATATCAGCACTCATCGAGGTCACCCCCGGCGTAGATAGGTCAAAGGTGATCTGCTCCTTCAAAAAAGGTAGTACGAAGCCTCCCACGCAGGCATCTACATGCATCAGTACGTCGTGCTTAAGCGCTACCTGGCCTATCGCCTCTATCGGATCGACCACTCCTTGCGGGTACTGCGGCGCCGAGGCCACTATCATAATCGTCTGATCGTCAATCGCAGCCTCGATAGCAGCAGGATCTACACGGTAATCATCGCCAATCGGCACGGGCTTGACCTCTACCCCAAAGTAGTGACAGCCCTTATTAAAGGCCGGGTGGACACTGATCGGCAAGACGACTTTGGGTCGCGTGATGGACGGCCGCTTAGCCATCATATAATCTTTGGAGGCCTTGATAGCCATCAGGATACTCTCGGTACCTCCGCTCGTCATACTACCCGCTCCATCCTCATCAGCTCCGAATAGGTCTAGACACATCTGTACAACGTCTCTCTCCATATTCCTCAGACTGGGAAAGGCCGCCGGGTTGAGGGCATTTTCGCAGAAGTAAGTATCATACGCCATCTTGGCCGCCTCTATGATCTCATTATCAGCGTAGTAGATGTAGCTAAATGATCGACCTTTGCGCCACTGCAGATCGTTTTTCTTCCTACCTGTTAGATCATCCCTCAGCGATTGGAGATTGGCACCTTCTCTTGGAAATGGCATTTTCTTCATGAGGAGCGAAGATAGTGGAAAGTCGATTTGCTTATTCGTCGATTTGTCAATTTGCTCGATCCTCAGGACCGCTTAGCTCCTAGAGTCCTGCGAGACTTGAAAAGCAATACGTAAGGCCTCGATATCAGCTTGCCTATTTGCTGATTCATAATTCGTAACTGAGTAATCGTAATTCACAAAATCCATCACTGGCTCAGCAGATAGCTAATCCCGATGCCAAGGTAGTTACCGACTGCATAACCAACGAGGCCCGTTGCGATACCACCAAAGACCACTTGCTTATTGCCCAAGACATGCGCTATCTGACCAACAAAGGCAGGCCCATAGATACTGGCTACAGAGGTAATCAAGAGGGTATCACGATCTATTCTCAATACCCAGCCCAGTAGGTAGTGAGTCAGAATGGTCAACACGTAGGTGATGCCATAGTACTGGACCAGGATACTACTATTACCCAAGATTTCACTCGCTTCGCTCCGCAGCCCGATGGCCACACAAAACACCAGCAAGAGATAGTTACCCACATCAAAAGATGTCCGCATCTTGCGAATAGGCGCCACAAACGACAGCCCCACACTCAGCGTTGTGACACTTAAGATGATCAATGCTACCGGCAGCTCATCGCCGAACAGCACTGTCACCAGCCCTACGGTGATACCCACTATGGCAATAGCCAGCAGTAAGGACAGGAGAGCATGCTTGAGGTTAAATCCTTGTGAGGTGGCAGAGGCAGGCGAGTCGTCGTCCACCATCTTGTAACTGTAAGCGGGATAAAAGCGACCCAGTAAGGCTGGACCGAAGGAGGTGAGAAATATCAGATAGATCCCACCGTATAAAATGTCTGCTGCATTGAGCTGGATAAACAAAGTCTCGCTGGCACCTGTGGCTAGTCCTACCGCCTGCATATTGGGGGTGCCGCCTGTATTGACACCAGCGATCATGCCTGCTGCCTGCGCAAGGTCAGGTAGTCGACCCACGTAGTACAGGGATATCACGTAAGTCACGACCGCGGCAGATATCACACAGCAGATAAAGGATAATACCGTCGACTTAGCAGACCGTAACCAACCCAATACATCGGTCGTAAATAGCAACAAGGGTATCGCAATCATAATACTAGCCTCAGAGACCGTCTTACTGATAGCACCATCTAGCGGGAGTATGTCGGTGCTTGCTAGCAGTATACCAAAGAGGTAGCTCAGCACAACGGGACCCAACCACTTAGGCGTAATACCTCTTCGTTGTAACCAAAGAAAGACGGCAGGGGCTAGAAAAGTTACGAGCAGTTGCACTACTACATTCATGACGGAAAGATAGTAAAGTGTATCACACGACCTAGGCCATCCCTAGGCAATCAATGGCAAGAACGCTTCGCCCGTAAGGGATATAGTCCTTATTTTTACTCAAAGTACAGAATTGTGACATGAAAGCCTCGGACCTAAAATACCTGCTAGCCTACCTGCTACCCCTCACGGGATTAATGGCTGTCACAATGGATGGTGCCTACACCTACAGCGCATTGATTTTCGCCTTTGTCTT
>CAYMFD010000036.1:0-30228 GCA_964389475.1 uncultured Saprospiraceae bacterium
GGTGAACGGCTATCTGTTGAATCCAATTGAGATTAATAAAGCCTGATGCATTATTGAAAAATGATCCGTTTTTTACTTCTATGCCTTTCAATACATAGTCTTGGAGACTAGATGAATAGGTATTGTAAAGCTGACCATTATTCACAAAAGTAGCGCTGTTGTCAAGCTTCACAAAAACTTGTTTACGATTTCCAAGGGGATCAATATTATCTCTAGAATACATACGAGCTCCACTATGGTTTGTAATACTGGAGTTTGTGTCGATAAGGAAATTTATCTGTGCATTATTAACTGAAGCGAAATCAATGATATCTCCATGGTTCGATAGGCTAGAGCCATTCATTAGCCTAAGGCCTCCAGTCACAAGAAATTGTCCATAATTGAAAAAATCAGCATTGTCGAGTGTCGCACTAAATCCACTTGCGCCAACACTTTGAGAGAGCACATTGAGAATAGCACTCGACATGATAGTGACTGTAGCGGAAGATATTGATAAGCTTCCTACCTGAACACTTGTTCCAGCGGGTATGCCCACTGTGAAGTTCCCTTGGATAAATACATCATCCGTAGAGGATGGTACTGTATTCGTGGACCAATTTCCTGCTTCAGTCCAATCATTGTTGATAGCGCCAGTCCACTGAGGTGTTGCACAAAAAATGGTAATCGGGAAAGCTAATAATAAGAATGTAAATAGGAGTTGTGTTTTACTGCTAGTAATCATTAGAGGTCTTTTGCTATGTGTATAGATGGGTTTCTCATGGCCAAAATAGGTCAAATAAGGTTTTCAACCTGGATTTAATCGCTGACATAGGATCTGTGGTGGCTTCCGTCGGACTAACGGTGAAGATATAGGACACAAGCTTTAAGAATTGTGGATACTAAGATCATAAAATGGAAGCTATTGGAGACTGTTCGGTCAGCCTTGCTTTAGCTGTACTTGTGACGTATTGTCGGTCTTAGGTGCCTTGCTTATGCACTGTAGTCACCACCTACACTTCAACCAGCGTCTGTTTAATAGCCTTCATTTTATCTGCATCTACGCCTTGTGTCTCGGCATAAGACTCCCACTGACGGACTACCTCGACGATCTCATCGATGATGCGGTCGGCTCGCTTGATATTGATCGACTTGCCGATGGCGAGTAGGTCTGCTCTGGTGTGGTCCTTTCGCTTACCATTGATGCTGAGGGCATGCTGGCTCACCCAGTAGCTATCTGGCCGGTAGGGGTGGCATAGGTCATAGGCGGGAGCTAGGGTCCATCGCCCGTCCTTGATCATACGAAAGGAGAAGTTCTTGGTGTGGTCGTCACAGTTCCTCGCTACTACGTTATAGACCATGCGGCGGTACATTTGCTCGGCGGCCCGGTAGTCTAGTCGCAGTTTGCGCATCGTCTCAAATAGCTGCTCGTAGGAGTAGCTGCCGATCGCATTAAAGTCATAGTGCTCCATGGCACACCAGGTCTGTACATGGTGCTTGATATGGCCGCCACTACGATCGTAGCGCTTGGTCATGAAGTGTGCTCGACCACCCTCTACGAGTAGGCGGCACGGCATCATATCTATACCGCAGTCTACAGCCATGGTGTGGTAGGCCATCTCTACACGTCCGTAATCGAGGGAGTCGCCTAGCTGTACATCGCTGACCCCATCTAGCTTGATCAGCCAGTGTTCGTAGCCATCGGGTGCTGCCGCCTGTCCCGACCTCACCTCTCCGGTAGTTGGGTTGTAGGCGATGACAGCTTTTGGCCTAGCGCCTCCGGCTGAGGTGCCGATACGTACGATGTCCATCATAGCCTTGCGATCATCGGCATTGAGGTCCGTGTTAAAGCCTGTACGCTGATCGAGCATCTGTCGGGATATCTCTACTAGGCTATCGATCTCTACCTGGTAGCTTTCGTCGGTCGTGCTCGGCGTGGCAGGCTCGAACTCTAGGGCTCCCATACCTCTGGTACCGATAAAGCAGAGCTTCTCGACGGGATTCATACTATTACTAGGGCGGCCTTGCTGGGCGAGCCAGATATTGATAAGCTGGTTACCGTAGTTGTCGGGTAGCATGTCGGCGAGTAGGCCAGGTAAACCTTTGAAAGTATCGTAGGTGCTATTTCTCGCTGGTCGCGTCTCGGCGAAACTATATATCTGTCTGCCATTGGCGATGGGCATCCTGATAGGGGATAGGTCGTAGCCCGTACGTAAGAATGCTGGGCTATACTCAAAGCTCCCAAGCTGGCTAGCCTCATCCCATACGACGGCGCCTACTCGCTGCCCCCAGATCTTGACATAAGCGGTCGTCATTACCAGTCACTTTCTGGGGGTGACGATGTCGAGGACTTGCGTACTCGCTTGTACTTTACCTCTGCGGACTTGGCGAGATCTAAGGGGCTAGGGACATGCCTCACGACGAAGTCTTGTAGTACGTGCAGCTGGTCGAGTACTCGCAAGACTTTTATGAGATTACCGACAGTGCCTATGGTGCCGTTTTCGATGAGGCTGAGGGTAGACCGGCTGATATCAGCTGCCTCCGCAACCTCCGTCTGAGTGAGTCGAGCTTTGATCCTTGCATCTTTGATAAATGCACCCATCTCTCGCTCTATCTGAGTGTCTGTTTTGCTTCGTATTTTGTATGAATAACCAGTCATTAAGCCTATTTTTAGGGTGTAACGCCTTAAATTTAAGACAAGTTACGGCTTTTTTCTCACACTTCCAATCTGCATGATTTTCCAGTCATTACGCTGTATTTTGGTGCTTAATGTTTGAAAAATCGTACATATGGTACTTGTGTGACGGCGTGTCGGTCTACAGCGGAATGTTACCGTGCTTTTTCCACGGTAGGTCTTCATGTTTGGTGGACAGCATCGCAAAGGCTTTGATCAGTTTGCGTCTAGTCTCTCGTGGCTGGATAACTTCATCTACGAAGCCACGTTTAGCAGCACTGTATGGATTGGCGAAGAGGTCGGCATACTCTGCTTCTTTTTCGGCCAGTTTGGCGGCGCTATCGTCTGCTTCCTTGATTTCTTTTCTAAAGATAATCTCACTGGCTCCCTTAGCACCCATCACGGCTATCTCGGCACTCGGCCATGCATAGTTCATGTCGGCACCGATGTGCTTACTATTCATGACATCGTAGGCGCCACCGTAGGCCTTGCGGGTGATCACAGAGATCCTAGGCACCGTCGCTTCACTAAAGGCATAGAGGAGCTTGGCCCCATTGGTGATGATGGCGTTCCACTCTTGGTCGGTACCAGGTAAGAATCCAGGGACATCGACGAGGACTAGTAAGGGGACATTAAAGCAGTCGCAAGTACGGACGAATCGAGCCGCCTTCTTGCTACTATCGACATCGAGTACACCTGCGAGGCTCATCGGCTGGTTGGCCACGATACCTATCGACTCACCGCCGAGCCTAGCAAAGCCGACAACGATGTTATCCGCATACTTACTATGTACCTCGTAGAAGCTATCCGTGTCAACGATACCCGCTACGATCTCTTTCATATCGTAAGGTTTCTGACTAGAGTCGGGTAGTATCTCTTCTAGTTCATCGCGGTACTCGTCCTGGAAGCTAAAGGGTAGGCTAGCGGCTTTTTCTGTATTGTTTTGCGGTAGGTAGCTGAGTAGCTGCTTGACCTGGTAGATGCAGTCGAGGTCATTACTTGCGGTCAGGTGTGTGACACCACTCTTGGTACTGTGGGCACTAGCGCCACCTAGCTCCTCGCTACTTACCTCCTCATTGGTCACCGTCTTGACGACGTTGGGTCCAGTGACGAACATGTAGCTGGTGTTTTCGACCATGATGGTAAAGTCGGTCATGGCAGGCGAATAGACAGCCCCACCTGCACACGGTCCCATGATGGCGGATATCTGTGGTATGACGCCAGAGGCTCGCACATTGCGATAAAATATATCAGCGTAGCCACCGAGCGACCGCACTCCCTCCTGTATACGGGCACCACCACTATCGTTGAGACCCACTAGGGGAGCACCGACCTTGACGGCCATGTCCATGAGCTTGCAGATCTTCTCGGCATGGGTCTCACTCAGCGATCCACCGAATACCGTAAAGTCTTGTGCGAATACGTAGATCAGGCGACCATCTACCGTACCATAGCCCGTAACGACACCGTCACCGTAAAATATCTGGTCCTCCATACCGAAGTCCGTGGTCCTATGCGTCACCAGCATACCTACCTCCTCAAAGGAGCCGGCGTCGAGTAGCAAGTGTATGCGTTCTCGAGCGGTGAGTTTACCCTTGGCGTGTTGCTTTTCTATCCTGCCAGCGCCACCACCTAGGAGGGCCGCATCTTGCTTTTGGCATAGTATCTCTTTCTCCTTCTTCATGGCTTTACTTTGGTAGTCTCAGTTTCTCTACTTCGGCGAGATAGATGGCTAGGGCAGCAGAGGCGATCGCCTTATCATCCTTAGATCTCCACTCGCTGATGCCCTCTTCGGTCCAGTACTTTTTGACAAAATGAGTGTCGAAGTCTCCCGATAGAAAGGCGGGGTGCTCACACACGAATTGACCAAACGGAATGGTCGTTTCTAGCCCCTTGATATGATAGTCGCACATAGCAGTAACGGCCCTGTCGATAGCCTCCTGGCGAGTAGCGCCGTGGGTGATCAGCTTGGCGACCATCGGGTCGTAGTAGATCGGCACATCCATGCCAGCTCTAAAGCCGTCATCTACTCGTATACCTGGTCCCTCGGGTCGGTCGTACGTCGTAAGCGTACCGATGCTAGGGGCAAAATCTGCAAAGGGATCTTCGGCATAGACCCGTACCTCGATGGCGTGACCATCGATCGTCAGGTCGTCCTGGGCCATAGCCAGTACTTCGCCTCTAGCCACTCGTATCTGCTGCTCTACGAGATCGATACCCGTGATCATCTCAGTCACAGGATGCTCTACCTGTAGGCGGGTATTCATCTCTAGGAAGTAAAAGTTGAGCTCGGCGTCTAGTAGAAACTCGACCGTACCAGCACCTACGTACTGGCAAGCCTTGGCCACATCGATGGCGGCCTGCCCCATGCGAGTCCTCAGCTCTGGCGTGAGGATGGCGGATGGAGCTTCTTCTACGACCTTCTGGTGCCTGCGCTGCACGCTGCACTCCCGCTCAAATAGGTGGATGACGTTGCCGTGCTTATCGGCTAAGACCTGTATCTCTATGTGGCGTGGTGAGGTGACGTACTTCTCTACAAATACAGCACCATCACCGAAGGCACTCTGGGCCTCGCTGATCGCTCTCGTCATCTGCTCACCTAGGTTGGCGGCCTCATAGACGACCCGCATACCCTTGCCACCACCACCGGCGCTGGCCTTGATGAGTACGGGGTAGCCCACCTGCTCAGCGATCTTGGTAGCCTCGTCGATATCACTCACGGCGTGGTCTACACCCGGTACCATGGGTATATCGTAGCCACTGACCGCCTCCTTGGCAGCGAGTTTGCTACCCATGACCTCGATGGCATGTATGTCTGGACCTATAAAAACTAGGCCTGCATCGGCTACCTTCTGTGCGAAGACACTGTTTTCGCTCAAGAATCCGTAGCCCGGGTGTATAGCATCTGCGCCAGTATCTATGGCAGCCTGGATGATGACATCCATCTGTAGGTAGGACTCACTAGATGGTGGTGGCCCCACACATATAGCTAGGTCGGCATAGGTGACGTGTGGACTCTCGCGATCGGCCTCACTGTATACGGCAACCGTCTCGATGCCCATCCGCTTGGCTGTACGCATCACCCTTAGGGCTATCTCGCCTCTGTTAGCGATAAGTATTTTATTCATAGTTGGCCTGTACTTAGTCTTCCATTGATAGGAGCAGCTGCCCCTTTTCTACTGCGGCGCCGGTCTGGCAGTCGATGCTGGCCACGGTGTTTTCGCCTGTGCTCTTGATGACGTTTTCCATCTTCATCGCCTCAAGTATCAGCAGGGGAGTGCCCTCCTCGATAGCCTGCCCTGGCTCTACTAATACCTCTAGTACTAGCCCGGGCATAGGCGCATAGACGTCGCCACCTGTACTGTGATCACCGATCTCAAAACCCATCTCTTCTACGAGGAGGTCTACATCGTCCTTGATAGTAATCTCCTGCCGACTACCGTCGAAGTCTAGTACTACACGCTTGCTGACGAGGCATACATCGATAACCTCTATACGGTGACTCTTGTGCTGGTGTAGTAGGTGGTATCTGCCACTTTCGTAAGTAGAGAGATCGAGATCAGAGACCTCGTCTGCATCTATACTATGGGAGCGGTCAGACCAATCGATGCGGTAGGTAGGCATAAGCGTATGATTAAGCTGTCTTTTATAACCGCTAAAGTAGGAAATAGGTCTGCCTAGTGTATCACAATGAACTTATGTATCTCGAATTCGCCATCTGCGGTAAGCACCTGAGCGAAGTAAATACCGCCAGTCAAGTGACTAACAGAGAGCTTTTTGGACGGTTGAGTATCGTGGTACCGCCCCATCAAATCAAAGACCTTGACGATGCTGCAATCCTCACAACCTGTAAGTACGAGGAGGTCAGAGGTGGGTACGGGTTGTACTTGGGTGGTACTTACAGGAGCAGTCGCAACCACACTCACAGGCGGCTGCCTGATGATGTCGGTATTGAATAGCTCAAAGCCACCGGCCATATTGCCGACCAGTATCTCATAGTAATTGTCTCCATCTATGTCTGCAAGCGATACAGTTGACCGCCTGCCCACATCGATACCACCTAGTTCGCTATCAACCAAGGTATGTGTTGTGATGTCACCGCCTTGTATGTCAGCCAGTAGGTCGATCTTACCGTCATTACCACCTACGATTAGCATAGCGCCATCTGGAGTACTTATGAATGCTGGATCGGAGTAGTTAAAAGGTTGCAACTCTTCGCTGGAGGTGTAACTGTACAGATTACCTAGCGTAGCCGTTATATCAAATGATGGTACCTGCGGACTACCCGTATTCTCAAACCAGTTAAGCGAACCAAAACCTGTCGCCGTCATATTACGTCTACCTTCACCTATGATGAGGTCTAGGTCGCCATCTAGGTCGATATCGTATAGGGTCGGTTTGGCATTTTGTCCTACGAATATAGAGTCGTCTGTACTGGGATATGGATATACAGGTGCCCCGAAGCTAGCCTCAGCATTGGGTCCTGCTGTATTTTCAAAAAAGTACAACTCACCACCCCTCGTACCTAGAAAGATGTCGTCATCGCCATCCCCATCGATATCGCCTACCGCTGGGTCCAGGTCACTACGTCCTACCACTAGTACCCTTGTATTGAGAAAGTCAGGATCTGCAAGCTCGTAGGCTGGACTGGTCGGCGTACCCACGTTGAGCCATAGCTGGAGGACGCCGGTATTGGGTCCTGTATCTGCCTTGAGACCACCACCTGCGAGTATGATGTCTTGTAGTCCATCACCATTGTAGTCCATAAAGGCACTACCCGTCAAGAAGCCGACGTGCAGCATCTCATCGACTAGGAAGTTGCGATCCTCTAGCTGAAAACTGGCTCTACCATCGTTACCTTGGTTAATATGTAACCAGACGTGGTTGACATTTTGCTGAGGTACCGTCGGCGTCGAGATCATATCCTTACGACCATCATTGTCGACATCGATAAAGAAGGGTGCTAAGAATACTTGGATGTCGACGGGTACATCGTAGTCGGGAAAGTCCGTGCTACTACTAGTGACACAAGCCTTGTCCACAGTACCACCATTCTCTGCATATACGAGGCCAGGGCCGCTCAGGTCGCCTAGGACTAGGTCATAGTCTTGGTCACCATCCATATCCATCACAGCCAGGGTCGAGCCTGCATGCAGGGGATTCTTTGTACTTGCGTCATCATTACCCACTATCCCTTCTTCGCCGCATACCTCACAGTCGGGCGATAGGAATAAGTCGGCAGACAGCCCGCCCTCGGCGAATTTGCCCCAGCAGCGATCTTCTAGTCGCATCACTAGGCTATCGGTAAGGTTAAACTCCTTTTCGTAATTTCTATAGAAATAGACACTTGTGCCGGAGTCAGAAAAGGATAGGATGTCGAGGTCGCCATCGCCATCTATATCTTCGATAACGGGCACGTCTGTACCAGCCACGTAGATAATGTCGTAGTCGCTACCGAGCGGGAACTGTAGCAGGTTAAAGCCGATGTTGTCCTCCGCATAAGTAGCCAATTGATAGGATAGGGTGCCATCACTACTACGGCTACCTCTGTAGACACGTATACCACCGACGAAACCAGTAAAAATATCCTCTACACCATCGCCATTAAAGTCTCGCATGAGAGCCCAGTCTTGTAGGTCAGCTGGTATAGCGGCCTCATACTCTGGGGCATAGTCATAGCAGACCTGGCCTCGTGAGCCACAGTTGATATAGGTACGATGCCGATTGCCAGCCCTGTCAAATACGAAGAGGTCCAAAAGGCTATCCTGATTAAGATCGATAGTGCTAAACGTACCATTTTGCAAGCCGCCACTGAGGGCTAGGTCCAGATTATCCGAGCCCGACGTAAAGGGTACATCTAGTCGACTGTAGTCTTGAGCGAGGACGCCTAGCGGTAACGCGAGCAATAAAAAAACGTAGCGAGAAAAGGTCATCATGGTGTAGATAGTCAATCAGCTGTTAAAAATGTCTATTTTGGCACTATGCCTTACGTAATGATAACGAGAAATACCGCAAAAGTGGTCGGACTGCTGGTAGTTGTTTTGACACTACTATCAATTAATACGCTTAGCGGACAGTCACACCTCCTTCGTCATCAGGGCGATCAGGTGGTATTGACGAGCCAAGGTGTGGACCCTGTGTCGGTCTCGATCAATGGTGCTGACCACCTGATATCGAGTACTGGTGGCGCCTACGTCCTGCCCGTCACTCCCTCACGTGGCAGGGGCGAACTACTCTACGTAGAGGTCGGGGACGATCGGCAACTTGCCCACGTATGCGTCTCTCGCGATGGTGACCTGCGCCTACGTAATATACCGCTGTGGCTATCTATACTACCTCCCTTGCTGGCCATATTACTGGCCCTGCTGTTTAAGGAGGTGATCGTCGCTCTCTTTGTGGGTGTAGCGAGTGGTGCCTTTATAGCCAGTGGACTTCGCTTTGATTCATTATACGATATCAGTCAGTCACTCCTTGCGACGATAGACACCTACATTATAGCCGCTCTTAACGACAGCGGCCACTTGTCGGTCATTGTTTTCAGTTTGTTGATAGGAGGTATGGTGGCTATCATCAGTAAGAATGGTGGTATGGCTGGCGTGGTTCTACGCTTAAGTAAATATGCTAGATCAGCTAAGTCGGCCCAGTTTATTACCTGGCTACTCGGTGTCAGTATATTCTTCGATGACTATGCCAATACGCTGATCGTCGGAAATACCATGCGGTCTGTCACAGATAAGTATCGTGTGAGTAGAGAGAAACTGGCCTACATCGTCGATAGCACGGCTGCGCCTGTTGCTGCGATCGCCTTTATCACCACATGGATAGGCGCTGAGATAGGCTACATCGATGACGGACTACAGATTATAGATTTAGGGGTCCAGCTTACACCATACGCTGTATTTATCAGTTCATTGAAGTACTCGTTTTACCCCATTCTCACCTTGATATTTATCGTCTTACTGATCAGGAGTGGTAAGGACTATGGCGCTATGTTTAAGGCAGAGGTCAGAGCCCGAACTACTGGCCAAGTATCGCCAGCCCTTACCAGCGCAGACGACGAGCCCGATATGGAAGATCTCAGCCCTGTAGATGGTGCTGTCCTACACTGGCGCAATGCTGTGATTCCCGTGGTGGTCGTGATATTAACCACGATTTTTGGCCTGCTGGCCACGGGTATGGAGTCGCTGTACCGCGATATCGTATCAGGTGGTGGAGACATCGACGCAGCATGGTCATCTGTATGGGCCAATATGGCCATCCTATTTGACGGTGAGCCGATATCCTTCTTTACTAAACTGGGTAAGGTCATAGGCTCAAGCGATAGCTACGTGGCACTGCTCTGGGCATCTATGATGGGGGCTATCGTTGCCATCATCATGACAGTATCGAGTAAGATCATGTCACTATTTGATACCATGCACTGGCTAGTTCAGGGTTTTAAGACGATGATGCCCGCCTTGCTCATACTTACCCTAGCGTGGTCGCTAGCTGGTACGACGGATGCACTCAAGACTGCGGAGTTTATCAGTGATGCCTTGACTGGTGCTATACATCCATACCTCTTGCCTGCCTTGATATTTGTCTTGGCAGCTGTGATAGCCTTTAGCACAGGGAGCAGCTGGAGTACGATGGCCATCCTCTATCCGGTAGCGATACCTACAGTTGTGGCAGTATGTACAGCTTATGGACTAGATGCAGACCACACCATGGAGATCATGCTTAATGTCATAGCGACAGTCCTCGCGGCTAGTGTCCTCGGTGACCACTGTAGCCCCATATCAGATACGACCATACTCTCATCCCTGGCGAGTGACTGTAACCACATCGATCACGTACGTACGCAGATGCCCTATGCACTCACGGTAGGAGGTGTGAGCATCGTGTGTGTGACGATCAGCGCTGTGGTAGCAGGCGGCTGGTGGCTGTCGATATGCCTTACCGCAGCGAGTGTGGGCTTTTTGTTATTTGTAATTAAGCGCTTTGGTAAAGTAGTGCCGTCATAAGCACGTATTATTGTCCCGTATTTAAAAGGCCTAAGATTATGCAGTTGGATCAATACGTAGATAGCAAGTACTACGAGATGGCGGTGGATTGGTTAGTTTCCTTTCTGCCCAAGGTGTTGTTAGCAATAGCTATCTTGATCATCGGCCTTTGGGTCGCCAAGAGGTTCAGTAAAGTCATCCGCTACTCTCTGTCCAAGAGTAATATGGGGCAAGAGGTCGAGGATTTCCTAGGGAGTATCGTAGACCTATTGCTCAAGCTGGCCGTGATATTGGCCGCAGTAGCGACAGTGGGAGTTGAGGTGTCGGCTATTTTCGGCGTATTGGCTGCAGCCAGTTTTGCCGTCGGTCTTGCCTTGCAGGGCTTCCTAGGTAACTTTGCGTCAGGGCTGACCATCATATTCTTTAAGCCCTACCGCGTAGGTGACTGGGTGGTACTCGCAGATACTTTTGGCAAGGTGCAGAAGATCGAGATATTTAGCTCGGAGCTACTGACCCCCGGCGAAAAGACAGTCACCATCCCCAACGGACAGATTACGGACAACATCATTACGAACTACAGTACTCGAGGTCGTATACGCCTAGAGCTGACAGTCAGTATGCCATATAGCGAGAGCTATGAAAAGGTGCAAAGCCTCATACGATCGGCCGTTACCTCGGTGGACAACGTAATGACTGACCCTGCGCCACTCATCGGTATCGATACCTACGATAGTCACAATATCCAAGTGTCGGTAAGACCATGCACACATCCGGATAACTTCTGGCAGGTATCCTACGACTGCTACGCTGCGATCAAGAAGGCGTACAGTGAGGCGGGTATTGCCATGGCCTACAGCGAAGGCGTGGAGCTCGGTAAGATCGGGGATTAAGAATGATCCACGTAGCCGACTAGTCATGCAGGCCTTTAAGCTATACTTGCAACAGTTTCCAAATTATATACCGGAGGTGTTCGATGCTGTTCTGCCCTTTTTATCAAGTAGGTCACTGTCTCCTGGCGAGTACTTCTTGCGTGAAGGTAAACGCTGCAACGAGGTAGCACTGATAGTAAAAGGGATGATGCGACTCTACTATCTGGCAGACGGTAAAGAAGTAACTAATTGCTTCTGTCGAGAAGGCTCCCTGTCGACTTCTTACACGAGCCTGATCACCAAAGCACCGAGTGAAGTAGCGATACAGGCAGTTGAGCCTACGGATATTATCACCTTGTCCGCTGACTCACTTGATAGGTTATACGACACGAGTCCCTTCTGGCAGCAACTGGGTCGCATGGCTGCTCAGAACGAACTAATAATCAACCAAAGGCACAACCGATTTCTGCGTCACGTATCTGCCACTGATCGTTACAAGCAGGTCCTCACCGAGGATGCCGAACTGCTACAGCGAGTACCACTCAACTACCTAGCTACCTATTTACAGGTATCGCCAGAGACGCTGAGTCGCATTCGCAAAAAACTATCTCGTACTTGACCTAGGTCAATTGATCGCCCTCATGTGCCCCTGATCTTTGCATCATATTATTGATAGTAAAAATCAGAATTCATGAAAGAAGTAAACATTAAGCAAGAGGTCGTAGACGGCTATGGCAGATTAGCAAAAGCTGCGAGTGGCGGTGTATTCTCTAAATTTTTCGCCTGCTGCGATATTAGCGGGCAGGCTGAGGCGGTAGGTCGAGAGATAGGTTATACGACCGACCAACTAGCCTCCGTACCGTCTGACGCTAACCTAGGCGTGGGCTGTGGCAATCCTGCCGCTCTTGCCGATATACAATCAGGTCAGACGGTGGTGGATCTTGGTTCAGGGGCGGGTTTTGATGCTTTCATAATAGCCCAAGAAGTAGGAGAGACGGGTAAAGTCATAGGCGTAGATCTCTCATCAGACATGATTGGCCTAGCACGTAAAAATGCTAAGACAGGTAATTACGGACAGGTCGAATTTGTAAAAGGAGACATCGAAGCGCTGCCGCTAGATGCCGACGTAGCCGACCACGTAGTGTCTAACTGTGTGATCAACCTATCTCAGCATAAGGACAAGGTATATGCTGAAGCGTATAGGGTGCTTAAGCCAGGTGGTCGATTGTCGATTAGCGATATCGTCCTGGAGCGAGATCTGCCAGACCGTGTTGTCAATTCTATCAGTGGACGCATTGCTTGTGTCTCAGGAGCAGAGCGATTAGACGATTACTTGCGCTATATAGCGAGTGCAGGATTCGAGGAGGTGCAGATTAAAAAGAAGACGACCTTCCCTCTGGAGTTGATGCTGGCAGATCCTCAGATCGCCAAGTTAGCCGGAGAGCTCGACATCGCGATCGATAGTGAGGAGGCAAGAGACATCGCTGCTAGGGTGGCCAGCGTATCTATTACGGCCGTAAAGCGATAGAGATGGATCGTAAAAGAAAGACCATCTTGGCTAGTGTAGTGGCTGTACTCGTAGGGTCTAGCTGTTGCTGGATATCGGTCGCCATGACTTACTTAGGAGGTGTCGCTTTTGCCGGGGCCATTGCCGTGATAGCCGACAGTCTCTGGGTACCCGCTGTGGCAGTGGGAGTGATAGTTCTTGGGGTATGGATATGGCGTAGGTCAAGTGGTGTTAAGCGGTAGACCATAACCCACCTCTACTCATACCCAAACAACCCTGGTAACCACAAACTCAGTGCAGGGAAGTAGGTCACCAATACTAGCGATACCAGCATAGCTATAAAGAGGGGCAGGAGCGGGCGGATAACCTTTTGGATAGTTGTGCCCGCTATGCCTACACCTACGAATAGTACCGATCCCACTGGCGGCGTACATAGTCCGATACACAGATTAAGAACCATGACAATACCGAAGTGAGTGGGGTTCATGCCGAGCTGCTCAGCGATGGGTAGGAAGATCGGTGTGAAGATCAGTACCGCAGGGGTCATATCCATGAATATGCCGACGAAGAGTAAGATCAAATTGATCAGTAGGAGGATGATAATCTTATTGTCACTCACTCCGAGCAATAGGGTAGTCAGGTCCTGGGGGATATTCTCGTAGGCCATGATCCAGCTCATACTCATACTGGTCGATATCAATACGAGTACGATCGCTGTCGTGGCCACACTGCTTAAGAAGATGTCAGGTAGCTCTGCCCAACCAACCTCACGATAGATAAACGTCAATATAAGGCAGTACAAAACTGCAATGGCAGATGCCTCAGTAGCTGTAAAGATGCCAGCGACAATACCACCGATGACGACGATTAGTAGTAGTAGGCTGGGTAGTGCTTCTACAAAGGTGCGACCTACTACAGACAGCCTAGTTCTAGGGCCAGTGGGGAAGTTGTTGCGCTTAGCCCATACTGCGGCGACGATCATCAGTAGCAGGCCAGTAAGGATGCCAGGAACGTAGCCCGCCAAGAATAGAGCTGCGATACTGACACCACCACTCGCTAGCGAATAAACGATGAGTATATTGGACGGCGGTATGATCATGCCCGTCGTAGAGCTGGTGATATTGACCGCTGCGCTGAATTCTTTGCTGTAACCCTCGTCCTCCATAGATTGGCCGAGCGAACTACCGATGGCGGATGCTGCGGCTACGGCCGATCCCGCTATAGCGCCGAAAAGCATGGCGGCTATGATGTTGACGTGTGCCAGACCGCCCGGTAGTGCTCCCACCAGGCTTTTGGCAAAGTTGATCAGCCGCTTGGCTATGCCGCCCCGATTCATGATCTGCCCTGCCAGGACAAAGAAGGGGATGGCCAGTAACGAAAAGCTATCAAGCCCCGTCGCCATCCGCTGTGCTACCGTCGTAAAGGCGGGTATCATCGGGATGCTGACGAGCATGGTAAAGACGCTACTCAGACCTATACTCCAGGCAATGGGTACGCCTAGCCCTAGCAGTATGACGAAGGACAGTACGAGTATCGCTACTTCCATGATAGATCATTTTTGAGGGCCACGAAATCGCGGAGTTTATAGATGACGATCAGTATACCACTGATGGGTACGACGCTGTAGATGACCGTCATGGGTATCCCCAGGGCCGCACTCGTCTGTCCCAACTTAGCAGATATGTAAAGCAGTCGTCCACCGCCTATGACCATTACGGCTATGGCAAAAAACAGGATAAAACCAATGATCAGCATCTGTAGTAGGCGCTGTCTAGCTGGCGGCAGACTCGGGCCTAGTAGGTCGATGGACAGGTGCATGCGCTGTCCCGTGGCATAGGCTGTCCCTAGCATACCGATCCATATGAGGATAAACCTGGCCAGTTCTTCGCTCCAGCTCGCCTGATTGCCTAGGGCATAACGGGTAAATACTCCCCACAAGACGTCGATCGTCATGACTGCCATGAGGGTGATGAGGAGGTATTGTAGTATTTTGTCCAGTGTGGCCATCAGTCTTCTATATTTTGGATTTGCTGGATGAGGTTGTATATCGCTGGCTGGTCCTTGTAAGCGGTCAGTAGTCCTGCTGTCTTGGTGTAGAAGGTCGCCTTGTCTGGTCGATAGATCTGTACACCAGCTTTTTGTACGGCCTCTAGAGCCTCGTTTTCAGCAGCTATCCAAAGTCTGCGTTGTTCTTGCTTGGCAGCATCGGCAGCATGCTGTAGCCACTTTCGCTCCTGCTCAGTCAGGCGGTCCCAGATGACGGTACTTATAATAAGAAGGTCGGGTACGGAGGTATGCTCATTGAGGGTGTAGTGCTTGCAGACCTCGTAGTGCCTGCTCGTGTAGAAGCTCGGTGGATTGTTCTCAGCGCCATCTACGATACCTTGCTGCAAGGCGGTGTAGAGTTCGCCATAGGAGATAGGCGTCGGAGCTCCACCTAAGGACTTGACCATCTGCATGGCGGTCTGACTCTCCATCACACGTATTTTCAGTCCTTTGAGGTCGGCGGGAGTCTTCACGGGCCTATCCTTGGTATAGAATGACCGCTGTCCTGCATCGAAGTAGGTGAGGCCTCGCAACCAGAAGTCGCTGCCGTCTTCCAGCATTTGCCGACCCAGCGGACTGTCTTGAAAAGCGTATACATGCTCTCTGCCTCTGAAAAGATAGGGTAGGCTCATGACCTTCATCTTAGGCGCAAAGTTCTCCATCACGGACGCAGACACCTTGGTCATGGCGAGTGAGCCGATCTGTAGCAATTCTAACAACTGCCGTTCTCCTCCGAGTTGCTGGCTTGGGTATATCTCGAGCTGCAGCTGCCCCGCCGAGATGCTGTCGACGTAGTCTGCCATGTAGACCATGCCTAGGTGTACCGGATGATCGGTACTCATACCATGGGCTAGCTTGAGGGAGTTGCCAGTGCTTGCGTCTGTACTGCATCCACTGCCTACTAGTAGCGCTGCTAGCACGACAACCGTTACTCTCAGCAGTGACCCTGTGCTTGCAATGGCCTGTAAGGCACTGCGCCGTACTTTGGTGTATGTCAAGGTGCGAGATCGCTTCATACTAAATGTTGCTTTTCAAAAGGAAAGTAGGCCTTTGCATTACCATAGCAGATATCCCTGATCATGTCGCCTATCCACGGGAGGTCATGAGGTAGTAAGCCTCGTCGTATATCCTCACCGAATAGGTTGCAGAGTAGTCGACGGAAGTACTCGTGTCTAGGGAAGCTCAAGAAGGAGCGGCTGTCCGTCAACATCCCGATAAAGTGGCTGATGAGGCCGATGTTACTCAGCGTATTGATTTGCTTTTCCATACCATCTAGCTGATCGAGGAACCACCAGCCAGAGCCCCACTGTACCTTGCCGGCCACGGTGCCATCATTGAAGTTGCCTATCATACTGGCGAATACCTCGTTGTCCCTAGGGTTGAGGTTGTAGATGATCGTCTTGGTAAGCTGGTCAGTGCTGTCTAGCCGATTGAGTAAGCCAGATAGGCCTCGTGCCTGCTCGTAGTCGCCGATGCTATCCCAGCCTGTGTCAGGGCCAAGTGTTGCGAGCATGCGCTTGTTGTTATTGCGTAGTGCTCCTAGGTGAAACTGCTGGACCCAGCCTCGCTGGTGATAGGCATGGCACAGGTCGACGAGTAGCTGACTCTGATAGATGGCTATCTCGTCTGCTGTTACGCTGCTGCCATTCAAGGCTTTGGTGATGGCCTGCTGTATCTCGCTGCTACTGCCCTCGGCATAGTTGATCTGGTTGATCCCATGATCACACACTCTGCACCCGTGCTTGTGAAAGTAGTCGATCCGATCGATCATTGCGGTGAGGAGGTCGTCGTAGGTTTCTATACTAGCCCCTGTGATGATGCCTAGTTGCTTGATGTAGTCTACATAGTGGTCACCATCTAAGAGTAGCGCTTTGTCGGGACGGTAGGACGGTCGCATCTCCATCTCCAGTTGCTCTGCCGCATACGCTTGGTGGTAGTTGAGATCATCGAGTGGATCATCGGTGGTGCAGATGACCTCAACATTCATCTTACCTAGTAAGCCCCTCGCTGAGTAGTCATGCGCCTGTAGTGCAGCATTGGTATGCTCGTAGATCGCTGCGGCATTGTCTCCATTGAGTAGTTCGTTGATGCCGAAGTATCGGCTGAGCTCTAGATGTGTCCAGTGATAGAGGGGGTTACGCATCGTGTAGGGTACCGTCTCCGCCCACTTGACGAATTTCTCCTTATCGCTAGCCTTGCCCGTAATGTAGTGCTCGTCTACACCGTGGGTACGCATGGCTCTCCACTTGTAGTGGTCACCAGCCAGCCATACAGCGCTGATACTGTCGTATTGTCGATTTTCTGCTACCTCTTTTGGTGGGAGGTGATTATGGTAGTCTATGATCGGATTGTCAGACGCATACACGTGGTAGAGGCTCTGGGCAGCAGGGCTCTCTAGCAAGAAGTTATCATCGACGATCGGGTTGTTTTTCATGTGTGAATGTGGCGTAAGGTTTACTGTAAGATTAAGCTCTCAAAGTCTGCTTGTGATTTGACCTGCTGTAAGTCTAGCTCCCATGCTGCAGCGATCTCGTAAGAAGCTGCCTGGAGGTCGGTGTCAAATAGCCAGATGTGGCTCAGTTCGTGATCGAGGTATGTCGTAGTGATACCCTTGTCGACTACGATGGCCATCCCCATGTCGTGGCCGTGATAACTCTGCTTACCATAAGTGTATAGTACTTTGCGTTGGTCATTGCTAGCCGTATGATGGTCGTCCAAGTGCCTAACAATACCTGCGCAGAATCGAGCTCCAGCGGGTAGTTGACCTTTGATGACTTCTAGCTGCGTAAGCGCATGAGATCTGCCGCCACCGATCGTCCAGGTGTGCTCGATCGTAAAGGTATCTGGGCCTATGTGCAGGTCGTGGAGGGTCATGACGAATCCCGTCTCGTCCCCATCGCTGTAGCTGGCTACGGTCTTTCTAAGATCATTACTCAGGGTATAGACGCTATCCGCGTAGTAGATCGCAGGACTGCCCATGCCTAGAGAATTACCTACTTTTAGTATATCAGAACCCCACCCCATCACGTCGTGGTAGTGCCAGCCGACCGTATCCATAACCAGGTCAGGGACGGACTTGCCGAATATATCTACACGATGCCGACTATCCGCGTAGATACGGTAGGCGACGACGTCATTCTCTAGCACTGGCCCCTCGTACATCAGGTATTGGCGCTTAGGGTCTAGGTCAGTGGGTAGGGTCAGCGTGTCGACGGCTACGTATTGGTCAGCCGCTCGGTTAGTCGTCTCCTCATCGTAGCCTGCTTGATGCACACGTAGGATGGCCTGGTTCGATGTCTCACTTGTCGTTTCACTCGGACTAGGAGGCGGTGCTTGTTTGCATCCTGTGCATAACAGGGCGAGAGTGGCGGTGACGATGCTTAGTATTCTCATGGTGTGATGGTCAGGTATGATCCTTTAAAGTTCTGATTTCTGGCCTCAATAGTACAGGGTGCTCCGGCTGTCTTGACTTTGATCTTGGCGATGCCGTTGGCAAAGTCGATGGTCTGGCTGCCCGTAGGTGTGCCGAGATTTACGATTAGCTCACCGGACCCACTTAGGTCAAAGTATACGCGTTCCTCATAGTCAAAGACTCTCTGACCGTCTTGATCTGTCATCATTGCTGTGACAAGGTAGTGGTCATCTTCCATGCTCTCGGCACTCAGCACTATTTTATTGGGCTTACCCCAGTCTGGCGCTTGATAAGTGATAGGGTGGCTCGCTTTGTCGACTACTTTCCCATCGATATAGGCGACGGCCTCTAGGGAGTTGCTGCCCTCATCAAATACGACGGCCCACGACAGTCCCTGCGCAGGGAAGGCGGTACTATTCCGTGATTTTTTACCGAGTGATCGACCATTGACGAATAGCTCTACCTCGCCAGCATTACTGTAGATGCACTGCTGTAGGGTGTCTCCCTTACTGCCAAATCTATGCGTCCATGTCGGCGACTCTATCCATACGAATGGATCGGTGGACCAGTAGCTCTTAAACACGTAGTAGCTGTCCTTGGGTTTTCCTGCCCGATCTATCAAGCCTTTTTGATTCATGTATGGGATACTGTTCTCTGGTCGTAACGGCGTACCGAAGTCCTTAAATGCCCACTGTGCACTACCAGCGAACCAGTCCGTGTTTTCGCTGATGTGGAGATACCAGTCAAACAGGTCGACCATGTAGCTCTCCGTCCAGTCCCCAGACTTGGCGATACTTACGATCTGTGACTGGTGTACGACCTCTGCCCAATTGCTACCATCGAGGCCTTGGAGGTCAGCGACAGGCACTTCGACATGCCGGCCTACGTGGCTACTACCGCCGTACTCCATGTGCAGAAACCGCTGGTACTTCATCCTGTTTTCGGTCAGGGTAGCTTCGTAGTTGGTGTATGCACCGGCGTACCATCCCGACCAGATCGATGGGGAGAATACATCGACGATATCTGATCCAGCATAGTACTTACGTACCGCCGTGTATCGTTGTGGGTCTAGCTCCTTGGTAAGGTCGTGTAAGGATTGTAGGTAGGTGCTGATTTTGTCGCGATTATCACCGTCGTCGTAGTCAGGTAGCCAGTACATCTCATTACCTAGTGACCAGAATAGGACGCTTGCGTGATTATAGTTCTGTAGGATTTGTTGCTTGAGGAGTCGGGTCGTATTGGCCTGCCAGGCCTCATCTCCTACACCGCCTCTACACCAGGGTAGCTCATCCCAGACGATCAAGCCCAGCTCATCGCAGGCACGGTAGACAGTGGGGTCTTGTGGGTAGTGGGCTAGACGTATGAAGTTAGCTCCCATTTCCTTGACCTGGGCCATATCGGTATAGTGGAGGCTATCTGGTACCGCTGGTCCGTAGCCCGCATGCTCCTCGTGGCGGTGGGTACCTCGTAGTTTGAGTCGTTCGCCATTGAGGTAGAATGCGCCATTGGGCTCAAATCGATAATACCGATAGCCCACCTTATGAGTGTAGGTGTCGACGAGTCGATCACCATCCATGAGATCTATCCGACAGTCGTATAGGTGCGGTCGATCCGGACTCCATAGCTTAGGCTGGTCGATAGGTGGTAGGTTGATCTTTAGGCTTTTGTTGTCTACTTGCTGTGCGGTGTTCACGACCTCTACGCCATCACTTGAGATCGTAGTACGTACTTGATAGTTTTTGGTAGTCGGGCCATCTACCTCTAGGTCTAGGCTAGTCGTAGCGGCTGACTGTGACACATTAGGTGTACTGATGAGGCAGTGGCTGATACGCGTCTTATGTGATCGTAGTAAGTAGACATCTCGCGTGATACCGCCGTAGACGAAGAAGTCCGACTTCTGCGACGGGATGATGGATCGGTCGATACTATTGTCGACACGGATGGCGAGTTTGTTGGAGCCCTGCTGTAGCTTTTCTGTCATCTCCACCTCGTAGCCCAGATAGCCACCGACGTGGCCGCCTATCTTTTGGTCATTTAGCCATATTTCTGATGTGATGTTAGCACCTTCTACATATAGGAAGATGCGTTCATCAGACGTGGCCGTGATGTCGAGGTCTTTGACGTACCAGCTGGTGCCTCTGCGATAGCCTGGTGTAGCGTCTACCGCATCCGTAGCATTCCATGAGTGGGGTAGGTCGACCGTCGTAGCACTGTTGCTTTCGGTTGGCGGAGTGGCCGACGGTGTTTCGTAGTACTGCCAGTTCGCATTGATTAGCGTCTTGCTCGTCTGACCTATGATGGCGATAGACGGTAGCAGGCAGGCGAGAGCGATGAGGATTCTTTTTATCATCAGACTGAGGTAGTTTAAAGTTGTTGTTGGCGAAGTAGGGCTTCTACGTAGTAATAGTCGGCATAGCTGATCGGCACGTCTATCTCAAAATTGCCCGGTATACTGCCGACGCTGTGGTCTAGGTAGAAGGGCACCGCATCGGTTTGGTAAGCCTCTTGCGATAAGCTGTTTATGATCTTGTCAGCGAACCTTACGTACTCCGCGGCTTGCTCTTCGTTAAAGCCTTGCAACTCGTAGAGAGCCGATGCGGTCACAGATGCGGCAGATACATCACGTAGTTCGTCCGGTATGTTGGGGGCATCGTAGTCCCAGTAAGGGATGGCGTCGGCCGGTTGATTAGGGTGGTTGATGATGTAAGCTGCGATGGCATTGGCCTTGTCGAGGTATTTCTGGTCCTTGGTATATCGGTAAGCCATGGTGTAGCCGTAAAGGCCCCATGCCTGCCCACGACTCCAGGCACTCTCGTGACTATGGCCTTGGTGGGTGTTCTTTGCGGTTACAGCGCCAGTATTAGGGTCATAGCCCAATACGTGATACGTGCTATGGTCTTCTCTGAAGTGATTGGCAAGCGTCGTATTAGCATGGTTGACAGCTACATCATAAAGATGTTGGTTATCACTCGCTGACGCAGCTTCGAATAGCAATTCGAGGTTCATCATATTGTCAATGATGACAGGGTAGTCCCATACGTGGTCGTGGTGGTCCCATGATCGTATAGCTTTGACCACAGGAGAGTATCGGCTACTTAGAGAATTCGCGGCAGCTACTACGACGTCTTTATAGTCCTCTCTGCCCGTAAGTCTCCATGCTGTCCCATAGCTGCAGAATACCTTGAACCCCACATCATGTGTGGTACTGTCTAGCTTTTCTTTCTCCAGCGTCGTTAGCCATTGGGTAGCGGCTGAGAGCAAGCGATCGTCTTTGGTATGACCATATAGATACCACAGCGTACCAGGATAGAACCCGCTCGTCCACTTGCTCGACGTTGTCGTCTCGAGAGCACCGTCAGCAGTCAGCGACCTCGGTATTGCATCGTCGACATAGGGTGTCTTTGCTAGGTCATTGATAAACTTCGTAGCGACCTTGTCTACCTCTTCCGTATTAGTGGGCTTGACTTCTTTGGATTCATTTTTTTGACTAGTGGAGGGCGGCTGACATTGGTACATCAGCAAGGGTATTAACAAAGTCATCAAGTACTTCATAGCTATTCTGGATGTCTAGTTTTTATTGCTAGTCAGAAAGGTACTCATTTTGCTGGAGGAGGTGAAATGGTTGCAGGCTGTTTGTACCACTTCACATTCACTACAAGGGTAACCCAGGCAAATATTTCAACTACCAGAAAGACAGTGACATAAGGCCTTATGGGCTTGACAATGGTCCTGCCAGCTACCTAATTATGTAGAGTGCTAAGTTGTAATTACCTCTTCGATCTTGACGTCATTGTTTTCTCTAAAGTAAGTAAGTGCCTTTACTTGGTATCAGTCGTTTTTACTTCGCTTCTCGTTTAGCTAAGTATTCTTGTGGTGTGAAAGTTGGAATTTTTGCCGTCTTAAAGTCCTTTGTATTTCTTGTGACGATCAGTTCGCACTTTGATTCTAGCGCAGTGTAATACTGAATGGCGTCCTCGAAGTCTTTGAATGCGTAGTCATTCAGCGCAAGTTCTACGATTTTGTCAGTGAGAGCATGCGTTTTGACAAGTACCTTAAACTTTCCGATTACTGATCGAGCTTCCTTGATCTTCATCACGTCATGCAGGATGTAGTGAGTATTTACAAGACTCAAGCTTGACGTGACTAACTCTTCTTCACCCATGTCTGCCAATGAAAATAAGCTTCGACTAGCGATATCAAAAGGTTCGCGTTTGGCAAGTAGATCTATGATTACATTGGTATCGACTAGTATCCGCCTCATTTATGCTTCTCATTGAGGTACTGTGATCTTGCTTCCTTGTAATCGAAGTCAGGGGGCAGTGTAATGATTCCGCATAAACTGTCCACCAAGGGAGTCGTAGGTAGTACTTTATCCTCATTATCGCTATCTGCTGTCAGTGAATTAAAGTATGCCTCTATGAGTCTTGATAAACTGGTTTTGTGGAGCCTTGCATAGTTTTTTGCCTTTTCAATGGCTTGCTGGTTAAGGCTTAGCGTTAATTTCTTATCCATAGACAATTAGTTGTACGTGTAAATGTACGGTTTTATTACGTGTAGCACCGAGGTCTTACTTTTTCATAGGTCTAGCCTCTACCCATTATGCAGATCGTCAAGTAGTACTTACCTTTCCCATACAGTTTCAAAAAACGAACAACAAGATGACGCAGACTCCATTCGACCTCTCAGGAAAGACAGCACTCGTGACCGGATGCAAGCGGGGGATAGGTATGGCGCTGGCTATCGGTCTGGCAAAGGCAGGAGCGGATATAGTGGGTGTGAGTGCATCGCTAGAGCTAGAGGGTAGCGGCGTTGCAAAAGAAGTAGAGGCCCTGGGCCAGCAGTTCACCGCCTATCAGTGTGACTTTAGCGATAGAGGAGCTGTACATGGCTTCTTGGATGCTCTACAGAAGGCGCATACTATCGATATACTGGTCAATAATGCCGGTACGATACGTCGTAAACCAGCTCACGAACATCCTGACGAATATTGGGATCATGTGATCGAGGTCAATCTCAATGCACAGTTTGTCATCAGCAAAGCGATCGGTGCTAGTATGTTAAAGCGTGGTGGTGGTAAGATCATATTTACGGCCAGCCTCCTGTCTTTCCAAGGCGGGATTACCGTACCAGGGTATGCGGCGAGTAAGGGCGGTATCGCCCAGCTCACCAAGGCGCTTGCCAATGAGTGGGGCCAGCATAATGTCCAGGTCAATGCGATCGCTCCTGGCTACATCAAGACGGACAATACCCAAGCGCTGCAAGACAACCCAGAACGATCTACCAGCATACTCGCTAGGATACCAGCAGGACGATGGGGCAATCCCGAAGACTTAGCCGGTGCCTGTGTAT
The DNA here is from genome assembly GCA_964389475.1 of uncultured Saprospiraceae bacterium. Classification (GTDB taxonomy): domain Bacteria; phylum Bacteroidota; class Bacteroidia; order Chitinophagales; family Saprospiraceae; genus CAYMFD01. The sequence continues at coordinate 23,816 of CAYMFD010000036.1, forward strand.
ATTTAGCATCACCAGCGTCTGACTATGTCAATGGCCACATCCTGACGGTAGATGGCGGCTGGATGGCCCGTTAAGTAGATAGGCAGGCTTTAATTTTCTTTAGAGATCAAGCATACTCAATACCATATAAAAACTAAATCATGAACTACGACGTACGATATACCACCAATCCTGATGACTTCAAGACCTTCGATACACAGCGCATACGCAAGGACTTTCTGATACCGACTGTTTTTGCCAAAAACGAAATCAACATTACCTACACTCACTATGATCGCTATATCGCAGGTGGCGTGATGCCTGTGTCAGGCGCGGTGACACTAGAGACGATCGATCCGCTTAAGGCTGATTTTTTCCTACAGCGTCGGGAATTGGGAGTTGTCAACGTGGGTAGCAAGGGTACTATCGTCGTAGATGGTACGGCGTATGAGATCGCTAACAAGGAGGCTCTCTACATAGGTCGTGGTGCTAAGCAAGTGAGCTTCGCAAGCGCAGACGCTAACTCTCCAGCAAAGTTTTACATCAATAGTGCAACGGCGCATCACGCTTACCCGACCAAGCATGTCACTCGTGATATGGCAGAGGTCGTCGAGCTCGGCTCAACGCAAACCTCCAATGCTCGTACCATACGCAAGCTCATCGTCAATACCGTCGTCGAGACCTGCCAGCTGCAGATGGGTATGACAGAGCTGCAAGAGGGATGCGTGTGGAATACGATGCCAGCACATATCCATGATCGCAGGATGGAGGTCTACCTCTACTTTGATGTACCAGAGGGACAGGCAGTATGCCACTTCATGGGCCAGCAAAAAGAGACTCGTGGCGTTTGGATGGCCAACGAACAAGCCGTCATCTCACCGCCATGGTCTATGCACTGTGGTGCCGGTACGAGTAACTATAGCTTCATATGGGGTATGTGCGGTGAAAACCTAGACTACGGCGATATGGACGGATTCGCGCCTACGGAGATGGAGTAGGGGTAGTAGTTTTTTACATGTGATTCTCTACAAACCCACTTGTCCAAAAAGAAACGAGCGAATGACATATTAGTCTTTCGCTCGTTTTTTTTGGTGTTATAGCACTTATTAATTATCTGCCATACCACCCAATATCCCAGCCTCGAGTCCCCTCAACTCAGCCAGACCTCGCAATCGACCGATAGCGGAGTAACCTGGGTTTGTCTTTTTGGTGAGGTCGTCGAGCATCTTGTGCCCATGATCAGGGCGGAAGGGTATGGTAATATCTCTGCCTTGCTGCAAGACACATAGCTCTCGCATCACACTGTACATATCGACGTCGCCCGTCAAGTGATCGGCCTCGTAAAAGTTACCAGCAGTATCCCTCGTAGTAGCCCGCAGGTGCACGAAGTGTATGCGGTCGCCGTAGGCCCGTACCATAGAAGGGAGATCATTGTCAGCTCGCACGCCAAACGATCCCGTACAAAAGCAAAGCCCATTACTCGCATTAGGTACCTGACCAAAGATGTAGTCCATATCAGCGGCGGTACTTACCACGCGGGGTAATCCTAGGATCGGGTAGGGTGGGTCGTCGGGATGGATGACTAGGTGAGCCCCTACCTCATCGGCCACAGGACATACCTCCCGTAAAAACAAGACGAGGTGCTCTCGTAGCTTATCGGCATCGATATCATCGTAGGTAGCCAGGACAGCGTTAAATTGCTCTAGCGTATATCCTTCTTCGGCACCAGGTAGTCCAGCTATGATATTACGGATTAGCGTTGATTTTTCGGCTTCGCTTGCGTGATCGATGTAGTGCCTAGCGGCTGCTTTGGTCTCATCGTCATAGCGAGTATCAGCGCCGGGTCGCTCCAGTAGGTACAGCTCAAATGCCGCAAAAGCTACCTGGTCAAAATACAGCGCCGTACTGCCATCTGGCATCTTTCGCTCTAGGTCGGTCCGCGTCCAGTCTAGGACAGGCATGAAGTTGTAAGTGATCGTGGTGATACCACAGGCTGCTAGATTGCTCAGCGACTGCTTGTAGTTATCGAGGTGTCGTACGTAGTCACCGGTCCGCTTCTTGATATCCTCACTGACGGGTAGGCTCTCGACGACAGACCAAACTAGTCCAGCCTCTTGGATGACCTGCTTTCGTTGTTGGATGTCGGCTACCGTCCAGACTTCGCCATTAGGTACATGATGGAGGGCATGTACGAGACCGGTGGCTCCTGCTTGTCGTATATCTGCGAGGCTGACGGGATCGTTGGGCCCGTACCAGCGCCATGTTTGTTCTAAGTGTTTCATGTTTTCGATTGATCCTATACGCCACTAAATGCACTAAAGCCACCATCTACTGGGATGATGGTCCCTGTCACGAATCGAGAGGCGTCGCTGCATAGCCATACCATCGTTCCTACTAGCTCCTCTGCATCACCAAATCGTCCCATAGGGGTCTGCGATATGATGGTATGGCCACGGGCGGTGAGGCTGCCATCTTCTTCTAATAGCAAGCGCCGATTTTGCTCGCCGATAAAGAAGCCTGGAGCAATCGCATTGACTCTGAAGCTTTCGCCATGCTTGGACGCCAACTCCACAGACAGCCACTTAGTAAAGTTGTCAATCGCAGCTTTGCTAGCAGAGTAGCCGACCACTCTGGTAAGTGGTTGCTGGGCTGACATTGAGGAGATATTGATGATATGTCCATGTCCTTGCTGTATCATGATTTTGGACACCACACTGGCAGGTATCATAGTCCCTTGTACATTGAGCTGCATGACCTTATTGAGGTGTTCGATCTCGATGTCGTGGTAGTTCTGATCAGGCCCTATGGTGGCACCCGACATATTGCCTCCAGCAGCATTGATCAAGATGTCGATACGGCCATGATCATTGACGATAGTCTCCATCACTTTTTCGAATGCGTCTTTGTCTAAAACATCACAGGGGTAGGCTGCATGTTTGCCCTGCGGTAGGGTAGACACCACTTGTCTCGCGGCGTCGATATTACGATCTAGACTGATGATGGTAGCTCCCATAGAGGCCAGGCCGGTAGACATGACCGATGCTAAAGCTCCGCCTCCACCAGTGATAGCAATTACTTTCTTGGATAGTGTGAACATTGGGTATGTGTTTCTTTTACAGAGTAGAGCCTACAAGGTACGACATCGCTTAGGAGATAAAGTCTACGGTGTCTCAATTTATACCATTAAGCTACTATTGGTGGACCTTTTTCTTACTTAGTAGATCCGGCAACACAGAACCAAAAGTCTAAAGTGAAGGCAGAACATGGACTACCTAACAAAAAAAGCACCTTCCGATTATCGAAAAGTGCTTTTTGTATCTTTAATAGGATAATGTAGTATACCTATACTCGATTAAAACATCATGAACTTGCTACGAGCACCGCACTGAGCAACACCGACGTAGCCTATACCGAAGTTAGCCTCAAATACGATACCGACGAAAATTGGGTGGTCGCTACCACCATCGCCTATCGTACCGTTATCCGTCGTGTAGATCGCACCGCTAAGGTTGTATCCTTCTGGCGCATCTTCGTTGACGTAGTTGGTGATACCATACTCAAATCGTAGTCCTAACGTCGCACTAAATGCTCCCTCAGTACCGAGTACGTAAGCACCAAAGCCCAGAGCAGCACCGATGTTAGTTGATGCGTAGTTAGGCGTAGCGTTACCACCACGTCCATCAGTCGCCTCTTCTAAGAACGATACCTTAGGCCCGATCTCAAAGTATCCTAGATTTTTGGCATTGCGAAACAAGGCGTAGACATCAAGTGACTGCCATGTCGCTTCTCCATTGGTAAGGCCGCCATCGTACTCGTAAGTAGTGCCGAACTGGTTGTACATCGCCTCTAGCGATAGGCCAGAGTATGCTTTGTTGATCCCGATACGACCCCCTATACCGAATGAATTGGTCAGTGCTAGATCGTAGTCTACGAGGGGATTGTCGGCAATTGAGCTGTTAAACATGGCTCCTGCTCCTCCCATGACACGTAGTCCAGCGTCGAACCATACGATTTGTTTCTGTGCTGATAGGGCAGTGGTAATGCACACGCTAAGTGCTGCGGCCATTATTAGGGATTGCAACTTCTTCATGTTGTTAGTCTTGTTAATTATGTAAGGTTGTTTATATATAGCGAAGATATTAATATCTCGCTATCTCCCTAGTTTTTGCTGCTTTGAGCTTTGGCAATAGAATCATACCCATCATCACAATTATACACAGCATCGAAGTTTAGCTTCTTCATCATAGCCGCGGCTTGCGATGATCTAGACCCTGAGCGACAGTAGACTAGGTAAGGAACCGTCTTCTCTAGGGTGGCGAGTTCTTTTTCGAAGTCATCACTGTGAAAGTCAATCTCTCGGGCCTGATCTAGCTTGCCTAGCGTCGTTTCTGCAGGTGTTCGTACATCAAGAACGACAATCTCTGGATTCTTGGTAATCATAGCGACTGCAGTCACAGCATTGACGTCTAGATGGTCGCCTTTTTTCCACTTGGCGCTGGTATCTTCCTGGCAGCCGCTCAGTAAAACTAGGCCTATGCCTAAAAGCGCAAGGACGGAGAGTGTGTAAGTTTTCATATTTCGCATACTTTTGGGTTAATGGGACAAATAAACCTTAGGATCATAATACTGCTACTACTTGTGCAGATGACCTCCTTAGTGGATGCACAAATCTTACCAAAGTTTATAGAAGCCGAGCTGAGGCAGGCAGGTATCGAGTATTTCGACCAGTCTGTTAATGGCTATAGTTTCAATGGCGATACTGGTCACGCCTGGTATAGTTACGACTATCGGATCAATAACTCCTACCAGGACGTTACTGTACGTGTAGAGCTAGCAGGGGAGGATAGGGCCTTTGATATGGCGGAGACGATCAAGTCTGTCGCCTACGAATCAAGGCATGTGCCTATCCGTGTTGCTGGTCCTAAGAGCCTACTCGCCCGTAAATATGGGGTAGAACAGGTATGGGTGGCGGACTTCGTGCCGAGAGCCTTTTTTCGTCGATCGAGGTGCAGGCTGGTATACTTCTATACAGACCTAGGAGCCCTCGTCCGCATAGGTTACTTCTACAATAGTGACTTTCCTACAGAGCAGATCCTGCGTTGTAAGCAATATAGATCGCTTCAGTAGGTAGTTTTTACTAGCTTCGCCCAAGCTTAGAATATTTTATTCTACACCCATTTTAAATCAAAAAGACAACTATGGCACGACCACAAATAGCATCTGGTAACTGGAAGATGAATCTCTTATCACAGCCAGCTCATGACCTCGCAACAGCAATAGCTGCAGTAGACGTGCCGACAGATGTCACTGTCATCATGGGTGTACCTAGCATACACATCGTCGGCGCCGTAGCAGCAGTAGCTGATAATCCGCGAGTGCATGTAGCAGCGCAGAATTGTCATCAGGCAGTAAGTGGTGCTTACACGGGCGAGCTCAGCGCAGAGATGTGCAAGGATGCCGGATGCGACTATGTCATACTCGGTCATAGTGAGCGGAGACAGTACTTCGATGAGGGTGATGCCCTACTTGCTGCTAAGACCGATACCGCCTTAGCTGCTGGACTCAATGTGATCTTTTGTGTGGGCGAACCATTAGCCATACGTCAGGCAGGTACGCATGTAGAGCATGTTTCTGCACAGATCGAGGCAGGACTCTTTCATCTCACGGCAGAACAGATGGCGGATATCGTTATCGCATATGAGCCGATATGGGCGATAGGTACAGGTGAGACGGCCTCACCAGCACAAGCGCAAGATATGCACAAGGCACTGAGAGCATTGCTCGCTAGTAAGTATGGTGATACTGTCGCTGACAATGTGGCGATCCTTTACGGAGGTAGTGTCAAACCGGCTAATGCCCAGGAGATATTCTCTCAGCCAGATGTCGATGGTGGCCTTGTGGGTGGAGCTAGCCTTAAGGCAGATAGCTTCGAAGCTATCATAAAGAGCTTCTAGTAGAGCAGGAACCCCTACATCTCTACACCAGTCAATCCCTCAAATAGCCAGTTGGCCAGGGCTTGACGGTTGCTTTCGGGTAGGAGACGGCGATGGTCGTTCTTGTTGCGGATATTGGCCAGCTCTACGAATACAGTCGGCGTAGATGTAGCTCTGAGCATGTGTAGGTTACGATGCTTGACGGTGCCCTTGTAGCCGCGTCCTTTCTGGTACTTGTCGTACTTACGCTTAAATACGTCTTGCATGGTCTTAGCCATATTACGACCAGTCTTGCTCTTTTCGTGGTAGTAGAAGAATACGTCCTGCTCATGAGACTTGCTCCTACTATCGACGTGGATCACGATAGCCCGCTGGTGCTGTATGCCATTGGCCTTGTACTTTTTGTATAGGTGGTTGATGGCACCAGCCCTCTGGTAGAGCCTCTTCTTATTGTTTAAAGGGATGGTCTTGCCACCGGTCAGCACTTCGTCTTTGTCACAC
>CAYMFD010000037.1:0-2646 GCA_964389475.1 uncultured Saprospiraceae bacterium
TTTAGTTTGCGAAAACACTCGACACATACAGGCATAAAAATGGCCCAACATGACTTCTCATCTTGGGCCCATTCATAAACTAAACAATCAATCTTATACTACCTAGGCATACTCTAGTATGTGCGGGGCAGCGGCTCTGACGCCGGGACTAGCCGCCTGCTCGTACTGCTCGAAGTTGTCAGCAAAGAGGGTTGCCAGATAATTAGCTTTATCCATGTAGGCACTCTGGTCTAGCCATGTGCTACGTGGGTTGAGTATATCGATAGGTACGTGTGGGCAGAATGTAGGTATCTGTAAGCCGAATGGCTCGATCGTGACGAACTGCACATTATCAAGATGACCCTTGAGAGCAGCATTGATCATGGCACGGGTATACTTAAGCTTTATACGACTGCCTAGACCATAACCACCACCTATCCAGCCTGTATTGACTAGCCAGACCTTAGTCTCGTGCTGGTCCATCTTATCACCTAGCATCTCAGCATATGCTGTAGGATGTAGTGGTAAGAATGGTGCACCGAACCCGGACGAGAAGGTAGCCGTTGGCTCCTTGACACCATCTTCTGTACCAGCGACCTTGGCCGTATAGCCTGATAGGAAGTGGTACATCGCTTGATCACGCGTCAGACGACTGATGGGCGGTAAGACCCCGAATGCATCACACGTAAGGAAGAAGATATTGCGAGGTATACCACCCGTGCTAGGCTGGCGTATATTGTCAATGTGGTGGATAGGATAAGACACCCTAGTATTCTGCGTGATGGAAGTATCGTCATAATCGACTACCCCTTGGTCATCCATCACTACATTCTCAAGCAGGGCTCCCGGCTTAATGGCCTGGAAGATCTCAGGCTCCTTATCAGCAGAGAGATTGATGCATTTAGCATAGCAACCACCCTCAAAATTAAAGACACCCCGATCAGACCAACCATGCTCATCGTCACCTACTAGCTGGCGATCTGCGTCAGTCGATAGCGTAGTCTTACCTGTACCAGACAGTCCAAAAAACAAAGCCGTATCACCGCTACTACCAACATTAGCAGAGCAGTGCATCGGTAGCACCTGTCGCTCCGTAGGTAGTAGTAGGTTAAGTACGCTGAAAATACCTTTCTTGATCTCACCCGTATAGCCTGTACCACCGATTATGATCTCCTTATGCTCGAATGAGATGATAGAGAAGTTTGTACTACCTAGACCCGCTGTACCCGCAGGAGCATGATAGCCGGGAGCACAGTATACTTGCCAGCCAGACGGCAGGGTCGCTAGCTCCGCATCTGATGGTCGGTTAAACATGTTGTGGGCAAACATTGCTGACCAGGGCTTCTCAGCCACTACTCGCACAGATAGACTATACGAAGGGTCGGCACAGGCATAACCATCCTGTACGTACACGTCACCACCACTGAGGTGGTCTATGATGCCAGCCTTGAGCTGGTCAAATGTCTCAGCAGATACTGGCTGATTAATCGCTCCCCAGTCAACAAGGTCTTGTGACTGGCTACAACGTACGATGTAACGGTCCTTGGGTGATCGCCCTGTAAAGCGACCTGTAGTGATCGTCAATACACCATTGTGGGTCAGCTTGCCTTCTCCCATTGCCAGCGTACGGGCTGTAAGATCGCTGGGCGGTAGATTGTAGTGTAGGGTAGTCTGAGATGATAAAGTGGTGAGGGGTCGAGTAGTTAGCGTCATTGCTCCTGGTTTAAGTAGTGACAAAATTTCTCTTGTTGATAGATCAAAATTAGAACTCAAAATCGACACTAAGCCCATAAACACTAGATCTAGGCTTAGTGTCGACAAAACATAAAGTGCATAGAAGCAAGCCATTTATCCTGAAAAAAAACTTTGAAAAAATATGAGTGCCGTTGTAAAAAAATGTGTCTATCTAGTAGATATTGGGTTTCTCAACAAGGGCTACCCTGATTATCTGCAGCCTAAAAAAGAGTAAAAAGTGACTATTCTAAATCATAAAAGAACTACCCACTGGCGCCTGTGGATGCGAGTCGTTGCCCTGTGCTGGATCTCTATCAGTAGCAGTGTGGCCCAGGAGGCCGTACTATCTATGCGATGTCAGATCATAGATAAGAGTACGAGCAAGAAAAATATGAACATGCAGCGAATCGATGTCACTGCATGGCGGGACGGTGGCATAAGCCTAGATAGTAGGGACAGTGGACAACGGTACTTACACCCCTCAGAGATACAGATCAGTACCGAGGCAGCGCCATCGCTACGGTCTATGCTAGACCATGACCTCGTACAAGTCGTCCGTGGTATGGTCGACGCCACTGCTGTAGCTCACGGCCTACAAGATCAGGGCTACGAGGCAACCTTACTAGACCTTGACGAAGATGGTGTATACCGATCTTGGTCACACTCTACAGCCTACATCGAGCGAGCTAATACCAAGAGTAGTGATGATGTCATCGACAGAATAGAATACTACGATGGCAGTGGTCATCTGGTAGGAGAGGTTGTACATCAAGAGTGGCAACACGTCAACGATCGTAAGCTGCCCGCCAAGAGCCGCCTCAAGTATAAACTCAATGGTGAGCAGATCGTCCGGATCATCAGTTATCGCGGTATCACCTATCCTTATACGGGCGGATAGTAGGTGGAGCTGCTTAGACACGAATTTTCACGAAT
>CAYMFD010000037.1:2746-30015 GCA_964389475.1 uncultured Saprospiraceae bacterium
TAGTCAGTGTAGCCTTTACTTCCACGTTAGTCGTCGCGGTTATACCCCGATGACGGTGCGACTTCTCAGACACGAATTTTCACGAATAGCACAAATCGTCACGCTGACCTTACGCTTGAGGCGAGAATAGACCACATCGCTCTAAGCGATCATATCTCTAGTAGGGATTCTTGATAAGCACAGTCCACGAGGATTCTACCTCGACGACCGATAAAAATACAAGTACGAAACATCGAGCTTATCTTTGTGCCAGCAATGGACAACATACACTCACCTCCTTTTTATAAAAAATACGAAGCCCTGCTGTCTGAACCAGCAGATCAGCGCTTGGGTGCTCTGAGGAGTCTCTGCGACCAACTCCTGGAGACGAGTAAGGAAGTAGGCTATCGATCTACCTTCTACAGAGCCATCGCTATATGCGTGATACCGCTCATCCTAGCATCAGCCGCCGTCTACGTGCAGGAGGGAGGTTCTTGGCTACATGCACCGCTATTTTTAGTAGTACTCTTTGTAGTCTACAGGCGATCGACCCTCAACCGACTGATGAAAAGCATCAAGAAGCCGAGTACAGACATGTCGCCTAAGCAACATGCTGCCGCATCCGTTAGCTACTTGAGAGCTGGCCTAGCCGCTAAGGGTTACCGCGTCGATACATTATTGATACTATACTCGCTATCGTTTGCCTGGGTCATGCTACTACTAGCGGTACTCATCTATGGCAATGAGAGTAACTACACCTTACTCGTATGGCTCACCGTTTCTTACCTGATCAGTGCTCCTGTATGGTATTGGTTTTATAATAGAGACAAACAAGCTGTGAGCGATCTCGACAAGCAGGCCGCTCTGCTAGAAACTGCCTCCTACCAACTACCTAAATAATCGAATGTCTTACGAAAAGAAAAACAGAAAGTTTATCTCAAAACCCGTGTACAGCGGTGGTGAAAAGGCCTTGTTAGCTTTTGTCAAATCACAAGTTAAGTACCCCAAGGTAGAGGTCGCTGATCGTAAGAAAGGGTATGTCGAGGTACGTGTCGACATCAATAGTAAAGGCAAGGTAATAGGAGCTAAAATCGCTAAATCACTAGGAAAACGATACGATCAAGAGGCCCTACGAGTGACCAAGCTCTTGCGATGGGAAGTGCCAGGCAGTGGCGGACGAGGTAGCAAAGTCATCTTTCACCGTAGTGTGCGAGTACCGTTTAACCCGCCGGCTGTAGTAAAGCAGAAGAAGAAGAATACCATGACGTATCGCATCACCCCTACTGCAGCACCAAGTACTAGTGCCCCTAAACCTAAACAAGAAGGTGGTGGCTCCTACACCTATACGATTAATATTGGCTAGATCGTCTCGATGGCGGGTAGTCGCTAGTCAGTACGCATACCACTTAGCGATCACCCTGGCAGCGAGCTTGTCTTGAGGCGAGTAGTCTTTCTCGGGGTAACCCTCGTGGCCTTCGTCATTAGGAAAGAACTTCCATAAAAAGCCGCCGGCCCACCATTCACGATCTATGAAGACCGATAGTAAAGCATCATAAGCGTTGGCCTGGGCCTGTTGGTTGATTGCTCGCTTGTCCCTTTCTTTTTCGATGATCCAAGCCTTACCAGCCGGCCCGTCTACGGACATGTAGCCATACTCCGTAAATAGTATCGGCCGGTCGTACTTACTACTAAATCGTGATAACTGTCGGACGATAGGTCTCCACTCAGTTTGCAGGTCCTTGACGGCTGGTGTCACGTCGTCCGATAGCGGAAAGTAGGCGCTGATGCCGATATAGTCCACTAGGTCCCAGATGACGCAGTCTTCGTAGCTATCCCAGTTAGCGGAGTAGGTAAGCTCGCCATCGTAGACTGCCCTGACCTCACCGACGAGGTGGCGCCAGTAGTCGGACCGCTTACGTTGAGTGATCTTAAACTCCGTACCGATGCATAGGATCTCTACTCGTAGACTGTCGGCTAGGCGAGCCCAGTCAAGTATAAATGTGCGATAGCTGTCTTGCCACTGCAACCACTCCTCTTCGGTGTCATAGTCTAGGTCGCCGACCCAAGAGCCGGGCATGTAGACTTGCGGCTTGAGCATGACCTTCATACCATTACGGTGAGCCATGTCCACACTTACCTCCACGCCATCCGTACGTTCGCCCCACCACTGCCATGGCAGATTGTACTGCACCTGGGCATTACCTGGTCTTATAAAACCATAAGGCACTATGCCCACCCACTCGGTATTTAACGCTTCTAGACCCTCGACGGGCGGCACCTCCCACTCTTGAGGTGGTGCTACCATTGTAATCCCTTTGATCTTATCCTGTGCTACGCCATGGTAGGCAGATAGCAAGAGTAGTAGGACTGGTAATTTGTACACTTTAATAGTCTATATAGACATCATGAGACGCATAGGATCTTGCAGTAGCTCCTTGACCCTTACTAGGAATGTCACACTGGTACTACCGTCTATCACCCTATGATCATAACTGAGTGCTAGATACATCATAGGTCTGATCTTAACCTCACCATCGATGGCCATCGGTCGCTGCTGGATGGTATGCATACCGAGTATAGCCGACTGTGGTTCATTAAGGATTGGCGTACTCATCATCGAGCCGAAAACACCACCATTGGTAATGGTAAAGGTCCCTCCTCTCATCTCATCGAGGGTCAACTTACCATCGCGTGCCTTACCCGCTAGTTCTTTGATCTTAAGCTCGATCTCATGAAAGCCGAGTGACTCCACGTTCTTGACAGGAGGTACGACGAGACCTGTAGGTGTCGATATCGCTACTGATATGTCTACGAAGTCATGGTAGATAATCTCATTGCCATCTATCTGTGCATTGACCGCTGGCATCTCCATGAGTGCTTGAGCACATGCTTTGGAGAATAGAGACATAAAGCCGAGCTTGACGCCGTGCTTCTCGACGAAGTACTCTTGGTATCGCTTACGCAGCGCCATTACCTCTGTAAGGTCCACCTCATTAAAGGTGGTGAGCATAGCGGTATTGTTTTTGGCAGATACGAGACGACCGGCGATCGTCCTACGCATGCGACTCATCTTCTCACGTCGAGTACCACGACTGAAAGCCTCAGGTGCGGGTGCAGTTGTCGCTGTATCACCACTAGGTGCTGGCCGCGCTGGTGCTGCTGGACTAGCCTTTTCTGCATCTTCCTTGGTGATGCGGCCATCCTTACCGGTACCATTGACCGTGGATGGGTCGATATTCTTTTCGCGGAGAATCTTAGCTGCGGCTGGAGATGGGTGGCCTGCGGCATAGCTATCAGAGGCCGGAGCTGCAGTTGGTGCAGGTGCCGGCGCTGCCTCCTGAGTCTTCTCTGGCTCAGAGCTAGGTTCTGACTTGGCCTTGGACGGTGCAGCGCTGGTATCGATCTTAGCCACTAGAGCCCCGATCTCAAGATCATCGCCCTCGGCAGCAACGTGAACGATCTTACCAGCAGCTTCTGCAGGAAACTCTAGCGTAGCCTTGTCAGACTCAAACTCACAAATGGGCTCATCTAACTCTACGTAGTCCCCATCGGCCTTCAGCCATTGTGATAGGGTTACTTCTGTCACAGACTCGCCTATTACTGGCACTTTCATCTCGACTACACTCATGCTTCCTTTATTTTGACTCTTGATTAAAAACGATGCGTTCGTTGATATATAAAGATAGGCAAGATCAATGCCAAGGCCCCGAGTCTGGCTAGCTCACAAGACGATTGTTTCGATCGACCTTAATTTAATAATTAGGTAAGCCTAATTATTAACACTTACATCGAGGATGCTAGCGTCGGTAACCGCATAGACTCGCCCTCCATCCTTGGCAGATAATACGTAGAGACCTGTAAAGGCACCAAAAGCAGGCAGTATACCTTGTGCATGATCGAGGTAAAAGCAGGGTAATCGCAATCGCTGACGGCCACGTCCTCTCAGTATGACGCCAGGGTGTATGTGCCCACAGAGATTGTAGCCTTGGGTAGTAGGCAGTGGCTCATGCGACAGAGAGAAAGGACCGAGCTCCCACACCCCTGTGTGTACTATAAGCCGAGCAGAGCTGTACTGATCTATATCCAGGATATCATGGTTGCCCTCCACGAGGTGAAATGTAGTATCGAGGTAGCGGGTAGTCAGTCGCTCCACCACCTGCCACTCTGCATTGTGAGCGGCATGAAACAAGTCACCAAGGATGACCACCTCTGCCACGTCAAGACTGTCTAGTAGCAAGTGCAGTTTTTCTTCGTTGTTACGCTGGGCCTCCATCGGTACTGCGATACCATTTTTACGAAAGTGACTGACCTTACCGAGGTGTAGGTCTGCTATGAATAAGCATCTGCGGCTAGGCCAGTAGATCGCTTTTTCGGGTAGAAGGTATAGTTCTTCCCCTGCTATTTCTACCGTCGCGTATGTCGGCTCCGAGCCTTCTCCGCTATTGTGCCTCATTAAGCTCATCCCAGAACTCAGCCGCTCGACGTGTATGTGGTATGACTATCGACCCACCGATAAGGGTACCTATGCTAAAGACCTCATATACCTCATCCGTACTCACGCCATGCTCATGACAAGTAATGAGGTGGTACTTTATACAGTCGTCACACCGCAGGACCATGCTAGCTACTAGGCCGAGTAGTTCCTTGGTCTTGAGCGATAGGGCTCCGTCTTTAAAGGTCTGGTTATCTAAAGACCAAAATCGCTTGATGATCTTGTTATCCTGTGTGAGGATACGGTCATTCATCTTTTGGCGGTAAGCATTAAACTCACTTAGTGTGTCTGACATAATCGTTAGTATCTACTAGTCAACAAATATTCAAATTAAATCGTACCTCGGTTACGTATCCTCCACTCGGAGACGATCAACCTAATGGGAAAAATAAGCGTCACAATCAGAGCACTCACAGCAAAGAATACAACCTCGTACCGAATATACTTACTCAGGCCGATCTGGGTATCTGCATCCAGACCCTGCAGGTCTCTGTAGAGCTCGTCTTCGTCAAAGTAACGCTGCACCTCGTAGTGCCCGTCTATCAGGTACAAGAATAGTGGGATGCATATCAGCAACAAGACAAACTTGATGATAGGCCGATGACTAAAGACAGCATGACGAAGTAAAAATATATGCTTGGTAAAATACAAGAAGACCGCAATGCAGACCACATTGTACAGGTAGTACGGGAAGGTCAACGATAGGTCTAAATATATAGGTGCCATCACTGATACAGCAACCAATATGATCACCAACCACGACAAAAGCTCAAGGGTCCATCTACTTTGCATAGCGACAAAAGTACAGCGTAAGAATTGATGTCATTGTCATATTCAAAAGTCTCTTACACAGTCGTCAATTGATCCTTACATTTGTAGTAAATAAACAACAATTATGAGAATCTTAGTTTTAGCCAGTCTGGCACTATCCCTTGCGATCATCGGTTGTAAGCAAGCAGCACCTAACACTAGCGCAGAAGCAGTAGCCGCCACAGAAGATGGCAAATATGAATCATACGGAGAGGTAATCACCACCGACGGTGCGATCGCTTATCCAGCCCTAGTTGCCAAGGTACAGACAGAAGGCGGATTCGAAGGTAAGGTGCAAGGTACCGTAGAGAGTGTCTGCCAAGCCAAAGGTTGCTGGATCAATATCACAGAAGCTGGTGTAGAGCAGGAAATGTTCGTTAAGTTTAAGGACTACGGCTTCTTCTTACCCAAGGACTGCTCTGGCAAGCAAGTCATCTTACGAGGTAAAGCGTACGAGGAGGAGACATCTGTAGAGGAACTACAACACTACGCAGAAGATGAAGGTGCTAGTGCCGAAGATATAGCAGCTATTACGGAGCCTAAGAAAGAGCTCAAGTTTATGGCGGATGGCGTACTACTTATGCCTTAAGTACAAGCGAACTATAGAGCCCATAAGCTTGTTTACTCACACTACATTTGTCAACTAAGAAGACTACTCACTATGACAGCTACTACTAAAGCCCCCGTACAGATTACGGAGTCGGCATTTAAGCAACTGGTAAGAATAAAAGAGGAGCAAAACATCGGCGATAACTATGGATTACGCATAGGTGTCAAGGGTGGCGGTTGCTCTGGTTTTCAATACATCCTAGGCTTTGACGAGTCTAATAATAAAGACGAAGTATACGACTTCAATGGTATGAAGGTACTCATGGAGAAATCTCATGGTATCTACCTCATCGGTATGGAGATCGACTGGGTAGATGGCCTAGAGAACCGAGGGTTTACCTTTAGCAACCCTAATGCTACGGATACATGCGGATGTGGCACTAGCTTTTCAGCCTAGGTGAATTATACGTCAAGGCCGATCAGCAAGCACCTGTATACAATAGCTGTATGCCTGTGCCTATGTCTATTTATGTCTTGCAAAGACACACAGTCTCTAGCTGAGATACCCCAAGAATCAACATTTAATAGCGTCAATAGAAATAGGGCAGCCTGGCAGAAGCCCTCACTGGTGATCGAGCACCTAGGCGACATAGCCGACAAGACAGTTGCAGATATCGGAGCAGGTACGGGTTACTTTGCCTTTAGGCTGGCCTACGCGGCTAGGCGAGTGATTGCCGTAGAGATCGATCAAGACCTCATAGATCTGATGAATGGTATCAAGGTCAACCTACCCGCCGAGATGCAGTCTCACTTCGAGACGAGGCTAGGTACGACAGACAATCCCAATCTCAAAGATGGTGAGGCCGACATAGTGCTGATCATTAACACCATCACCTTTATCAACGAGCCTAAAAGATACCTGGAGCGACTGCGCAAAGGATTATCAGACGAGGGGCGACTTACAATTCTAGACTACAAGCAAGACTACCCCATACCACTGGCGGATGTGCCGACTGGGGAGGATAGACTCTCGTATCAAGAGGTATCCACCCTACTGGAGTCAGCTGGCTTTGCGGTCGCCACCATAGACACGACGACCCTATCTTATCAATACATGGTTACCGCCACTAGATAATGGCAGCGAAGCGAGACATAGGCTGGCCGCTGTGGTTACTGGCATTTATGATCGTGCTGGGTATCGCCCTTGCGATCTACAAGGGTTTGGGCTAGAGGTCAGTCCTCTACGAATCGCTGATCTGCCTCCATGACAGTACTGCACTTAGGGCAGGTACGCATCTCATCACTAGCATAGTACTCCTTAAACCTCGGCAAGAAATCCTTCTCGATATTGGTCAGGCGAAAGTAACTCTCGTGTAGCCTAGTGTTGCAGTTATCACAAAACCACAGCAAGCCATCTTGCATATCAGCGGCCCGCTTGAGCTCGACGACGAGGCCTATGCTACCCGCTGATCGCATAGGCGAGTGCGGTGTCTTGGCTGGTAGTAAAAACATCTCACCCTCTCTGATCGGGATATCGACAGCCTGACCGTCTTCTTGTATCCTCACGGTAATATCTCCTTCTATCTGGTAGAATAACTCCTCCGTTTCATTATAGTGGTAGTCTTTACGAGCATTGGGGCCAGCGACGATCATAACGATATAGTCGCCCGCATCCTTATATAGATTGCGATTACCCACCGGTGGCTTGAGCTCATCTCGATGCTCATCTATCCACTTCTGTAAGTTAAAGGGTCGTCGGATTGCCATATGCTATGATTTATGACCTAAGATAGATCTTTCTAAGCATTTAGCGGGTAGTAGTTAGCTTTTGTTGGCCAGCTGTCCGCAGGCAGCATCGATATCCTTGCCTCTACTACGGCGGACGGTCACGGTGACACCCTGCTTCTTAAGGTAGTTGCTAAACCGATCTATATTCTGCTCTGCACTCTTGAGAAATGGAGCACCGTCTATGGGATTGTACTCTATGATATTGACCTTGACAGGGTAGCGCTTGCAGAGCTTGGCTAGTAGCTTAGCGTCTTCGATGCTGTCGTTGTAGTTTTGGAAGGTGATATACTCGTAGCTGATCTTATTACCCGTCTCGGTGTAGAAGTACTCGATGGCATCGATCAACGTCTCTAGGTCGTTTTGCTCATTGATAGGCATGATCTCATTACGCTTATCATCATCCGCAGCATGTAGCGATAGCGCTAGGTTAAACCGTACCTTATCATCCGCTAGCTTTCTTATCATCTTAGCAATACCCGCGGTACTCACCGTAATCCGTCGTGGCGACATATGCAGGCCTTGCTCACTCGTAATGAGCTCGACACTGCGTAGGACACTCTTGTAGGCCAGCAGTGGCTCACCCATGCCCATGTACACAATGTTAGTCAGTGGGTGATCATACTTCTCTAGGCATTGCTCATTGACCATAGCCACCTGGTCATAGATTTCGCCAGGATCGAGGTTTCGCTCACGTTTCATCCGACCTGTGGCGCAGAACTTACAGGTGAGGCTACAGCCGACCTGTGACGATACACAGACCGTATATCGATCTTCTCGTGGTACGGGTATGAGGACGGCCTCTATCAGGTGTCCGTCGTGCAAGCGATAGCGAGTCTTGATCGTACCGTCGTCACTGTGCTGCACGATATCCTCCTCGATTGCTCTTATGGCATAGTGATCCTCCAGCTTGGTACGTAGGCCTTTAGATAGGTTGGTCATCTCCTCAAAGGAGGTAGCACTCTTTTGCCATAGCCAGCTATAGATCTGTTTGGCACGAAAAGCAGGCTCCCCCAACTGTACGACCATCTCCTTTAACTGATCTAGGTCTAACTTACGAATGTCTATCTGTGCATGCTCCTGTGCCATCCTGCAAATGTAAGCTAAGTGTAGTCTACAAGCACCCGGCATCTGCAGAGTAGTAGTGCTAAACTCAAACCATAGTTGACCATTGATTGTCTAATGAGTACTTATGATGATTACCCACTACACCGAGGACGAAGAATTACAGAAAGAGTATGAGCGATTCGTCGAGTTTGGGACCTTACTAGATAGGAGGATGCGGCAGTACATCGTAAGATATCTGCACAACAAGATCGAACCAGGCAAGCACGTCGTCGATACCGAGCTCAATGATCAGTACTACCAGTACTTTACCAAGGCGCTGGACAGCTTCTTTACCATAGACGGCCTGATCGAGATCGCTCAGCACAACGACAAGATACGTCGGCAAGTCATTACCGATACCCTCTACTGGCTGCGCAAGAGTTACGATAAGGTCCAGGACAAGCACCCTTTCGACGACGAGGTCGACCGACTAGAAGGCTGGTCGATCACTCCCTTGCACGTATTCGCCCAGCGGTGGCCTAGCCTACCTACCTACCTCGCTAGCCAGTATGGCCGTACGGAGCTGGACTATGCCTTTTACAAAGACGGCTGGCAGCAGTACCTAGGTCAGCGATCATGGCCACAGATAGATGAGGCAGCACGGGGTAAGTCCGAAACCCTGCTCAAGGACTGTCTCGCTCAGTGGGACGCCTTGCTATATGCTAAGATCCTAGACTTTCAGCTACGCAAAATCGAGTCCTTGAGAGAGGAGTTTCAAGACCTCCTTTCACGAAAAGTAGAAGAATACAGTAAACTCAAAGAACTGATCAACCCCTTTACGGACTACCTAGGCTGGGATATGAGTCGTGACCTGTGGGAAGAGACCTCCTTTGATATACTACAGCGCTATGATGACTTGCTACAAGATGAGACCAGCGTACAAGAGCTCGCCGACCTCCTAGGTAGTATGAGGGCAGCGGAAATAGAGATAGAGGAGGAGACACTGGAGAAGACCGTCATCCGACAAGAGTGGGTGACCGATGAGCACAGCCGGGCAGAGGTCGTAGGCGTGTACGAGAGTGACGACCTGACCAATATGCTGAGCAGCGAGGCGAGTCTACTTGCTGATGGCGCAACGGAGGCATTATTCCTTAAAAAGTATGCCGACAAGCAGCTCATGACCTTTAAGTACGAAAACAAAAAGCTCGTACAGTCCGACGATACACTGACGGAGGTATATCAACGGGTGAGAGAAAAAGAAAAGGGGCCTTTCATCATATGCATAGACACGAGCGAAAGTATGGAGGGGCGGCCCGAGCAGATCGCCAAAGTACTCTGCTTAGGCATACTCAAGATGGCCATGCACCAAAACCGTCGAGCCTACTTAATCAATTTTAGCCGAGGCGTACAGACGCTAGATCTCTACGATATTGCCAAGAGTGTAGACGAGGTGGCAGCCTTCTTGCGGATGTCATTCTATGGAGGTACGGATGCTACCCTAGCGCTATATGAGGCACTTCGTAAGCTAGGCAGTGAGAACTATCAAGATGCAGACGTACTCATGGTATCAGACTTTATCATGTACAAGATAGAGGATGACGTCATCCGCCAGATCAAACACTTCCAACAAAATCAAGGTACGCAATGGCATAGTCTCACCCTCAGCAAAGCTGCTAATGAAGAGGTCTTACAGGTATTCGACACCAACTGGGTCTACAATCCGAAGGAAAAAGGCGTCATCCGATCACTGACGGTCGACTTACAGGATATCTATACGAGAGAATACTAGCTACCAGTAGCTACAAACATGGCTAGAAACAGGGCGGCTAGCTTAAACTCTACTCGGTACGCATCGCCTAGGCTCTCTTCGATCACCCAATCTCTGGCGTCTCGCTCGTAGAGGGTGAAGACGTCTAGGTATCCAACACTCTCGTCTTTTATACGCCACTCCTCGGCATTATTGGCATATCTCACTGCTAAAACAATAGACTGGTAACCGTCGCTGATCTCCCACTCGCTATTGTCACCAGACCATACTCTACGTAGGTTGATATTGCCATCAGGAGAAGTAAGACGCCATAGACGACCATCAGACCCTGACACTTGACTGATCTCACCGCTCAGGTCACCAATCCTGTAAGACCAGTCGGTACGGCGATCACTAGATAGACCATAGGTGAGCCCTAGCTCCCCATCATTATCCTCAGTGTCCGTTGTCACGATCACCCACTCCACGAAGCTATCATCGTATACTGCACTGATACCCTCCACCTGGCCATAGAGCAGCATGGGGCTGGCACTTATAAAAAGTAGGATAATCAGTAAGTATCGCATAGTTAGTTCAACACAAGTTATCGAGCATAAGTGCCTTATCTCACAATCATGCCATCGAGAAATAGCCGCTTAATATCAGCAGCGATCACATCGTAGTCGGGAGCCTTGCCCTCTCCTTGCCAGACGTGTATCCACCGTAAGCCAGTCAGCAAGGTCTTGGTCGTAGTCCGAGGATCTATATCCGTAAACAATCCGTGCTCTAGCCCACGGACTATTATCGCTTTTACAGCCCGCTGGTAGCTCCTGCGCTGATCTTCGAACGTCTGTAGATCTGCAAGATCTAGGTGTCGCCACTCGTCTGTAAAGACCGTCACAGAACTAGGCGAATCTCTAGCTACCGCGACGTGGAGGTCGATCACTTGCCTCAACTGCTCTACGGGGTCGCTCACCGTATCGACTATATGCTGTAGGCCCGAGGTAAAGCGGAGAGCCGTGTCCATACATATCTTGGTAAGAAGCTCTCTCTTGCTGGCAATATGGCTGTAAAGGCTAGAGGGCTCGATGCCGACTGCTTCGGCTAGGTCACGCATCGACGTAGCGCTGTAGCCCTTGTGTTTAAACAACTCTGCTGCTCGCTGATATATGACCTGCTTGCGATTGACCTTAGGCATAGCTAGTATCATCAAAGTCGACCGTCACCTCCTCGGTACGTGGGTGGGCCTGACAGGTAAGCACAAAGCCTGCAGCAACCTCATCTGGCTCGAGGGCATAGTTAATATCCATCTCTACCTCGCCCTTGGTCACCTTGGCCTTGCAAGTGCTGCACACCCCACCCTTGCAAGCGAATGGAAGATCCGCTCCACCTGCCAGTGCTGCGTCAAGTATGTTATCACCGCCGTAGGCAAGTGGCATAGTGCTACTATTGCCGTCGAGTACGATTGTCACCACGCTTTGTGTCTTGGGGTTTATGCTCACCTGCTCCTTGCTAGTGGGCATTGCCTTGGCAGGTAGGCCATCCGTAGAGAACAGCTCAAACTTGATCTTGGTAGTGGGTACACCTAGGTGCTCCAGCGCATCTTTGACATCAAATATCATCTGGGCAGGACCACACAAGTAGTAGGCATCTGTCTTATCCGCGTTGAATAGGCGACCATTAAAGGCGCTACACTTATCCCCATCTATCCTACCATAGAATAGCGGGGTACCTATCTTCTCACGACTCAAGATATGATGTACCGCTAAGCGACCCATATAATTATTCTTAAGGTCCTCCAGCTCATCTCTAAAGATGATGCTGTCTACGCCTTTGTTACCATAAAACAAGGTAAACGTACTGTCCTCATGTAGCTGCATGGTCTCTCTTATCATCGAGAGTACTGGAGTGATGCCACTACCCGCAGCAAAGCCGACGAAGTGCTGGCTGTCACCATCTGCTAGGCGAAAGTTACCAGTAGGCGCCATTACTTGCAATGTATCACCTGCGGATAGGTGCCGATTAGCATGAGTGCTAAACTTACCACCTGGCACCTCCTTAATAGCTACTCGCCACGTATTATCGCTCGGGGCACTACACAGGCTATACGACCGCCTCACCGCCTCACCGTTTATCAGGGTCTCTAAAGTAAGGTACTGCCCCGCCTCGTACTTAAAGTCTTGCCTCAAGTCCTCAGGTACATCCACCAATAGGGATACCGCATCTGCCGTTTCTCTTCTGACCTCACGGATAGTAAGCTCGTGCATATTTGTTTTAGACATAAGTACGAATGATCGTTAGGTTACGAAGATAAGGTATCGAGGGACGATAACAACATCGCTTATCGACAGTTAATCAAATATATTTGCCGCCTATGCGCAAAACAGTATTTACCAAGCACCTTGAAAATGCCTCCGAAGAAGAGCTACGCCAAGAACTAGCCAAGCTATTTGATAGCTACAAAGAGGTCAAAGAGCTCTACGCCATGGAGCTGGGCAGCACTGCGGACCGTCAAAAAATCTATGACCAGGCCAAAAAGAAGATCGCAAAGTTCTACGAGCGATTTAAGACCAGGGCTCGCCAGACCAAGGTCAACGAGATCATCAAGCACCTAGATGGGATCTCCATCTTTGACCATGAGCTAGCAGATCTCTACCTCTTTCATGCAGAGCAGGTGATCGATTGGCTCAATTACTTCACCATACGGCCCGTGGAGTGGCGCAGTTTTACCAAGAGTTTTAAACGAGGACTAGAGCTAGTACTCAAGTCTATGAGTGAGGACGAGTTTAAGGAGAGGATCTATACTATCGTCGACAAGAGTGACTGCGGCTGGGATACACAGCCTGAGGCCATAGAGCTAGTAGATAGTATCCTTGGTAATGATTTTCTAGTAGATAAGACGTCCTAGCGCTACTCTAGTTAGTATTAACTACCCGACATATACTCCCAGGCACTCTGGTAGTGACCTTGTTGTTCGATATGGTCTATGAGCTGGCTATAGGTGGGATGTACACCTACCGTTGCCGAGTCACCGACAATAACCAAGCGGTACCGAGACCTCGTGATCGCCACATTGAGCCTCCTTACATCAGCTAAGAAGCCCATAGTCTGCGTATCGTTACTCCTGACCAGTGACAGTATGATGAGGTCTCGCTCCTGCCCCTGAAAAGCATCGATGGTATCGATCTTTAAGTCTAAACCCCTCAAACTCTCATCCTCCTCTACCGCCCTACGGATATATCGCACCTGCTGACTATAAGGCGACACCAGACCTATGCTGAGTGTACTATATGTCTCTTTGTGAGCTAGTAGATGCTCTCTGATGACGAAGAACTCGCCTTCATTCCACCGAGACTTGTGCTCGGCACTTGTCTGCTCCTCAAAGCCACAACCACAGGTATCGATCCAAATCACGGCTGCTAGATCATCATATAGACGCTGGTTACGATTACTCTCATGAGACAGGAGCTTACCATTGTAAAAGGCTTTATTGGGAAAGGCGAGTAGATCGTCATTCATACGATACTGAACGCCTAGGCGATGTGTGTATCTGACCTTGTCCGCTAGTTGGTCGAGTAGGGTATGATCTAGTCCTAGGGCCTGTGCCTCCTTGCTCTTGACAGTTGGTGGTAACTGGTGATGGTCACCAGCAAGGACCACGCGGTGGGCTTTGAGTATGGTATTCCAGCACTCGGGCTCCGTGGCCTGTGAGGCCTCGTCGATAACGACGGTCTCTACCCGTAGGCCTTCTAGCTGCTGATGGCTAGCACCGACCAGCGTCGTCGCTATCACCTGTGCCTCATCGACGATGTCGCTGATGAGCCGCTGCTCTAGGTCTTTGGCCCACTTGCGCAACTCTCTAGCCTCCTTATACATGGCAGACCTGTTCTGCGCCTGCTGCCGACCGAACTTGCGCTTGTACGTACCCGCCATACGGCGGGCTTCTTGGGCTTCGATCCTTACCTTCTTGATATGCTGCCAGTCGCGATGATCTGCCGCCTGCTGATCTATACTAAGGTGGGCAGTCTCATCACTGATACGCGACACGTTACCCACTCGTAGAACCCGTAGCCCTAGGTTGTGGAGTTGTGCGGCTATTAGGTCTACGGCGTTATTGCTAGGTGCACAGACCAGCACTTGCCGCTCATGCTGCGTCAGCGCTTGCACGAGGGCACATACGGTCGTCGTCTTACCAGTACCCGGCGGACCGTGTATGATGGACATCGTACCCGCCTGCAAGGCTTGACTGATCGCCTGCCGCTGCGAGGGATTGACCGACGGGGATATGCTGTATGGCTGATCTGCATTACGATGTACCTCGTCTAGCGCTGCATGGTCAGCGATACCATCTCTGAGGGCTGCTATGGCGACATCTTTGCTAGACATCACCTCCTCTATGGCAGTACGCATTACCTTGTAGGGTCGCTCATCGTACACCAGCTCAACACCCATGTGGCCATGCTCTGGTATCTGATCTTTGTCAAAGACCTGGCTACTAAAGATGATGCCCATCCTATCTCGCCTAACATAGCTGATCACCCCTTTAAATCGAGTAGTCTCCTCTCCATTTACAAAGAGGTCGCAACCAGCACCCGACCTCAGTTTATGTGACTGTCCATGGTGTTTGGTCCGCTCTAGCTCTATCTCGACCAGCTCGCCGACGGTGTAGTGCCGCTTATTGATCTGTACGGGATACCAGCTGAGGCCAGACTCTACTCGATCTTGAAGTTTCTTCTGTAGGGTAAGGCTTCTGTAATACGCCTCTTCGGCAGCTCGCTCATGCTCTATGGCATCTAGTAGCCGGGTATAATGCTTGGAGGTTTCGCTCATAAGGTCATATAATAAACAAGAGGCCTAATATGTTGATAAGGACAGATCTTAAAAGCTCTTGTTAATGTCGATTGCTGTACATTAGAGAAAAATAGATGAAATGCGGTTAATTATCATATTTACTCTAGTTTGCAACCACCTTATCAGCCAAAGCCTATCTGATGATTTAGTTCTATACTACTCCTTTGATAATGGTCAGGCGATCGATGGCAGTGGCAATGGTTTGGATGGGATACTGCAGGGACCAACCAGTAGTGCAGATAGATTTGGTGTTGCTTCTCAGGCTCTTGCCTTTAACCCTAGTCAAACCGTAGAAATACCAAGCGATCCAGTATTAGAAATTCAGTATCCTATCTCCGTCTCATTATGGGTTCGTTTTAATACCGAGGACTTCGAAGATTGGAGCATAATCAGAACTGATTTTGAAAAGGACAACTACTCTGGTTGGTATCTCAACCGCTTTGGAAATGGACAAATAAGCTTCGCTAGTGGAGGAAATCTAGGCAGTGCAGGAACTGGTAACTCAAGGTCTATCGGATCGGTCGAGGCATTTCAATTAACTGGAACATGGACGCATATCGCTGTCATTATGGTTGGTCCATCCAGAGGTGAACTCTTTGTGAATGGATGTGAAGTGGATGTTACATCAGGAGGATCAGGCCCTTCAACTATTGCTTACACGGGAAGCTCGACATTCATTGGTCGTAATGATAACAATGGATCACTGCAAAACCCCGTCGAGCCTGATCGCTTCTTTGATGGCAGGATGGACGAATTATATGTTTGGAATCGCCTTATTACGACAGAAGAAGTCCAGTTTCTGTACGACGACTTCTACACCCCGAATCTCTCTATTGCTGATCAAGTAGGATGCGATGATGTCGAATTGTCTATCAGCGACAGCCTCACCAACGTCACTTGGAGTAATGGTGAGCTAGGGAATGCTGTAACCTTGTCAGAGCCGGGTATATACTCTGTTTTTGGGTATATGACTGTTTTGTAGTCGCTGACACATTTGAAATAACTGCTGACACACCGTCTACTCAAATATTGTCCACTATCGACATATGCGAAGGCACGGCATCTCTAACTACCGCAGGAGCAAGTGGTCAGATTCTGTGGTCGACTGGGGCAGAAACGCCGACCGTCTCCATATCAGAAAATGGCCTGTACACCGTAACAATCACTAATAACTGTGGTGCCGCGACAGACAGTGTAGCCATCAATACGCTAGAAAATAACACACCAACTATAAGCAGCACAGCAACCTACATCTTTACAGGAGCTGATACCACCATCATGGCAGATCTCCAATCGGATGCCGAGTCGATTACCTGGACGCCTACAAAAGGGCTCTCCTGTACGGACTGCCTCGATCCCATAATCACGGCAGACGCTAGCATCACCTATACCGTCGTAGCCAGTAATGCCAATGGCTGTGAAGCGAGTATCCTAGTAAACCTAAGACAGGAGCGGACACTAAGCCCTGACCTTACTATTGCTAATATTTTTAACCCAGACTCCAGCAATCCGTCCAATCAACGGTTCTACTTCCCAGTAGAATTTGTAGGTACGTACGACATGCAGGTTTTTGATCGATGGGGCAATACCCTGTACAACGCTGTAGCACTACCCGCAGGTGATCCTACGCATGGATGGGATGGCAACTGGGGCGGCGACCCAGCTAGCAATGGCGCATATGCCTACCTCATCACCTTTGAGCTCAATGGTGAACTTGTATGCTTGACAGGGTCTGTCAGCCTGTTGAGATGATATTCAACTTGTGTGGATCGCATCAAAGCTTCTAATACTTCGTTGTGTTAGCTAGACCGCACTTGCCCATGTATACTGATACTCGTTTTTGCCAGCTTGGTTTGATACGGTTGCTTATTCATTATAGTAATCGATCGCAGGTTTAATACCTTTATAGCAGTAATCTGATGACCACTGGCACTACGGCTGTAACACCCTTGTATGTACTCGATCCTCAAACCCCTACTCTTTCGCCTAGCTCCTGAGCGGGCACACCATCTTACGGTCAAGCTTTTTGATACAGCCCTAGCTATACCTGGTGGCAAGCGACTTTTCTCTGCGCTATACGGGAGCAATAGCAAGTCTCTGGAAAGGGAGGTATTTGGCCTTAAGTTCAAAAACCCTGTAGGCCTCGCAGCAGGTTTTGATAAGGATGGTAAGTACTACCACCAGATGAGCAACCTTGGTTTTGGCTTTGTGGAAATCGGTACGGTCACCCCCAAGCCACAGGGCGGTAATCCCCAGCCTAGACTTTTTAGACTACCTACAGACGAGGCGCTTATCAATCGGATGGGGTTTAACAATGATGGGGTTGAGGCGATGGTAGAGCGACTCAAGCGGCATGGCAAGCCAGAAGGCGTGATCCTCGGCGGCAACATAGGAAAGAATAAGACGACGCCTAACGACGAAGCCGTCAATGACTACGTAATATGCTTTGAGGCACTACACGACCTCGTAGACTATTTCGTCGTCAATGTGAGCTCGCCCAATACACCTGGCCTACGCGAACTCCAAGAAAAAGGACCACTGACCAAGATCCTCAAAACACTGGTAGACCTTAATACACAGTACCCCGTACAACGACCTATCTTACTCAAGATAGCGCCTGACCTCACAGACAGTCAGCTAGACAATATAGCAGATATCGTTGACGAAGTGGGTATCGATGGCGTGATAGCTACCAATACGACGATAGACAGGAGTGGTCTACAAACGACCGGAGACAAGATCGAGGCGATAGGAGCTGGCGGCTTAAGCGGCAAGCCCGTTACAGGCCGTAGTACCGAGGTCATACGCTACCTAGCTAGCAAGTCACAGGGACGATGGCCTATCGTAGGTGTAGGCGGGATAGATGGCGGACCATCGGCGGCAGAAAAAATAAAAGCCGGTGCATCCCTTGTTCAGGTCTACACCGGCCTCGTATATCAGGGTCCTGGCTTAATCAAACAGATCTGCCAGTATATGACTCGTTAATTTTTACCCACCTCGTTGTAGCGAGTCTTGACTGCCTCTACAGCCTTGATCTGAGCTTCGATATCAGCCCTCTTACTTTCCTGGTCGGCAAGGTTCTTCTCTATATCATCTTTCGCCTCGACAATCTTTTGCTCTGCTTTCTTGATATCATTATGCAAGCCTTCATTTTTCTTCTCCAGCTTCGATAGGTCCTTTTCAAGGCCTTTGAGCATCTTTTCAGCGTCTTCCATCTCTTCATTGATCACGTAGCGGCTGAGCTCGTAGCCATACTCCTGCACGATCTGTGCCATCGGCTTGTGATCATCCGGCGTATCATCAGCTGAGATAAATGCATCGCCTCTGTCTGCTACGAAGTATACAGCGGCCATATCCTTAAGGCCTTCTACTTTTATATAGAGATCAACTGGAGCCCCCTTATTTACACCTCGCAACTGGACCTTTTCCACGAACCATTCTTTGGCCTTTTTATTCTTTTTGGCTTTGGCATCAAATTGATCCTTGAGGTAATCCTTCAATATCTTCTCCGCTGCCTTGTCACTAGCACCTGCCACTTGCACATAGTAGGCCGACTGGTTACCAAGACTAATAGTAGTAGAGCCCTGCTCTACTGATTGAGCAGACAAGCCTAAGGTAGCTATGGCAAAAACGAATAATAGTAAATGTTTCATAAGTATAAATTTTAAGTCTAAATCGTCGATTGATGTGACGTATCGACACTAAGATAGTAACAGAATTAAGACTTATTTAGCATTGAGGGCCACGGTGAGCACATCTTGCATCTGCTCAACATATGTAAACGTCATACCCTTAATGTACTCTGCCTCGATCTCCTCTACATGCTTCTTATTGTCCACGCAAAGCATGACTTCCTTGATACCAGACCTTTTTGCTGCCAAGATCTTCTCTTTGATACCACCCACTGGTAAGACTCTACCTCTCAAGGTGATCTCGCCCGTCATAGCCAGGTAGTGCTTAATGGGTCGTCCTACAAATGCGGAGGCGAGTGCCGAAAGCATGGTAACACCTGCACTCGGTCCATCCTTGGGTATGGCGCCTTGTGGTACGTGTATGTGTATATCCGTATCTGCGAACCGCTCCGGGTCGATACCCACTAGGTCTGCATGTGCTTTGAGGTAGCTGAGTGCCGTAGTAGCACTCTCCTTCATGACATCACCGAGATTACCGGTCAACTGCAACTTACCTTTACCCTTGCTCAGGCTCACCTCTATAAATAGTATGTCGCCACCTACGCTAGTCCATGCTAGACCTACCGCCACGCCTGGCACCTTGATCTTGGTATAATTATCCAGGTTAACCTTCTCTGGACCAAGGATCATGGGGAGGTCTTCTTTTTTGATCTTGGACTCATAGTCCGTCTCCATGGCCACGTTCTTAGCGACATATCGCATGACCGATCCGATGGTACGATCTAGAGAACGGACGCCACTCTCTCGAGTATAGTCCTGGATAAGCCGACCGAGTACGGGCTTGGAGATAGATACGTGTTTACTCAGCAAGCCATGGTTCTTGCGCTGCTTGGGTATAAGGTGGCCCTTAGCGATCTGCACCTTCTCCTCTGTACTGTAGCCGGATAGCTGGATGATCTCCATACGGTCTAGCAGGGCAGGCTGTATAGAGTTGAGGCTATTGGCTGTAGCTATAAAGAGAACCTTACTCAGGTCATACTCTAGGTCTAGATAGTTATCGTGAAAGGTCGTATTCTGCTCCGGGTCCAATACCTCAAGCAGGGCCGAGCTGGGGTCACCTCTGAAGTCTCGTCCCAGCTTGTCTATCTCGTCTAGGATGAAGACTGGATTACTCGTCTTCGCCTTCTTGATAGACTGGAGTATGCGGCCTGGCATAGCTCCTATGTAGGTCTTACGATGACCTCGTATCTCGCTCTCATCGTGCAAGCCACCTAGTGACATTCGTACATATTCTCTGCCTAGTGCTGTAGCGACACTCTTGCCCAGGCTCGTCTTACCTACACCTGGAGGACCTACAAGACATAGGATAGGCGCCTTCATATCGCCCTTGAGTTTTAATACAGCAAGGTGCTCTAGTATGCGGTCCTTGATCTTGTCCATGCCATAGTGGTCCGCGTCTAGTACTTTCTTGACCGCAGCGAGATCGAAATTATCATCCGTCACCTCATTCCACGGTAGGTCGAGTAGTAGCTCTAGGTAGTTAAGCGTAACGCTGTACTCCGCTACCTGCGGATTGATACGTCTGGCCTTACCCAGTTCCTTGGCAAACGCTTTGCCTATTTTCTCTGGCCAGTCTTTGTCTTTTGCTCGCTGCTCTAGGCCAGCCAGCGCCTCAGCTTGGGGGTTTTGACCTAGCTCCTCTTGTATGGTCTTGAGTTGCTGGTTGAGGAAGTACTCTTTCTGTTGCTGGTCGATATCGCCCTTGACCTTACTGGCTATCTCATCTTTGATCTCGAGCAGCTGTAGTTCATGCGTGATCATCTTAAGGATGGTCTCCGCTTTTTTCATCGGTTGGGTGAGGCTGAGGATATCTTGCTTAAGCTGTAGGTCCACATTGAGGTTAGAGGCGATGAAGTTGAGCAAAATATTATCGTCCGTCATGTTTTGCAGCATCATCACGGCCTCACTAGGTATATTAGGCGATAACTCTATGATGCGGCCCGCTATATCCCGTACCCCGCTGATAGCGGCTGAGAGCTCCATGGCATTGGTAGGGACAGACATTTTAGAGATTCTATATCGTGCTACCATATGCGGCTGCTCTGACTCTAGACCTAGTAACTCAAACTTACTACGACCTTGGAGGATAGCCGTCGTACTCCCGTCGGGCATCTGTAGTAGCTTGAGGACTTTAGCTATAGTACCGATACTATAGAGGTCGCCTAAGCCTGGCTCTGCTACCTTATCGTCTATCTGTGCCGTAACAGCGATGTACTTACTACCAGCATTGGCCGCCTTGATAGCACTCTGCGATCTAGTACGGCCGACCGTAATCGGGATGACTAGACCTGGGTACAACACGGTATTCTTAAGGGCTATGAGCGGCAGTACGTCGTCATACTTGTCGTGGTGGACGGTATCATTATCGTCACTGACCGAAAAAAGCGGAATAGCCTCTCCAGGACCACCGTTACTTGCCGAATGCTTATATCTATCAAACATAGTTCTTACTCTCTACAGGGACGTATCACATGACAGTCGGAGTCCCTTACGTCAATATCTATTCCATCACTGTAGACGTAGACAGATGTGCAATAGTTGCTCTGGATAGCCCCATATTGCCGACATAAAGTCATATCTCTCTCTACCGTCATGCAGATATGTCAGTAACCTACCTGCTTACCCACAATCGACGAGCCACGTATTTATGCATAGCTTTGTCCCTATCATAAAATCGATCGTAATATGCGCCATTTAGCTTTATCAATACTAGTAGTGACTCTTACAGTGGTAGGGTGTAAAAACGAGACTGCATCCGACTATGAGGATCTAAGTCTACTCCAGTACGGTGTCCCGTTTTCTATCAAGGCGCCTGCTGATGCTAAAGTAAAGAAAGCAAGTCTAGGCATCTATGAGGATATCACGATCAAGGCAGGTGATAAGTACCAGGTACAGCTGCTAGTAAGCGATGCTACCACGCTGGATGCAACGGTTATCAAGGCAGACCTGCTAGAAGATATCAAGCGCAACCCTTTCTTCGCAGAGCTCATAGAGGAGACGGATAACGGATTTGTCTATCGGAAAGAGATCGACTCGACGTCTATCAACTATAGTTTTAGACATGTCAGAATACAGGGCGATAAGGAATACATATTTCAACCCACACTAGTTGGCCAGTTTACCCTAGACGACGTCAAAGCGATGCATACGGCGGTACAGTAGGCGTCTCGATACCTAGTACTGATACTCGTAGCAACCTATATCTGGCATCATCATATCTCTAGAGTTACCCTCTAAGTCGAGCATTATGTTGGGCAAGGCTCTCGCCCTCTCCTCCAATAAACTGAGAGTATCCGGTCGATAATCATTAGCTCCACTACTGGCAAAAACCGTGTCTCGCCGCGTGATAAAGCGAGTCGATGTCGTCCTGTCTACAAAGGCCATGTCTTCAGCTAGATCCTCTACCATCAAGGCGCAGTGGTCAAACGTATAGTCAAATACCTCCTCAATACCTAGGTTGCTAATATCGCTGAGTAGGATCTCGTCATCCTCATTGCCAGCAACGACCGTATTGGTAATACGAGCTACTAGCGGTGCCGCCCTACAGGTCGACAGGTTGAGCGGATCGAGACAAAAATTATTGGCTATGGCTAGTCCTGGTGCTTGGTTGTTGTAACTCGCTATCGTTGTATGGGCTATATCGTAGTTACCACCGTAGGTAAGCTGTACGCCGCTAGCCCCTGTACTATGTATGAGGCAGTTGCTCATGCTCATCGTAGCATTGCGAGCAACTAGTCCTTGTGCCGCTGCATATCTGATGATGGAGTGATCGATCGTCAGGTCGGCGCTACTATCGACGAATACACCCGTGATGGGGTGCTCGATAATGGTATTGACTAGGCTATTGCCTTGTGACCCCGCTAGGAGTCGGATACCATTCCACTGACCTGATATCTCATCGAAGGCAGACTCTAGGCGGTCGCTTTGTATCGTCACGGGCTCCTCTAGGGTGCCATCAGCTACTATGCTACCATCGGCTAGTGCGATCAGTAAGCCATCACTGTAGAATGTGCTGTCTGCCCGCACTAGGCCTCCATGTAGGTAGATGTCTGTACCTGGTGGCAAGACTAGTTCACAGCTGTCGATCACCAGTATGCCGTAAATCACATATGGTTTAGGGTCATCCCAGCTGACACTGCCAAAGTCGCATGACAGTAGTGATGCACTACCAGGATTATTGAGTTGGATGTAGTTGGCGTTTTGCCCATAGGCCTCTAGCACTAGAGAGGTCTGCCCTCCATTAACCTCAATGTCTACATAGTCCTCTAGGTAAAATGGACTCACCGAGAGCGGCTGATCAGGATCTACCGTGACTTCACAAAATAGGTATATACTATCCCTAGGCTCAATACGTATATCTGTCAAGTCAGCGATATACCCATCTACATTGAGCCTATAAAAACTGCCATCCGTCCGCAAGCGTATGTCGTCTATCACAACGACATCGTCCAAATCATTGTAGATCTTGATAGACCGCGTGATAGAGCCTACCTGGGTAAAAACCGTATCAAATCGCAGCGTATCCATCTCTAGACGCAACTCGACCGCTCCATCTACAAATGCCTCATCGGGCCGACAAGCTGTATAGCAGAAGGTCAATAAAATGGTCGCAAAAAAGAGAAGTCGCATAAGCCTGTCGTCTACGGAGGTGCAATACTAACGACTCTATCGCATAATATGGTGCTTCCTTTTTGCAACATTATTGCATTTACACCATTGTTAACGGTATCTTTGTGAAACCGATGGTGAAAGAAACTACAATCTCTAAGGACGTAATGGGCATACTCGCCTCCCTTGCTTGTGCTGTACACTGCAGTGTAGTACCGATACTGCTTACCCTAGGTAGCTTCAGCAGTTTAGCATGGCTAGAGACCTTATGGGTCGAGGTCCTATTCCTTGTTACTGCCTACGTTTTCGCAGGTTGGTCTATCATACCTCGATATGTAAGGCAGCGGCAGTACTTCTTACCAGTAGGTCTCATGATCGCCGGTCTCGTTCTACTGACCACAGGCCTGTTTAACCATGTACATGACGGGCATATACGCCTTACATCTGTCGTAGGAGGCTGCTTTTTGATGTTGGCTCACTTTTTAAATTATAAGTTTGAGCACGAGCACCAAACTTATTAGTAACAATGGACCAGGTCTGGATATATCTACAACTTGGGTTTAAGCACATCCTAGACCTTGAGGGTTACGATCATATGTTGTTTCTACTAGCGTTATGCAGTCGCTATACTTTTACTCATTGGAAAGAAGTCTTCTTGCTAGCCACGGCATTTACTGTCGGTCACAGCATCACGCTAGCCCTCTGTGTGCTAGATATATTTTCAACGAATACCGCCGTGGTAGAGTGGTTGATACCCGTTACCATTAGCATCACCGCATTAATCGAGGCCTTGACCACTGATCGAGAGCAGTATAAGTGGAAGTACGTAGTGACACTTCTCTTTGGGACGATTCACGGCATGGGCTTCAGTGGTTTTTTAAAGTCATTGTATGGCAGTGATGAGAATGTTACCTTGCCTCTACTATCATTTAACCTAGGTCTAGAGGTAGGGCAGTTGCTATTCGTAGTGATCCTATTGGCTATAACTACCGCAGTCGTTAAGGCAGGCATATCAGGCAGGCGGTGGCACTTGCTATTATCTGGCCTCACGCTAGCGATGGGAGTATGGATGTCAATAGACCGTTGGCCCTTTTAAAAAAAAAAGCACATCACTATGGTAAATCGTCTGCTAGCCTGGGTACTATTATGCATGTGCACCCTATACACTACTGCTCAAGATATAGAGTCGACCCTCGACATCATCACACTAGCAGAGGTCGATGGCGTATATACTGTCTCCAAGACCAATAGCGATACGACCTATACCATCGTACTAGACAGCAGCATAGTCATCAAGGAAGTACTAGAGCAATACAGAGCCGAGCTCGCTACCCCTGACGGCGATGTCGATATTTACACGCCTTTCGCGTACGTGATCGCCCCTATCTACCCACTGGCGGAGCAGGTACTCGTCTATCGCAAGGGTGACTTTGCGGACTTCGTCATCGAAGCGCTATCCCCTAAGCAGACACTCGGCCACGAGAGCTGGAAGCAACACGACTACCTCGTCAAGACACATAGCTTCTACTATGGTACCAGTATCCCTAGCCATACCGCCAGCGTAGATCGAGCGATACAGGGCGACGGCACAGCTATAGTCGTACAGTCTGCAGACAGCGTAGAACACCCTACTGTCATATTGGCTCGAGACATAAGAGATAACTTTGGTGGTGCCATCGTAGACCTAGCCGAACCAGAGGTGGCCCGTAATACTGCCAATGGTGCTAGGATCATACATTTCGGGCCCGTTGCTACACTAAAAGATGATGGTATCTGGCTGAAGAGGCGGGTAGATATACAGGCGGAGTTTGTCACTTATCTATCTCTATCCCCTGTTAATGAAGTTGGCGTAGACCACCTCCTCAAAAGATCTATTAAGTCAATACTAGTTGCGAATGGTGCCAAGAAGATCAAGGCCAACCAGCGGATGATCAACAAGTATTACAAGCAACTATTCGACGGTGATCGTAAGCATGATGCACTGGCCACGGCTATCAGAGACTACATCCGTAACGTGAGCGGAGTCACTAATGCCCACCCCTACTACTGGACCTCGATAAGACAATATGGAGACATCAAGAGTGTAGACGGCAATGTGCCCTCTCGACTGTACTGGATCCTGATACTGGTGATGATTGCCCTATTCGTAATGCTGCGCAAGTCCGGTGGCCGGCTATACTAAGGTGTGCTTATATGTAGCGGACCCAAGCTCTACTAGTCGACTCTCACGATCTCTATCAGCTCGCTCTTGTTGAGGTCAGACGACATGATGATCTGCTTCTCTCGACCTCTGAAGGTATACTTGACGGCCATCGTATTGGGCGGGCGACTACCCACATTGCGAGCATGAAGAAGGATGTAGTTGCGGCCCTCGTCATTGAGCTTAAGCTTTACCCGCTTGGGCTTAGTCACTAGCGTGAGACTATCGATTATCCAATCCCCATTGTAGTTAATATCTACGATGTCACCATCCTCGATAAAATGGTCGTACAGATCAAACTCTACCAGGTCGCTGTCTACTCTGATCACGTTCCCCTGGGCAGTAGTAATCTTCCGCTTACGCAACTGCTCGGGCAACTTCTGGATGTTATCATCCGTAGCGACGATGACGTCTTGGACGACTTTCTTGGGATAGATGACCTTAAAGTAATGTGGCAGTTCTGTATAGCGTAAGATGGGCATCTCTAGCAAATCGAGCATACGATTCATCTCGAATACGATACCATTGCCATAACGGTTAAACTTGTTGATTAAGTCACTATTGTAGTAATAATAGAACTTACCATACAATCTGTACGCTGGCTCTACGTCCGCTGTACTGTAAAAGCGGTTAACTCCCTTAAGGGACTTGCTCAGCTGCAGGAGCATATTGTCTCTGTATCGTAGGAGTTTGGTACTAGCCTTGGAGGATGACTCAAGATCAGCGAAGCTCATAGACTGGATCTTCTCACTCGCCTTGCCCTGTGCCGTTATATACTGTTCAAAGTTCTCATCCTGCTTATTGCGGATCGCAACCATGATATCTCTAGTCGTAGTGTATGCCTCCCCTATCGCCTGCCTAAACGTAGGTAGTGGCAGGCTGCTGGTATCTGACCTATACTTACTATATGCGATCGACAAGGCTGCCTCTAGACTCTGCTGCGACTGCCAGAACTGCTCATAGAGGGTCACACACCGCTCTAGTAGGGCATATACGCCTTGCTGTGCCTCTTCTTGGGATAGGTCGTTGCTGGCTATGTATTTCTCTATCTCAAATCGCTTGGCGTTGACCTCACCCAAGATGTACTTCATAGAAGACATATGAAGGTCGAGGCTGGTCGCATCACCGGCGTCCAATATCTTATTGTCCTGTTTGGCCTTGATGAACCACTCGTAAGGGCTGGTATCGTAGAACCAGTTGTCTTCGTCGACGAAAATATTGGCCGGCAAGTCCTTATTACCATAAAAATTGACCTTAATACTCTCTAGGTCGACATACTTATTGACGTCCTTGTTAAAGCTCTCCAGCATACGTTGTATAATCAGGAGACCATGTACACTTTCGTTCGTAAAGTAAACATAGTTATTTAACGCATTGACCTTGGCGTCAGGAGATACATTGACCTTTTGCCCCATAGAGAGGCTAGGTATTGCAAATAATAAAAGCAGTAAGTACTTCATAGGTCAGGTCTACACGGTGCAAAGATGATAACTATTCGTCATATCATGC
>CAYMFD010000038.1:0-28713 GCA_964389475.1 uncultured Saprospiraceae bacterium
AAAATAGCCTACTTCGTAATTACCACAGTCATCTTGATACAAGCCTGCACTGATAACAACGTCCGACCCCAACTGGTCTAAGTGTGTTGTAGCACCAAATCCACCTAGATCATAGTCAGAATTATAAGTTATAGCCATGGCTGCCTGATCTGCTGGCCTAACGGCAACCACAGCGTTGGCTAGACTATCGGCACGAGATACTGGATAGGTAAGTGCAAACCTATCCAGATTACCTAGCCTTACTGGACCTGCTATCGACCATTGACTATATGGACTAGAGTTTCGACTAAAGTCCATGGGTATAGAGTCACAGGCCAGCTTCTCTAGAGTAGTGTTATCAAAATAGCAAATCCGGTAGTAAGCTATCCATCGATCCTCAGCGATACTCCAGAACTGGTCCGCATGATGGTAGTAAGCTGCTCGAGAGACATTACTCGTTTGCTGATGGTTTAAGATACTAGAGCCCCTGACGAAGTGCTCTGGGAGATTCAGGTACTCTAACACTTCACCAGTCTGCACGTGTAGCTTGATTACAGATAGGGAACCACTCCTGGACGTCATTGGATTATTGCTTCTAGTACAAAAAACAGATAAAGTGTCTCCTTCTAATACTGACGTAACAAGAGTATGACGTGTAGTATCACCTGAATAAGCAAAAGTCTCTACCCGTCTCCATTTCTCTGCACCAGTATCTTTATCAAGTCCTATGACTATCAGTCCATCATTCGCTTCGTATAGGACGACGACTAGACCGTTTTCAGTATCAATTTTAATATCCTGAATCTGACCTCGTCTACTGGGGTGCGGTCCTCTTGACTGTTGCCCGTATTGCCAGTTCTCCCACAATTCGTTGATAGTATCTCTGGGCTGGATAGTCCACTCAGGTTGTAAACCATAGTCCCATCCCATGGGTAGACCCAAAAATCCTGTAGAGTCCATCTGAGCTGGCAGATATGAGTAATAACCTGCCATGAAGCAGGTTATTAATACGTTGATGAAGAAGGGATAACTGATAAATGGCTTATTCATCGAGACAGTGTTGGGCGGTGTTATCGCTAATTAAATCATCACCTGTATTGCATGCTGACAACACACACACACATTATAATCTGCATAAACTTCATAATCAAAATTTTAATAAGTCGATGTTGTATATTATAATGCAACAATAGTGTAATTACCACAAAGAGTCAAATAAGATGGGAGTGTTGTGCTGTTGTCGTATTCCCTTCTCTCTTAGAATTCAAGTTCTAGATACTCGACGAATATGTCAATGACAATCTTGTTTCATACTGATACGAACTCATTCCACAATATGCTGGAAGGACTACTGCAGCTTTATCTTTTGAGTAATCGATAAATAGAAAAATAGACAAAAAATAAACTGACAAATAAAAAAAGGCTGCACACAATGACTGTATACAACCTCTATATTTTACTTGCGGGTAATTGACCGAATAAAGTCTACTTCTTACCGGGCTTCTTCTTGGGGCTGACCATGACGATCATACGGCGACCTTCCATCTTAGGCATTGCTTCTGCTGCACCGAACTCCTCTAGCTCTTTAAGGAACTTAAGAAGTAGTAACTCACCACGATCCTTAAAGACAATTGTACGACCTCTGAAGTGTACGTAGGCCTTAACCTTGGCACCTTCTTCTAAGAACTTCTGCGCATGCTTGAGTTTAAAGGCAAAGTCATGCTCATCCGTATTAGGACCGAAGCGGATCTCTTTGATGACCGTCTTACTACCTTTGGCTTTGAGCTCCTTCTCACGCTTCTTCTTATCGTAGAGAAACTTCTTGTAATCCGTGATCTTGCATACGGGCGGATCTGCCTTAGGACTGATCTCGACGAGGTCTAGGTCCATAGCTTGGGCCCACTTGACAGCGTCATTGGTGTAATAAATGTCAGGTGTTACTGTCTTTCCAGCTGCAGCACTTATTGCATCCATGTCGTCACCCACTAGTCTTACGCGGGGTACTCGGATATCTCGGT
This sequence comes from uncultured Saprospiraceae bacterium, assembly GCA_964389475.1. GTDB lineage: Bacteria > Bacteroidota > Bacteroidia > Chitinophagales > Saprospiraceae > CAYMFD01. The sequence continues at coordinate 1,998 of CAYMFD010000038.1, forward strand.
TAGTTCGAAATTCTACTTTCTTAACTCGTGGTTGGGGTTTACGTCTTCCTCTTGCCAAATGGTTTGGTATTAATTTATAAAAGTTGGTTTATCTAAAATATGTATCGGCACAAAACCAAAAGTACCTCTACTACTGTAAAGGTACTTTTTATTCCTAAAGTTCAGTTAATACTAGGTATTGACGTCTTCTTCGCTCGCAATAGGGGTCTCCTCCTTGATCACAATCGTATCCTCCTCCTTGTCTAGCACAGCTACGAATACAGCACCCTCGCTAGGGTTTTGCTGTAAGATGTACTCCGCTAGGGGATCTTCTAGATACTTCTGGATAGCTCGGTGGAGCGGTCTAGCACCGAACTGCGGATCGTAACCCTTAGTCGCTACGAATTCCTTAGCGGTATCATCAAGAGATAAGGTATAGCCCATATCCTTGAGACGCTTGTAGAGGTCAACTAGGGTGATGTCGATGATCTTAAAGATATCCTCTTGATCGAGGCTATTAAAGATCAATACGTCGTCAATCCTATTGAGAAACTCGGGGCTAAACGTACGTTTTAACGCATTCTGTATGACCGCCTTGTTGTTCTCAGATGCTGACTCTTCTCGCGCCTTGGTGGCAAAGCCAACACCCTGACCGAAGTCTTTGAGCTGGCGTACACCGATGTTACTCGTCATGATGATCATCGTATTCTTAAAGTCCACCTTACGGCCGAGACCATCTGTAAGCTGTCCATCATCTAGTACTTGCAGCAAGATGTTGTAGACGTCTGGGTGTGCTTTCTCGATCTCATCTAGTAGGATAACAGAATAGGGCTTGCGCCTTACTTTCTCCGTCAGCTGACCACCTTCTTCGTAACCTACGTATCCTGGAGGGGCACCTATCAATCTAGATATGCTGTACTTCTCCATATACTCTGACATGTCGATACGTATAAGTGCATCTTCACTATCGAAGACGTAGCGAGCTAGCGCCTTGGCGAGCTCTGTCTTACCTACACCTGTAGGTCCTAGGAATATGAAGCTACCGATCGGCTTGCTAGGGTCCTTGAGACCTACGCGGTTACGCTGTATAGCTCGGGTTACCTTAGCTATCGCCTCATCCTGACCGATGACCATACCTTGCAGGTCCTGATCCATGCTGACGAGCTTATTGCTCTCGCTCTGCGCAACTTTTTTAACGGGTATACCCGTCATCATACTCACCACCTCAGCGATCGCATCTTCGTCGACAGGGTAGCGCTTAGACTTACTTTCTTCTTCCCACTCTTCTTTCGCTTGGTCTAGACGCCGTATGAGTTTAGACTCATGGTCACGGAGGTCTGCAGCCTGCTCATACTGTTGATTCTTGACAGCCTGGTTCTTCTGCTCTCGCACTTGGTCGATCTCTGCCTCTAGCTCTTCGATGTACTTAGGTACGTGTATGTTCTTGAGGTGGGTTCTAGCACCTACCTCATCCATCACGTCGATCGCCTTATCCGGCAAGAATCGGTCGCTGATGTACCTATCGGACATCTTGACACAGGCCACGATGGCGTCGTCGCTGTACTCTACATTGTGAAATGCCTCGTACTTCTCCTTGATATTATGCAGGATGTGTACTGCCTCCTCAGGCGATGGCGGATCGATCACTACCTTCTGAAAACGTCGATCCAAGGCACCATCCTTCTCGATGTGCTGGCGGTACTCGTCGAGTGTACTAGCGCCTATGCATTGCAACTCACCTCTGGCGAGAGCGGGCTTAAATATGTTACTGGCATCTAGTGACCCAGTAGCGCCACCTGCTCCTACGATGGTGTGTATCTCGTCAATGAAGAGAATTACCTCTGGCGCCTTCTCCAGCTCATTCATGATAGCTTTCATCCGCTCCTCGAACTGGCCTCTATACTTAGTACCCGCCACTAGTGCAGCGAGGTCTAGCATCACGATACGCTTGTTAAAGAGGGTGCGAGATACTTTCTTATCCCTGATACGAAGGGCAAGACCTTCTACGATGGCGGTCTTACCGACACCAGGCTCACCGATGAGGATGGGGTTGTTCTTCTTACGTCGTGAGAGGATCTGTGAAACCCGCTCGATCTCGACTTCTCGGCCTATGATCGGGTCTAGTTTGTCATCATCCGCTAGGCGTGTAATATCTCTGCCGAATGTATCGAGGACAGGTGTTTTGGACTTCGTATTGCCTTTACGGCCGCCACCGAACTTCTCGCTGCCACCATCTTCTTCTAGCGGATTATCGCTACTGCCTGCACTTGCTTCTGAAAACATATCTGTAACGTTAGGATCACTATCTTGACGTACGTACTCTAGCTCTGTTCTGTATCCATTGTAGTCAATGTCGAATGTATCTAGGATCCGACATGCCACATTATCCTTGTGCTTAAGTATGCTCAGCATAAGGTGCTCTGGTCTTATCTCTGACTGCTTGGTCAACTTGGCTTCGAGGAAGGTCACCTTGATTACCTTCTCTGCATGCTTATTGAGCGGCAGGTTATCTACATTGTAGCTCGTAGAGCTGATCTTATCTCTGGCGCTAGATGACTCTATCTTATACTTCACCTGCTCGATATCTACATTGAGAGACGAGAGGACCTTGATCGCTAGACTATCATTATCGCTAATCATGCCTAGCAATAGGTGTTCGGTCCCTATATAATCATGACCCAGACGCAAAGCCTCTTCTCTACTAAGCTGGATGATCTTCTTTACCCTGGGTGAAAACTTCCTGTTCATAAATAATCCTTTATATATTACAACAATTGTAAATATTAAAATCGGTCTTTACAACTATCTAAGTGCCTAATAAGTGTGCCAAGTCTAAAAAACAGCCTATTAGGCATAATTATGCTGTATGTTCTGCCATAGTTACCGACTTGATCACTTAAAGCTACGTCGCGAAGTTCAACCTACACTACAATAGAACCGAGTTTGTGAGGATCTGTTTGATCCAACACCATAATTAATGCTTAAAGACTCGCCTATGACAGCTTGCGACAAAAATTAAGATCAACACATACAGGCAACGGATAAGCTCGTCACTTGCTCTATAGACTTGTACTGCACCCTTAACAACTAAAAACTCTAGCGATGATCAAGGTGATTTACTCCGCACTATTCTCAGTATTGGTCATCACTGCCGCCAATAGTCAATGCACTATCGATAATGTAAGCCTGACCACTACAAGTTGTGACAGCAATGGCGACTTCCAATGGATCGTAGATTTCAATTATTCAGGCACTTTATCAGACAGTTTTGAAATCGGGCATTCATACAGCCTTAACGACCGCAGATACGCCTATGCGGACTTGCCAGTCACATTGGACCCCTCTCCAGGCTATTGTAACCAGTACGAAGATCTGTGGATACAAGACGCAGGCAATAATGGTTGTGGGGTGGTGGAGATACCTATGATGCCTTGCTGCATTGACAATGGACTAGACAATTTGATAGTTGACACCATCTGTAATGGCGATGGTACGTTTGGGATTACTATGGATTTTGATTTTAGCGGTGCTCCTAGCTCTACCTTCGACTACTACTTAAACAAAGCTGGCTACGATATAATCCCTACTAACCAACTAGGAATACCTTACGCTTCCCTGCCTGTCACCTTTTCGTGGCCTTCTATGCTTGCTGATTGTGCTAGTGATTATGACCTCATCATTTTTGACAGCAGTGACCCAACTTACACCGCTTCTGCTCTAGATATGGTTATATGCTGTCCCCCAGCACCATGCTCACTTACAAGCTTCACCGTTGCGCAAGACTCTACCTTTTGTCTCGATGGTTTATCCGCTTTCACATTTGATTTCGCAGGAAGCAACTTTGGTCAGAACGGTTATACAATTACTTCTTCTGCGGGAGGTTTTGACACCTATGCTTTAGGTGACAACAAGGTGTTTTCAGAGCTGGCGGACTGTACGACTGATTACACCTTGACTATCACAGATGCGGACGACAGCTCCTGTACACTGACTACGCATGCAGGCAGACTATGCTGTCCCTGCACTATCGCAGCCCTTAATCAAACGATTACCTGTACTACTGATGGGGTTGTTATTGATGTGGATCTAGACGTGGATGGCAGCTGTGCCTATAACGGTGATCCGGTAGTGTATGTTAACGGCGTAGAACATGTCATGACCTTGACTGGTGGCCTGTATGTACTTGATACACTAGCTAACGATACAACACAGTACATCATTGAGTTTTGTGAAGACACAACCCAGACAGTCTGCACCTCTATTACAGTGCCGAACAGCTGCTATACGGCGCCATGCACACTATCGAGCTTTACAGCCTCACTCGATACTACCTCGTGCACAGGGGAGGTTGTTTCGTATAATTTCGATTTTGTTGGTTCTGGGTTTGGTGTCTTGGGGTATATCGTAACCTCGACAACAGGTAGTAGCCAGACCTATAACTATAATGATCCTCGGATATTCGTAGATCTCGCGACGTGCGATAGCACTACAGTACTAACAATCACTGATCTACAGGATAGCATATGTCAAATGTCAGCCGTAGTCGAACCACCTTGCTGTCCATGTATGCTAAGTAATCTATCTGTGACAGCGTCTGCTTGCGATAATGGCAGTGTAGACCTATGGGCTAACCTCACTGCCTTGGGAAGCTGCACATATTTAGGTGTCGACTTTACGGTCAATGGTAATCCGCAAAGTACCGTTGATAGCCTAAGTCGCTACTACCTACTCGACATAGTATCTGGTGATAGCCTCCTTACGATCGAGGCCTGTGATCCGCTAGACGCCAATAACTGTATATCCATTACCATCCCCAATCCATGCTATGTGCCAGTGTGTGCTATCAATAGTGTCACGACTACCTGGGCTAACTGTGAGGTCAATGGTACTGGTGATCTAACAATAGACATATCTTCGGTTAATGCGGGATCGGCCTTCACCATTAAGGTAGGCACATTCACCTTTCCTACAACAAGCAATACCCTTACGCTACCGAACTACAGCTTCTCTTCTGATAGCCTAGACATACGTGTATGTAGTGCTTTAGATACTTCGTGCTGCTATTCGCTCACCATTTACAATCCTTGCTACGCCAATGCAACGTGTAACGTCGAAATATTTAGCACTGACTGGTCGACTGCAGGCCAATGCGTATTTATGGTGTCGTTCGACACGACCAAGACTGGCCCCATATCCATACTGCTCAATGGGCAGCAATTCGCATACACGACGGATAGTATCAACGGCCCAGGAGTGGCACTATTCACGGATCTGCCTATCACGACAGACAGCATCTTAGTAGAGATCTGCAGTATCAGCGACACGACTTGCTGTGATAGTTATCTAAGCTGGAACCCTTGTCCTGCGAGTAGCACTTGCAATGTGCTCAGCTTTACAGCCACGGCTGATACCGCGGCATGTATAGGTGATACCATGCCCGTGATATTTGACTTTACAGGCAATTTTGCAGGACTATCCGGTTACGATATTACCGTAGTAGGCCAGGGTACGTATAGCTACTCACCCACCTCGCCTAAGATCGTGGAAGTATATGCTGACTGCTCTAGCATAGTGCAACTTGTATGGCAAGACGCCGTGGATAGCTTATGCATGGATACCCTACAATTGGGCCCACTATGCTGTCCTAGTCTTATGCGATGTGTCATAGAGGATCTTACAGTATCCGCTCAGGTAGCAGCAGGCGACCTCGAAATCACTATCGATGTATCTACGACAGGCACCTGCGATGGTCGATACGAGGTTACCGTAGATGGTGAATCTCTAGGTACCTATGCTTATGCAGACGGTAGTATCGTCCTGACCGATGTCACGAGTGATGCTATGACGCTGGAGGTAGAGGTCTGTGATGTTGATGATCCTGATATGTGCTCTATGATGATGATCAGTAATCCTCTTCTAGTCAGCAATGAGGAGGTAGCAACACAGGACGTCAAGATCTACCAAAGTGGACAAGAGCTAATCTTCGAGCACCTTACAGAGTCAGCAGTCGTAAAAGGCTACACAATCGACGGTAGGCTGTTAGTCAACACTTCTGTCAATGACGACGATGGTCGCCTGCCACTAGATACGCCATATACTGGCGTACTTATCGTCACGGTGATAGGGGAGACTAGCATCACCACGCAGAAGGTTCTGGTCATCAACTAGCTTGTAGAGATCGACCAGACTTTAAGTTAATAGTGGAGTGGGTTACGTGTCCTTCTAGGGTCTTGCCGCAACAAGCGGGATAGTGCAGCGTAGATATGAGGCAGCTCGCTCTCAAAAGTATTGGGCTGCTCAAAGAACGTCTCAATACAGGAGGCGAACATCTCGCGCATATTTTGACTAGCATAGTGCTTGATAAAGCTCCCCTGACCACTCCGCATTATGGAGATCTTCTCGACGGCTACTTGGGCCCACTGATCCCAGGATATCTCATCGAAGAAGCGAGTCTCTAGCGTATTGCCAGCGATCTCGGCCTCGAGCATATGTGCCATCTCATGCAAGGCAACGTTTACGGCGTCGTCGGGTATGGCAAAGCCCTCTAGAACATCTTGCCAGGAGAAAAACATGGCCCTCTGCTTGTAGTCAATATGCCCTAAGAATGGCTCACCATAGCCCGGGTAAGCATAACGTCGGGGTAGCACGTATATCCGCTTAAATCGACTCGGCAGATAGCTGCTAAGGCCAAATGTGATCTGAATAAATGCGCCAGCAATGACGACCCGCATAGCACGTGTGACCAGATCTATCCCATGTAGTCCACTGAATGCCACAGAACTCAAAAAGCGATAGACCCTCAGCCTAAATCGCTTTTGGAGTCCCGGCTCTAGCTGCCTGTAGTAAGATGAAGCATAGTCAAGGATCTCATGATACTCCTCATCGATCTGCACGGGTACGCCTCGTAGGTAGGATGATAGCAGTCTAAACATGATGCAAGGTAAGCACCACCCTGATCTAGCTAACTGTTTCGGGCAAAATCATTAGCGGCACTTGTATCTGTGCTAACTCCGCCGAAGTGGTGTCTTGCACGAATAACTTCTGTACAAAGCTTCGTTGTCGTCTTATCATCGCCAGTAGTGATACGTCTGTCTCCTTTGCTAGACGTTTTAGCGTCACTACCGGGTCTTGGCCCTCTCGTATCTCGACCGTCCCTAGATTACTCTCAATCTTATCTAGGATGCTTTGGTTTTTAAACCCATCTTTTTCTGTATCCACATGGACTACATTAATCAACTGACCTGTAGCAGCCACCATATTGACAAGAGGGTCTAGGATATCTAGGTTGTCTATGTCCTTGTCGTCTAGAGCTAGTAGGACGTTGCCATTAAAGTGGCTGCCTACTGCCTCATCAGGTACCGCCACTACCGGTACGTCACTTGACTGGGTAACCTTACGAGTTACGCTGCCGAAAAGTAATGTCCGTAGGCTATTACTACCTTGCGTACCCATGACCACGACCTGCATATCGTGCTTTTTGGCATAGGAGGTGATAACGGTTGCAGCATCTCCGGCAATAGCAACCTGCTTGATACTTGCACCTGTCTTTATCTTGGCATGGAAAGACTCTAAGGCTGCAGCAAGATCCTCTTTGGTGTTTTTCTCTACCACCTCATTTATATTGATCATGCTACCAGCGACACGCTTGACCGTATAGGTGATGAGTACGTGTAACTCTCCATCTAGGGCATTGTGCATTTCGATAGCGTAGTCTAGGGCTAGCAGTGAGTGCTTGCTCAAGTCTATAGGGCATAGTATTTTCATAGTATATGGTTTAAACGTAAGTGTTTTAAAGGCAATTGGTTAAGCAATGAGGACAGGTAGTTTCACGCCTTGAGCGATAGAGACACTCAGCGTACTACCGAAGAGATTTTTGAATATCCCATCTTCTTTACGATGGATCACGAGCATATCAGCTTTTTCGATTTGACAGTAGTCCTTAATCTGTTTTGCTACGTCAGAGCCTTCTTTTTGCTCTATTTCAAAGCCAAACGCTACTTCCTCATCGATAATGAGTTCGGCAAGAATATCACCTACCTGTTCGTTGATGTTATCCTGGCCACTATGGTTGTCGATGTGTACGAATTTTGTGTGAGCTCCGATATGCTTATTGATTTTACAATATGCCTCAAGAGCATCTTCTAGGTCGCCCTTATCATCGAATGCGAATACAGCTTGTTGAGGCAGTCGTACAGGGGTGTCAGCATGGATCACAAGGACGGGGCAGTCTGCTCGTCTTATCGCAAGAGCAGAAGAACTACCAAGCAGGCGATCTAAGAACCCGTACTTGTCTCGACTACCCATGACAATCAGATCATAGTCTTTGTCATCAGCGTAGTCTACGATCGAAAAGCCTGGTATGCCCCATCTCACCACGTGATGTGCAGCCACCTTTGGCAATTCGATGTTTCGCTCCTCTGCATATGTAGTTGCAAAGAACTTTAATCGAGCATATGCCTGACTCTCCATCGTCTGCAATGGTTCGAAACTAAGCGTATCGCCTGTGTTAAAACTACCAGCAATGACGTGAAGTAGCGTGATACTTGCACCCAGCTTCTCGGCCAACATACTGGCGTATTGGTAAGCTGTAAATGACGCATTGTTAAAGTCAGTGGGAACGAGAATTTTCATAGTGGTCAATTAGTGTTTGGTATTGAGGATAACTGTACTACAGTAGGTCATTTAATAACTTAAGCATATCACGACTCGTGACGATACCTACCAGCTGCCCATCATCATCCAGCACGGGTAGTGCATTGATACGATGTGTAAGCATCAGGCTCACAGCAGACTGTACACTAGCCGTTACCTCGATCGTGATAGGATTGGGAGTCATAATTGCATCTACAGTGCATAGCTCTAGCTTTTTGGCCTGTATAAATTCATCAAAGCTGTTGGTTGCGACACTTTCCAAAAACAAGAGGTCACCCAAGCTAATGATCCCACGGAGTTGCCCCATCACCTGGATAGGAATGTGATGAATCTTATAGCTATCAAATACATCTTTGGCCCTTGAAAGGCGATCCTTGGGATGTAGTGTGATAAGTCGTGAGCTCATCACTTTTCTAAGAGGTATTTCTGTAGTCGTCATGATATACTGTTTAATTACAATACTAATATCAAGCCTTACAGCCCTCGCAATCAATGATGTATGTCACTTAGTGACATGATAATTGTCACCATGATGCAGTTGTCAATTATCTTGTTAATGACAGCCGCTTTGGAAGTAATAAGCGTAATTTTGATGATGAGACCTTAACCTTTCGCCACAGCCTACCTGTTCAGTATTTATGGATATCACTTATGTAGCCAAAGAGCTCGACTTACTATATCGAGACCTCATCAATGCTCAGTTTAAGAATCGTCAGATAGCAGAAAGTCTACCAGAAGAGTATCGAAGGAGTGGCGTTAACTTGCTTCACTACTTGACGATGCGTAGTCGAGACTTACGCAAGGTTCACGACTTCTTGTCAGATATCGGCATGTCAGGTCTACGTAATAGCGAGGGGTATGTATTGCGTAATATCACGGATGTACTGCGACTGTTATATCGAGAGATAGACCAGCCCTGGCAACCATACGCAGACATAGCCGCAATTACCTACAAGCAAGGCAAGAAACTACTCAAGCAGCACAACCACTCCTTGCTAGGCAAGGGGCAGGCAACCGTGAAGACCAATGTGATGATAGAGGCACGACGCAAGCGGTTATCAGAACTACCGGAGGTAATTAAAGAACTTAAACCAGCCATCGTACACTTTGACCTGATGCTGTGTGGCTATGATCGTAGCCTAGCAGCGATCCAGCATATCAAGACCTCTATCAGTAAGTCCAAGCGACCGACAATCATCTGCTCTATGCAGGGTCGTAGGGTCGTGCTGGATACTAGGTTGCTCTACAACGAGCAGGGTAACAAGCAGAAGCGGCGCCTACGACTACAGGTCGGTGACCACCTTATCATAGATAACACAGCACGCTATGGTAGTGCCCCTGCTTATGGAGAGCAAGGACAACTGCTATCGCCAGCCATTGCACCTACGCTACTACGAGACACTCCACTACTCGTCTCGCCAGGTGACCTCGTACTACTAGATGGTGACAAGATCGAGACTAGAGTCATCGAGGCAACCGACCAGTCAATGACCGTCATCGTAACCAAGTGCCAGCTGGCGACTGCCGTGACTCTCAGTCGCTATGCGGAGGTGTGGCTACCCCAAAATAGAGGCCCCTTACTATCACCCGCCGATGTACGTAATATAGGAGCTGTCCTAGTTGAGGCAGACGCATTATGTATAGGTGGACTCGATAAGCCTGATCGAATAAACGATCTGGCAGGACAACTAGGGTCCTACAGTGATCAACTCCGTAAACTCATTATGCGCATCGACCACCCTGATGTAGTACGACAACTACCGCTGACTATGCTCAAGGCTATGCGAAAGTACCAGATAGGCATCTGGCTAGACGGTAATCGCCTATACAGTGAGATAGGTCCTGCTAGACTGCCTGAGTTACAAGATCAGATAGCGTGGATAGCCGAAGCTGCTCATGTGCCTATGCTTTACGGCATGCCGCTACTGACTACGATGTCAGGTCAGCGTAGACCGTCAAGGTCAGAACTCATCGAAGTGATAGACGCCACCAGAGCCGAGGTAGTATCACTATCACATACTAAGTGGCTACATCTTAAGTATGCGGTGCTGATAGATATCCTGAGCCGTACAGAGAAACATTATAGTAAGCGCAAGGCGCAGATGAGGGCCTTGACCATCGCCCAAGAAAACATTGCAGGGTTAGATGCCTTGCTATAAATCATCAGAATACATAGCGAACTTGAGCCTTGACCTCTGTAAATCGGTTGCCCTTTATCAATTGGTTACCACCAGAAAAGCTCAAGTCTTCTCGCCGCTGTACGTCACCGGCCTGACTCAAGATGGTCTGCGCCAGTCTAAACTCTACCGTCAAGGGGCGAGCTAGGCGATATCGTGCATTTATATAGTATCGCTGTCCCGTGTCTTGGAAGAAAGGTATTCTAAACTCGTAAAGGATATCATTCTCGTAGGCGTAAATCCTGCTGTCAAAGGAGTTGATATCAAAGATCGCATAGCGAGCTGAAAAACTCCAAGGCGACTGTATCGGCTTGTAGATCAGATCTTGATATATCAGGTAGCCACTGGATGACTGCCCTCTATCCGCCCACGACCACTCGGCTCTATTGCGCAGCTCTACGGCCTTGGTAAGTTTGGTACTTATATTGATACGAAAGCGTCGCAGCGTGATGGTCTCTACCGGATCGATCACTGCATCGCTACTGCCATTGATACCCTTGCGTTCCCAGCGGTACTGCACGTAGGCGTTAAACTTACGCTTGACGTAGTAGTCGACTCGCAGTAGGTAATCCCGTCCGGTACTCGGCGCATCGATTCTAAATCGGGCCCAGGGAAACTGGTAAAAGTCAGCATAGGCAGACACTGTCCAGCGGCTAGCAGGCCGGACGATCGTACCGACGTAAAGCCCTCGCTCATTGACGGGACGTACACTCTCGCCAAAGCTATTGGGAAAAAGAACGTGATAGTTACGTCCATAGTCACGGTACGCCAGAGAGAGGTCGACTCTGCGGTCTAGGGTAGCTAGGAGGCCATGCATCATCGAGGTGGCTCCATTATCGCTCATGGCTACCTCCCCGAAGAAATTGAAGTTGCGATTGCGATAGGAGTAGTCTACGGAGGCATTGCTCAGTGTAGTGCCAGCGAAGTCAAATTTGTTGAACAAGGTAGCATTGCGCTGCAGTGGTCTGCTAAACTCCGTGTATAGATAGTTAAGGCCGATCTTCAAGTTCCTCGTAGCCTGCAAGTTGATTGCTGCGCCAGTATTGATCTGAGTCGTCGTATTCTTTCTGGCGATTTCTGATGCTGTACGATGCAAGCCATCTACCGCTAATGAAGTGAAGACGTCTTGCTCTGTAACAGCGACCGTATCGAGTCGACCATCGATAGCCTTGTACGACACGAATGGTGTGATCTGTACCTTATCACCGAACTGTAACGTGACGGCGCCACCTCTGAAGAAGTTAAACTCGTTGACAGAACTGTAGGGCCGTATCGTCCGGCCACCTTTTTTGAGGTTCATTACCAAACTACTCTTACCCGTACCGAAGCCATTGTGCAAAACTAATCCTTGACCCATAGAAATCGTGTAATCGCCTAGTGCTACAGCCTTGACCCGATTGCCTAAATCCTCTGCATAGGCAAAAGCCGACCAGAAGTCAAAGCCCTGTCTGGCGTTGACTCCTCGAAAAAAGCTCTCACCCGCATCTTTCTCCGCTGTAAAACCAAAGGATAGCTGTCGTCCAGCGCTAAACCGATAGCGTGTGTATAGGTAGTTGGGGTCACCAGCATAGGCCGCTGGCGTCGCTTGGCCCGTTTCGGGATCTACGCCAGTCTCAAATCCTCGCCGATCCTCAAGGGTACGTCGCCACTTAAGGAATAGGGTAGACTGTCCCGCCCTCAAGCGATCACGGAGCTGTGTACGGACAGATCCTTGATTGCCCCCCACAGTTACAAAAGGTCGTAGCGTACGTACCGACAATAGGTCAAAACCATTGATACTCTGTAACTCATTAAAGTCTATAAAGGCCCCAGTAGAGGAGCGATGGTAGAGTATGCCATTGACCTGTATATCAGAAAGTATCTGTAGGTCGCGTAGCTCTTGCTCCGTCGCCTCGTTGAGATCGAGAGGCTGCTCCTGATAGGTGACCAGGTTATCAAAGAGGGTGTTGAAATCAAAGTCCTCACCGAGCTCATTATTCTCAATGTACTCCTCGATGAGTCGGACTAGCCCGCCATCTAAGGAATCGAGCTGGGCAGATAGACCGCCACTTATCAGTACGAATAGTGTAATTAGAAAACCCCTCACCGCTCCAAGGTAGCGTTAAACTATAGCTTGACGAAAAGGTGAGTACTTAACTTTTGAAAAGTACGTACGGAGAGACAATACGTGCCAGGCAATAAGTGACTGATATCAAGGGTATTACCAACCGCATCAACGGTATATATCCGCCCCATTAGGTCGGTAATAAGTAAGTCGTCGATAACATCATTCGTCTCTACTGTGATATGATCTGAAGATGGGTTAGGGTAGAGGACCACATCATCCGTCTCTGCCTTATCTATCACGGAAGTGACGATCCTCACATCAACAGACGCCGCCTCACTCTCGCAGATAGCTAGATCACGGTCATACTGCCAGTTATAGAAATAGTAATAATTAGCCGAGCCATTTAGCGTCGTATTAAGGACTAGTCCGTCAGAGACATAGGGAAAGTTCGCTCCGGCGTCCCTTGAGAATCGTGGACCCGCATGCCCTAGGCTAGCCTGATTAACTGCCGTGATGGTTCGTAGCACATACTCCCCCTCCTCTAGGTAGAAGTCGATGGACACCTCCTGACGTCCAGAATCGACCTGCACGTCACTTTCCCACAGTAAAATATCTGCCGTCTCTATGGCAAAACGCCTGACGCCTGCCTTATCGGTAAAGACATCTACACTACGCAACATGATCGGCTCCTCCACGGTAAATTTTATACCTGAGTTAAAGCCATCACTGGCGAAGGCCGTACTATAATCTACAATACCGCCAGTATCAATCGTCCTGCCCTCTATGAGATGCGTACTTATCGAGAAGGTAGTATCGATAGTCACCGGTGTAGACTGGTAGGATGTGCCACGATACCTTACAAGACCAAATGGATCTCTTATGACGAATGTATCAGAAGCTACTATAGGTATGGTGCCGGCTGGCTCTAGGAGGGTTATCAATGTATCAACAGGTGCAACGGCGGTTATCTCTCTCACAGTTAAGACCCGATCGAGGGTATCACCGCACGTATTGCTAATACGAGCTGTTACAGTGGTAGCGTCCGAAAAAGATCTAGCACTGCCCACAAGTCCATCGCTCCACAGGACCGATCGTCCATTAGTGACCTCAGCGATGAGCGGACTACCATTACAGACACTACTGGCTGATAGCTGCAAGTCATCCTCCGACAGTTGATCCGCTCGTACCCATATCGGCTCTAGTATCGACTCGCAACCGCTAGGGTCTGTCGCTGTGACCTGGTAGATCCCCAGACCGAGTGCAACAATATCTCCCACAGCGCCATGGGACCATCGGTAGTCGATGTAACCCGCAGGTGCGGTGTATGAGCGGGTATCTCCGTCGCAGATTCTGAAAGTTTCTTGCACATTATCGAGGTACTGACCCACACATCCCTCGGGACTGATGAGGAGGTGCTGGCCGCTCTGTGCATCATATATGGTGGTAGATGGCTTATCACCATGCCAGTCGATAATGATGCTGTCTACGGCTGTCCCTGCCCCTATACCGACTGTGATACTTGTAGAGAGGTGTATGCCGTAACTCTCGCCACTACGCGGCACGTGGACGGTAGCCTGTCCGTCGATGTACGTGGTGATACTAGTCTGCAAGCTGGTAGCAGATGGCGCCGATAGAGATAACCGCACCCAGTTATTGATAGTACTGTGGGGATTGCGGAGTATAATGTCGCTGCCGAGGTCGCCCTTATTTTTATATATATCTAGGTCACCATCATTGTCTATATCTCCACATGTTAATGATAGGCCACTCTGATAGTCCGCCATGATGAGATCATCCACCTCAAACTGCAGATCGCCTTGGTTAAAAAGCACAAAGTCTAGCCCCTCGCCGCTTACGATCACGTCTAGTAGACCATCTAGGTCTATGTCAGCGATCACCGCTTGAAAGGCAAAATGTTCTGGCAGATCTACAAGGTCGATCACGTCAAATCGATCGCCTTGGTTTACGAGGATTTGGTCTGGCGCATAGTGATTGGTCAGGTACATATCTTCGTCGCCATCATTATCGAGGTCACCTGCTGATACTGACCAGGACTGATAGCCGATCGCTATACCGTAGTCATCCGCGGCCTCCGTGAATGTGCCATTATCATTAATGTATAGAGCATTGATACGACGTGGGTCAGCAGGATCCGTGACACCTGCTCTACACTTGGCTATATAGAGGTCCATGTCGCCGTCACTATCTACGTCTAGCCATATCGAGCTATAGTTACCGCTGTTATCCGACGGCACAGCTGTAGACATTTCGATCAGGTCCCACTCCTCCAGCACACCTTCGACATTGCGATAGAGTGTCGATGGACCTACATCATTACACACCATGAGGTCGACCCATCCATCAGCGTCTATATCTAGGGCATTAGCTCCCTGCGCAAAAATGGTGGTGAAGCCTATCGTCTCAACGGTGTAAGTACCGTCCACCTGCTGAGTATAAAGTCTAGGCACGAAGGTTTCGCCAGCAATCGCAAAGTCTTTAAGATCGTCATTATTAAAGTCAGCCACTACAACAGAAAAGATAAATAGCGATGAAGAAAAACCACCTATCTCTCGCTCTACATAGGTGTGATCCGGCATCTGCTCTAGCAAGATGATATCACCATTGCGGGTAAATGTGATGACGTCCTCCAGTAGGTCGCCATTCATATCTTCGATCGCCACTGCTATCTCAGAGGTAACCTGCTCGGGCGGCATCATGGTAGACCATTGGCCAGATAATTGACCATAGAATAGAGTAGCAAGCAAGAGGACAAAGTATCGCATGTGACAAAGATACATATTTGATATTTCTTTATATGAAAAATATGCAACATTGAAGACTCTGCTAGTACGCATCTCATCAAGGTCTAGCACTGAACAGCGATCTAGAGTCGGTTATCGTTTTCCTTTTGCATACAAGCTAATACCGATGAGACTTAATATATCTACGATTACCGTTTATCTACTGCTAGCCGTCTTCTCTAGTTGTGGCGATTGCCTTAATGTTGACTGTTTTCCAGGTCCTTCAGCTGTGCTAAGGATGACTTTTTCTCAAGACGGAGAGCAAGTCCTTCTCAGCGATAATACGTTCCTAGCCAGTGACGACATAAGCCTCAGAATAGGCCAAGACGAGATCACTATAAGTACAGACTCCCTGCGATACGTTGAGGCCCGCCTGATGGCAGACGTAACTTACGTGCTCTACCTAGGGACAGTGGATACCATCGAGATAACCACTGAGATGATGGTCAACGATCTGATTGATGGATGCTGCCCAGTCTATGGCTTGTCGTCTATATCGCTAGATGGTGTCAAGCAGGACTGTGACTTTCCTTGCAGTACGATCGATATTGTATTGGACTAAAGGCCTCTCCTCATAGTGCTAAATGTAAGTACTACATTCGCACCGTGGCAAACTCTATCATAAAGCGATACTGGCAGTACTACCGACAGTGCAAGAACCTCTACAAGATACAGGGGCCATTTGCCTACGACTTTCTATCAACCATCATGGATACGACTGGCAACTACTACGCCTGGCAGCAGATCGAATCTGCACGGCAAAACCTCCTCAAGTCACATGATAAGGTAACACTAACGGACTATGGAGCAGGGTCTCGAACGACTACTGTCCAGGTCAAGACCATTCGCCAGATAGCCAAGACCTCCGTATCACCTCGGTGGCAGTGTCAACAGTTATTCAGAGCTGTCAAGGCACTAGCCCCCAATACGATACTAGAAATGGGGACATCACTAGGCATATCCTCCGCCTACCTCTCTACTGCCACATCAGCCGCAAGATTTATAACACTTGAAGGTGACCCACATATAGCCCGTGTAGCCAGTGATACGCATAAGGGTTTAGCTCTTGATAATATCGAGATCAATGTGGGGCCATTCTCGGAGACGCTAGCACCAGCGCTTGCTGACCTAGGTAGGGTAGATGTTGTCTTTATAGATGGACACCATAGCTACCAGCCGACAATTGACTACACAGCTCAGATCCTTCCATACATCCACGATAAGACCGTCCTGATTTACGACGACATATACTGGTCAGACGAGATGCTCGCCGCATGGCATGAGCTCAAGCAGCTAGGTGGTGTATATCTAAGTATTGACACCTTTGCGCAGGGTTACTTATTCTTCGATCCGGCATTGACGACCCGACAAGATATCGTCTACTGTCCATATTGGCTCAAGCCGTGGCAGCTAGGTATATTTCAATAATGCAGGCTAAAAAGTAACGGATTTGTTGATCTCCTGACCACCTCGTTTTATCGTGACAGGCACCGTCTCACCTTTCTCAAACTTAGATAAGCATTCCATGTAGGTCTGCATATCTACGACCTCGTAGTCGCCCATCTTTACGACGACGTCACCCTTCTGTATATCCGCATTAAATGCTGGTCGCCCCTCTCTGATACCGTCGATGCGCATACCCTTGCCATCGAAGAGATAGTCGGGCATGACACCTAGCGTTACCTTAAAGTCTGGTGTCATCTCCTGGTCGTCCTTGGTCTTGGTGAAAGACAGTTTCTTCTTGGCGTCGGTACGCTTGACGATCTCGACTAGGTAAGCCGCTATATCGTTCATACCAGCAAAGTTGATCTTGTCTAAGTCATCAGTGGGCTTGTGGTAGTCCTTATGCTGACCAGTGAAAAAGTGCAAGACCGGCACATCTGCCAGATAAAAGCTCGTATGATCAGATGGACCGATGCCACTCTGTTCTTTGGTCAGCTTAAAGCCTGGCTCCTCGATCTCCGCCAAAACATCATCCCAAACTGGAGAGGTTCCTGTGCCGTAAACTGCGAGTTGGCGTTCTGCATTGAGGCGTCCCACCATATCTAGGTTGAGCATGTAAGACACCTGGCTAAACAAGATCGTCGGGTGCTTGACGAAGTAGTTGGAGCCCCATAGTCCCATTTCCTCTCCACTAAAGGCGATAAACAGGTAGTTAAATCGCTTGTCTCCGCTCTCCTTAAGGGAAGCGGCTAGACTGAGCATGATGGCCACGCCTGAGGCATTGTCATCAGCACCATTATGTATGGTCGGCTCACCATCCCATAAACTATTGCTACCACCCATGCCTAGGTGGTCATAATGGGCACCTATGACGACCATGTATTTTGCACCATTATTGATACTGCCTACTACGTTAAGGCCTTCTACAGCAGGATCATCAGCGGAAGGCTCGGCGTGTGGGTTTAGCGGTGTTACACGTCTGAATGACTGGAGGTAGCTACTACCATTGCCACGTGGTGCTAGGCCTATGTCCCTCATCCGCTTGCTGATATAGGCAGCGGCCATTTTCTCACCTTCTGTACCTACGGCACGTCCTTGCATCATATCAGCAGACAAGGTGCCCACATCCTGGCGCATACTGGTGGTGATCAAGGGTACTTTGACTAGGCGCTTAGATGCACAACTTGACAAAAACAGCACGATAAGCGCTAAGGATAGGATTCGCATAGGACAGAAATTGTAGTTCTAAGAGCGAAGATATTATTCTATTTGGGGCTCTATGTCTATACGATGTCTAGCTTTGCGCAAAATTTATAATTATGATCAGAATAATCCTTGCACTCGTCACTTGTCTAATGATGGTGACCCGTTGCGTACCAGGCGATAAAACACAAGCTATTCCATCACCTAGCCCAGAAAAGGCGGAAGAGATCGTAACCAGTGAGGATAAGCACAGATATCCGCAAGAGAAGCACCTACGCAATATCAAGCAACTCACCTTTGGAGGAGATAACGCTGAGGCTTACTGGTCTTATGACGATAAGACCTTGGTATTTCAAGCGACTAACGAGGAGTGGGGTGCTGAGTGTGATCAGATATTTACAATGCCTGCGGATGGTAGCGACGTAGCACAGATGGTCAGCACTGGCAAAGGTCGTACAACCTGTAGCTACTTCATGGCTGGAGACAAGACCATCATCTACGCTAGTACGCATGAGACTGATGAGGGCTGCCCGCCTACACCTGAGCGACGAGCAGACGGCAAGTATGTATGGCCTATATACGAGAGCTTTGACATCTACACGGCTGATCTAGACGGTAACATCCTGTCCAAACTCACCGACGAGCCAGGCTACGATGCAGAGCCTACACTATCACCTGACGGATCGCTCATCGTCTTTACTAGCATACGATCTGGTGACCTCGAGCTCTACACGATGAAGCCCGATGGTAGTGATGTCAAGCAAGTAACGAGTGGTCTAGGTTATGACGGTGGTGCCTTCTTTTCGCCGGATGGCAAGGAACTCATATTTAGAGCTAGCCGCCCTACGACGGACGAAGAGATAAAGGAGTACAAGGACCTCCTAGCCGAGGGTCTTGTCAAGCCCACGGAGATGGAGCTCTACATCTGCAATGTAGATGGCAGCAACCTACGCCAGATCACAGACCTAGGCAATGCCAACTGGGCACCTTACTTCCACCCATCAGGCAAGAAGGTCATCTTTAGCAGTAACCATGCTAGTGAGCGAGGTTTTCCGTTTAACCTCTTTATGATCAACGTCGATGGTACTGGACTTGAGCAGATCACCTTCGACGATACGTTCGACAGTTTTGCGATGTTTAGCCGTAGCGGTAAGCAACTCGCCTTTAGTAGTAACCGTAACAATGGTGGCACTAGGGCGACCAATGTTTTTGTAGCGGACTGGGTAGAGTAGGAACTAAGACAATAATACGAGTGTTAATGAATTGCTGATCGGAAGAGATCAGTAACGAATTTTTGAACTATGGGGCCGACTGGTATCGACAGGATCGATAATCTGTCAGTAAGCATGCAGGGGGATGACGGTACCTCCTTAATCAAAGCTGTCACAATTCAATTGGCGATAGAAATTTCGCACTAGCAGCATAATCTAGGATTATAATGCTTTTAGGTACTGCGCTTGACGCCTGATACAAAGCGTACTACCTTAACAACATTCGGGTAAGGCGGATGGGACGCTTCGACCAACCACCGAGATTAAGAAGATAAGCAACACGGACGCCGTCGCTGGGCCGAAGTAGCGTCGAAAATTAGACCAGCGCCTAAGCATGTAGAAAGCTTTCAGATGCTTTCTCTGGACCAGGGTTCGAATCCCTGCGGCTCCACTAGAGTATGCGCTAATATAGTTGCGCAGCAACTGCCTCAACGCATTAAAAAGGATGCCCAAGCTCGCTTGGTAGCATCCTTTTTTGCATTGTGGCACAGACGGAGTCTGTATTAGCGGATTTTGACCTCGGGAGCCATAGGGATCGCCAAAGGCAATCCTACCCACACCGTGAGTCAATTCCTTCGCTTGGTAGCATCCTTTTTTGCGTTGAGGCTAGTGTCTTTTGACTTCATGATCACTGCAAGTATTGATTTTTAGCAGGTCCATAATTACTAAGCCTTTATTGGAGTCTTTATCACCCCCCAGTCAGTCCCCCTCCAAAGTGGGAAGTATCTGATTATGGACTAGTGGATGAAGTGAGTAATTGTCTTTGTGACTTCATGCAAGACACTTTTCTGATCTTTTGCATAACCTTGCATACAGTTATATCGTCTTACTAGCATGACCAAAAAAGACACCACCTACGTAGCAGTCCAGTTTGTACTATTTTTAGTCTTTGCAGGGATAGGCACTAACCATCAGGGATCTGATTTACTCAAGATTGGCGGACTGATACTAGCTGTAGTCGGTTTAATTATTGTAGGCATTTCCATTTTGCAGCTCAATAAAAACCTCAGCCCATTTCCATCTCCTAAGGCCGGTAGTGATCTGATCACCTCAGGACTCTACGCAGTGGTAAGACATCCGATCTACTTTGGTATCATCGTCCTATTTGGGGGCTACAGCTTGTATAGTGCTAGCTGGCTGCGATTACTAGTTACCGGGTTACTCTCTATTCTATTTCACTACAAGTCGGCTTATGAGGAGAGTCTCTTGGTCAGAAAATTTCCCGAGTACAAGACCTACCAAGCATCCACGGGTAAGATCTTTCCCCTTTTGGGAGGTTAGTTTGGGCAGGGGTAATTGGAGATGAGGGAAAGTACCACGACACTGCCTAGATGGTCTATCGTACTATACCTACAGGCGATTAGAACCTTCTATAATCAGCCAAGTCGCCTCATTTTTACTACAACTTGGCTGATTATAGATTCCTTTAACTAGCCAAGTTGTATCATTTAGATCCATACTTGGCTGATTATAGATTCCTTTAATCAGCCAAGTTGATGTATATTTGTATCAACTTGGCTGGTTATAAAACAAAATTTGATGGGTAAAGATATCATAGGTAGGACATTAGAGAAGAAGGTCATGCAGCAGTTGCTTGATAATAATAAGTCTGATTTTCTAGCAATGTATGGTCGTCGAAGAGTGGGTAAGACCTTCTTGATCCGAGAGTTTTATAAGAAACATACGGTCTTTCATTGTTCGGGGATCAATACTCCCTCGATGGAGGATCAGCTAGACATCTTTTACGAGTCTCTCATTACCGCTGGGGTAGTACCTACAGGTCCGCCACAGTCTTGGCTCGAAGCTTTCAGAGCACTCAAGCTGCTGATCGATGGTACGAAAGGTGATAGAAAGAAGGTCATCTTTCTTGACGAAATCTCATGGCTCGATACACCTCGCTCCAAATTTGTGCCCGCACTGAGCCACTTCTGGAATACTTACTGCGAACCCCGCAATGACATCATTCTAGTCGTTTGTGGATCTGTATCGACGTGGATTATCGATAACGTCCTTAATAATCGAGGTGAGCTCCATAATCGACACACCAAGAAGATCAGGTTAAAGCCTTTTTCCCTGCATGAGACCGAGGCTTTTCTACGATCAAAGAGAGTGAAGCTCATAAGGAAGGACATCTGCACCCTCTACATGCTCATCGGTGGGATACCTTACTACCTAAATGCTGTAGACCCAGGACGTAGCATATCACAGATCATGGATGATATGTTTTTTGGAAAGTCGGCGGCACTAGAGAATGAATACGAAAACCTATATCCAGCGCTATTCAAAAATGCAGATAACCATATCGAAATCATAGAAGCACTCAGCACAAGGAACGCTGGACTTACTCGTCAGGAGATACTCAAGAGTACTTCTCTGAAGAGTGGTGGCACTTTTACCAAGGTATTAACAGAGCTCACCTCTTGCGCATTCGTCAAGAAACTATACCCGATAGATAAACGATCCGAAGGGGCCGTCTATCGACTAGTAGATGAATACTCTATCTTCTATCACAAATACTTAAAAACAAAGGCTATCCGATCTGGCAAAGCGCTAGGCGCCTCGAGGTCATTTAATATATGGTCTGGATTTGCCTTCGAAAACCTCTGTATCCGACATGGTGACCACATAGCTCATGGCTTGGGTATCAGCGGTACGGATTATGAGATCTTCACCTTCAAAACGGTAAAGACCAAGGATCATGATGGTGTACAGATAGACCTAGTGATCGATCGTGCCGAGGCAGTCCACATCATTGAAGCCAAGTACTATAAGACGGAGTATAGCCTCACAGCCGATGAGGCCAAGAGGATAAGAAATCGAGTTGCTCAATTCGAACGAAAGACAAAGAATAGAAAGTCGATTTTCGTAAGTCTGATCACACCCTATGGGGCACTAAAAAATGAACACTACCTAGCTGAAATAACAAGCCAGCTGATAGTCGACCAACTATTTATAGATATGCAATTGTGATTTGCCCAAGTTGTAGTCCTACTGAGCACACACACCTTCTCACTGCAATACCGTCACACTTCCTCTTACGATCTCGATATTGTCATCTCGATCGATCACTTGCAAGTCGTAGGTATACACGCCAGGAGCAAGCAGAGTGCCTGAGTCATCTATCCCCATCCAGCAAAAATCAGGATCAATGAGTCTATTGTAGTTGTAGAGCAGCACATCCCATCGGTCGTAGACTCTGAAGTCGATGACCTCGGCACAGGAGATAAACACCTCATAGCATTCACCAGAACCAATAGCGTAGAGCAGCTGACCTGATGGCGTTACGTCCTCACAATCCACCTGATCCTCCGAACAACCGGCAAAGACCAAGAACGGCAGTAGTAGAATAAGAGTGGCTCGTCCCCAAATATCTAGCCTGACAGACGCTTTCATACCCTCCATAATCTCTCTTATTTAATCCAACTCCACCACTAGGTCGTCTTGCTTAACGAGTGTCTTTTCCCTTAGGGCGACCCGGCGGACACTGCCGGTCATCGGTGCAGTAATGGTCGACTCCATCTTCATCGCTTCTATGATAAAGAGCGGCTGTCCCTTCTCTACCTCATCACCTGCCTTGACGAGGATCTTGCTGATGCTGCCCTGTAGCGGACTGCCCACTTGCTTGTCGGAGATGGCCTTTTCGTTGAGGATGAGAGTCGTTGTTGCCGAATCGTCGTGGACGAGGATCGATCGTACGACACCATTGATCCTAAAGGTGACTAGGCGATTGCCCGCCTCATCGGCCATATTAGCATTGAGGTATTGGATCGGGATATTCTTACCCTTACCGATGGTGACGATGATCTCCTCATTGGGCTGTAGGCCGAAGAAGAAGGCTGGCGTGGGCAGCGTATGTACCGGCCCGTACTGCGTCATATGGTCGTAGTACTCGTCAAAAACCTTGGGGTAGAGTAGACTGCTTAGGTAGTCCTCGAAGGTATTAGCCTCAGGGTGGGCAGCCTTAAAAGCCGTAAATCCTTCCTCTAGGTCTACGGGTTCGAGGTGGGCATTGGGTCGCTGCGTAAAGGCTTGCTTGTCTTTGAGGATGTCTAGCTGCAACTGCTGTGGCCAGCCGAACTGCCACTGGCCGAGGTGCCCCTGCATGAGGGCGACCATACTATCTGGGAAGTCAATATCTGCAGCCTGTGCCACGACGTCTTCAGCGGTGAGACCATTGCTCGTCATAAACATAGCCATGTCGCCGATCACCTTACTAGACGGCGTTACCTTGACGATACCACCCAACATCTCGTTAGCAGCCTTGTAGTTTTCTTTGATGGTCTCCATCTGATCCTCTAGTCCGAGGCCTCTAGCCTGGGGTCGTAAGTTACTGTACTGGCCACCGGGTATCTCATGATCATATACCTCCGCTGTACCCGCTCGTAGCTCGGTCTCGAAAGGGTAGTAGATCCTCCGTACATCCTCCCAGTAACTACTATACCGGTCAAGTGACTTACGATCGATCGGTCTGCTGCGTGGGTGCCCCTCTGTCATCGCAACGAAACTATTAAAACCGGGCTGACTAGTCAGCCCGCTCATGCTATTAAGCGCTACATCCACAACGTCTACGCCGGCCTCTACTGCACTCAGATAGGTAGTAGCCTGTATGCTGCTGGTATCATGGGTGTGCAGGTGTATGGGTAGGTCTACAGATGCCTTCAGGGCGGTAATGAGCTGTGTAGCTGCGGCAGGCTTGAGTAGGCCGGCCATATCCTTGACGCATATCATGTGTGCACCCGCGTCTTCTAGACGCTTAGCGAGATCGGTATAGTAGGTCGTGTCAAATCGATTGGGGGCAGCTGCTAGCACATCGCCAGTATAGCAGATGCAGGCCTCCGCTATGGCACCCGTCCGTTCTCGTACGGTGGTGATACTAGTACGTAAGGCTTCTACCCAGTTGAGAGAGTCAAAGATCCTAAATACATCAATGCCCGTCTCCCAACTATGCTCGATAAAGCTCTCAATCAGGTTGTCAGGGTAGGCCTTGTAGCCGACTGCATTACTACCACGCAGTAGCATCTGTAGCATCGTATTGGGTATGGCCTGGCGTAACAGCCGTAACCGCTCCCATGGGCTCTCCTTGAGAAAGCGCATCGCCACATCGAACGTGGCACCGCCCCATACCTCCATCGAGAAGACCTCATGGCCATGATCCTTGGCAAAGGCCTCGGCGACTCTGAGCATATCGATCGTACGAACCCGTGTAGCTAGTAGCGACTGGTGGGCATCTCGCATGGTCGTATCGGTATATTGAACCGCGGTAGTCTCTTTGAGGAATTGCTGTATCGCTCCAGGACCCCCATCTGTAAGTATCTGCTTGGTACCATCTCGAAAATCGCTGGATCGTGGTGCCAAGGTCTTGAGGTCGGGTAGTCGTACCGTCGGATCAATCCGTGGTACATCTTTATTGCCATTGATATTGACATCTGCGATATATCGGATCAGCTTGGTACCGCGGTCTCGCCAACCAGGATCAGCCAGTAGGTGCGGATTGCGGCCGATGTAGTTAACGGTAATGTTGCCTTGTCTAAAATTATCATCCTTGAGCAGGTTGAGCAGAAAGGGGATGTTACTCTTGACACCTCTTATTCTAAATTCTCGGAGGGCTCTATGCAGGCGGTCGGCACTCTGGCTGAGGGTCAGTCCCCACGCCGTCACCTTGACGAGCATACTATCAAAGAAAGGTGATATCACCGCTCCCGAGTAGGCATTACCCGCATCTAGCCGTATCCCAAATCCACTCGCTGATCGGTAAGCTACTAGTCGTCCATAGTCGGGTTTAAATCCATTGGCAGGGTCCTCCGTCGTGATCCGGCACTGTATCGCGTAGCCGCGGACACCCACCTGGTCAGGATCACCGATACCCACCTCCTCACTATCTATGGGCAGCCCCATCGCCAGCATGATCTGTGCTCGTACGATGTCGATACCCGTCACTACCTCTGTAATAGTATGCTCTACCTGTATGCGGGTATTGACCTCTATAAAGTATATGTTTTCGTCCTCATCTACCAAGAACTCTACCGTACCGGCATTGTAGTAGTCGGCCTCGCTACAGATCTGTACCGCATAGTCGTGTAGTCGCTTGCGAGTATCCTCTCGCAGCCCTATCGATGGGGCTACCTCTACGACTTTCTGAAAACGACGCTGTACCGAGCAGTCTCTCTCAAACAGGTGAATGACTCGCCCATGATGATCGCCTAGGATCTGTACCTCGATGTGTTTAGGATCTTCGATATACTTCTCAACGAATACCCGTGGATCACCGAAGGCCGTCATCGCCTCTCGGCTAGCCTCCACATACAATGTCTCTAGGTCGTCCATACTGCGTACTACCCGCATACCACGACCGCCACCGCCAGTAGCTGCCTTGATCATTACAGGCAGCCCGATCGATACGGCAGCATCTCGCACCTTTTCGTACTCGGTAAGTGCCATCTCCGTCGCTTCGACGATGGGCACACCAGCCCGCCTAGCTACCGTCTTGGCAGATATCTTGTCACCTAGCTGGTCCATACTCTCAGCACTCGGCCCTATCCATATTAAACCTGCCGCTGCACAAGCCTTAGCGAAGTCTGGTCGCTCACTCAAGAACCCATAGCCCGGATGTATGGCATCTGCACCCGACGACGTAGCGATGTCGATGATAGCCGCTATATCAAGGTAGGGCTTGAGAGGCTCGTCATCAGGACCTATCTGGTAGGCCTCATCTGCCTTGTACCGGTGTAGGCTGTATCGATCCTCATGGGTGTAGACTGCAACCGTCTTTATATCTATCTCTGAGGCGGCTCTAAAAATTCTTATGGCGATCTCGCCGCGATTAGCGACGAGTATTTTGGTGATCTTTGACATAGGTAGCGGTTTAGGTGACTGCTCTATGCTAAGGTAGTAAGTGGAGTTTGCAATACGCTTATCAAAGGCTACTTACATGCAGTCGAATTCTCCTGACTAGTCGTGATTCGAGAGCCTAATCAACCAGCCTTTTATACCTAAATACTAGGTAATGAAATCTGTCCACCAGAAAAGCCAGCTCGTCAGGTAGGAATTATATCGCTGTAAGGATACTCTTCGCCATTCTAAGTCATCTCAGCTTTCAACTTTTCACCTCTTACTTTTCCCTTTCAACTTTTAGCTTTACGCTTT
>CAYMFD010000039.1:0-20409 GCA_964389475.1 uncultured Saprospiraceae bacterium
ATGACATACTTTATAAAAACACCTGGCAATGACAGAGCACCGAAGTCTAGATTGATGCCGACAGCATCAACAATACTACCTACCTCAACTAGCGTATGTGCAGCTTTGCTATCATAGCGCTGCCATATACTGACGGGTATGGCTATGAGCAAGACGACGATAGGCGCTGGGATCATACTTAGTTTGGGTATCCTAGGCCAAAACAGCATGATAGCTATCGCTCCTGCACCGAGTAGGGCAACCTCACGATCCATCGCCTGTAGGAAGTCAGGTATACCTGCAAAAAGGGCGAAAGGCGACAGGCCAGCTGCTACGCTAGGGTCGACGTTTAATAATACGGGCAGCTGCTTGGCAATGATGATTAAACCGATGGCGGCAAGGATACCGTGGATGACGGCGAGCGGAAAAAAGTCTACCAGCCTACCCATCTTAAAGAGAGCAAACAGGACCTGGACTAGACCAGCCACAAGCATCGCGGCGGCGGCATAACGCCATCCTATTTCTCCTCCACCGAAGGCCTCTACCGCTCCTGCAACGATTACAATCAGACCTGCTGCAGGCCCCTTGATGGACAACTCGCTACCTGTCAAAAAGCTCGCGACCAAACCCCCGACAATAGCAGTAACCACACCCATTAAGGGCGGTACGTCAGACGCCTCAGCGATACCTAGCGACAGAGGTAGTGCTAGCAGGAATACTGCAAAACCTGCCGAAGCGTCTTTAGCAAAAAACTGCTTAAAACCTGTCCATCCTTGTACCGGCAGAGCGGGTCTTGCCATACTATTTCAATTTGGGCGGCAAGATAGTAAGAGTCTTGTAACTAAGGTGGCCCTAGCCGCGTACACCCTCGACTGTGAGCAGCGTTTTGATCTTACCCGTTTCCGCAGACAGCACAACGCTGTAGTTGCCTGGCACTAGCTTCTTGGTACTTATGCGCTTACTGTAGAGGCCTCGCTGTGGATACTCGTGATCCGCCAACTCATACAGCATCTCACCCTCCATACTTACAATCGTCAATCTCACGGGACCAGCCTTTTCGATGTAGAACCGGACGACCTGTTCATCTACCTCTGGGATGTCGATCACCTCGATCATGGCTGCGAGATCAGCGGGCATCACCTGTAATCCTTGCTCCACGTACGACCGCGTGAGCAATTCCTCGCCTAGCAGGTTGCTGCCATTATCCTCACAAGTATCTATGACCGCAGAAAACACCGTATTGGTCTGAGTCTCAAATCCCACATCTAGTAGGACCGACTTACCACCCACGAAGCCCACCCTAGCTGCCGAGGGTACGGTACTTATCGACTGGACGTCATTGATGGCGTCATACTTTACGGCTGTCAGTAGGCTGTCACCGAGGACAAGGGATGTCTCGTCACAGTCGTTGACGAGGAGGTCTACTCCCTGACAGATACAGTCACCATTTATCATATCATTGGTCGTATTGGGATCGCCATCATCACAGGCTAGGCCATAGTTAGGGCAGTCTATCGCCGTAAATGCGACCTTACTTAGCCCCTTGCAGCCCGCCCCATTATCTAGTGATGTGATGAGGATGTATCGAGCCGTCACACCTCCGAAGTTAGGCCCTACGAATCCGCTGTAGTTGCTATCTCCATTGGCTAGTGGCCACATGTATGTACCTAGCTCTGTCCACGTCGTACCATCGACCGAATAATCAACCGCTACAGCAGAGAATCCATCTTGCGTCATGCCTACCACGTTGTAATTCCATACCTGCGAGGAAAATATATTGTGCTCCATCGATAGATCATACTGCAGCCAGTGGCTCACGGGTCTAGTAGGATTAGGACTGGTCGTCTTGACACAGCTCAGCCAGTTGTTATCTTGGTTGTTGTCTACCTGGTCTGTGAGGTCACACTTATCATATGGCACATAGTTAGCTAGTGGGCTATCGCAGTCTGGACCACTACAAGGGGTACCCGTACAATCACAGTTGGCGTCGTACATATCATTATTGGTAAACGGATTGCCATCATCACAGAGGGTACCTTGAGGGATGCAAGCAATACTGCAATCGTAGCCACTGAGGTAGATGTCTGGTATATGTTTCCACTGACCGGGCTGTGTGAATGGCGCTTTCCAGAAGACCGACCAGTGCATACCACCACTACCCTGCTTATTATTGAGCTCATAGTAGTAGCGCTGTCCTGCTACGAGCGGTATACCGCCCATCGTCTGCCACAGGTACTTGTCATGCTCAAATGGGTTCGTCCATCCCGACACGAAGCACTGATGTGCCTGCTTATTGGCGGGATCATCATCCGAGCTCAAGAAGAAAATCGCCTCGTCATCACCTGTGAGGTTAAAAAAGTAGGTCCCCGTTGCTGGCACCGTTAGGTAGCCTTGTACCAAGTGTCCCGCATCGTCGACAGTAGACTCATAGCGCATGGATAACCTATCTCTCTGCTCCGATGTCGCTGGCATGGCAGGAAAGTCAGGATGAACGTATAAGTCCGTAAGGTCACCGCCTGGTATATTGGTATATCGGTAGGCGGTCACATCACCACGGCTACCCACGCAGGCACCATTAGTCATCGGTACACCTAGACAGTTGCAGTAGCCATCCTCCTGGTCGCCTGCCGTCGCTGGATCCCCATCATCACAAGGAGTACCCATAGCTGGACATGGTGTGGCATCACAGTCTACACCCGCTATAAACGCCGCTGAGATCACGGCCCAATCTGTGGTATTGAGTAGATCATTTTTCCAATATACCGTGGCGTGGTCCCATCCAGCTCGCTCTATATGATACAACTCAAAGTAGTAGTATTGACCTGCCTGCAGTGTCATCGGTGTCGATGTCTGGGTAGGAAAGTTGTCATGTTCGGTAATACCAGTATCGTCATCGGTATAGGCAATCAAGGCTTTGTTTTGCGGATCAGCATCACTGGATAGGTAAAAGTGTGCTATGTCGTTGCCCGTCACGTTAAAGGTGGCTATCGTCGTCGTATCAACTTTGATAAACCCTCGTACCCGACACCCATAGTTATCATCATAGTTACCCGCTGTGGCTAGCGAATACATAGGCTTAGTAAGCGTAGGATGTGCGGGATAGCTAGGCTCAGAATAAAGGGCTTCTAACTCGTCGTCGTATAGATTGAGCCATGCCTCCCACTGGACCTGTCCGGGTGTACCTGGACATATCTGAGCGGTAATGCTGGGCCCGATCGTAGTCAATAGTAAGAGGCAGACTACCTGAGTAATATATTTCATAATATCTGTCTTACGAGGTTAAGAGAATAGGCCAATAGGTGCATAACCACTGCTAGGTGGTGCAGTACAGTTACTGCTAGCATAGAAGTTACATAGATTGGGTAGTAGATAGTCTAAATCGTTAGGCGATGCTCCGAACCACAAGGCCAGCTCTGCGTACATCTCATCGACGGAGGTCGTAGGGATAAAGCGGCCACGGTTGTGTAGGTTGAGCGGATTGGTAAGGTCTAGCGTTGGGTAGTCACCGTGTACCTCCCCTCCCACGAATGGGCCTCCCATGATGATCTGATTACCTCCCCATGCGTGATCAGACCCATTGCCATTACTAGTCAATGTCCTACCAAAGTCAGAGATCGTGAAAGTGGCTACCTTGTCGTGTACACCTACTTCTTTCATAGCTGCATTAAAGGAAGTCAATGCCTCATCGAGTATAGGCAGCATGGCCTGCTGCGAGCCCAGCACATTGTCATGATGATCCCAGCCACCGTAGGTCACGAAAAACACCTGCCGCTGAGCCCCAAGATTGGACCGTACGCTTATGAGTTCGGCGATCTTCTTGAGCTCTGTACTGATATTAGTCGTAGTGAATGATGTCGCCAGCGGTGTGATATTACTGAGGGCAGCACGCATGACTTCAATACTCTGAGCGGTCTGCTGGCCGAGCTCACCATATGTCTTTTGAAAAATATTGTCATAAGACTGTGCGGCGAGGCTATCGATGGCACCACGCTTTATATCATTCTGTATACCACGCTGACTCTGCCACCAGGAGAATCCGTCGTAACCAATATTATCAGCTGTGGCATTTCGGCTGATACTGTACTCGTTGTACTGATTACCAGCCTGAAAGCGATTCTTTCCTGCAAGACTGATGTTCATGGAGATCTCCGGGATCGAATTCATATCATGCAATAGATCAGCGAGCCGTCCACCGACACCTACAGCCGATCTACTTTGCGGTACGGAGGTCTGCCACTGCATGATCTGATCGCTATGCGAGTAGAGACCGAGTGGCACCTTACGCAATCCGCTCTCGAAATCCACCTTATTGGCAATGGGTTCTATCAAGGTACCTACGTTGGCTATAAAGCCGGCATCACCCTCACTAAACATCTGCTGTAGTCCTGGCATACCGGCATGTACGCCGAATGTCTGTCCGTTCTTAGTATATGGCACAGCACCAGTCATGAGGTCTAGATACTCAGCGGGCTGACCTTGCGTATTACTGAGGGCGAGATCGCCTCGTGTAGTAGCATATGCGCTGTACTGGCTAGACTCGGTAGGTATCAGCACATTGTGTGTATCACATCCGCCAGCGAGCAGTAGACAGACCATCGCCTTGTAGTCGCCAGTACTTTGTAAGATATGCGGCCTAGCTGCCAGCGTATTGATGGCTCCTAGGTTAAGCGCTGTATTGAGAAAGGCAGAAGTCCCTACGGCAGCACAACTTGCCTGCCCTAAAAATGATCGCCTAGAGATTTTCTTTTTGGACATAGCTATCGATTGATAAGGTATTCTGGGCAAGATAGAATCAGGTAAGCCACGATCTTAAGGCGACGTTCTCGATCGTCCACATCAGTGGGATCCATCGGGTAGTCCAGTGCTGCCTGTACGATAAGTGCCTCTGACTGGGGCGATAGACGACCCTGAGCGAGCAGCATATTCCACCGATCGACTAGTATGTGTAACTCGTCATCATCTACAAGGTCTAACTCGCCTGTATAGGCGAATGTAGATACCTCATCAGCGTAGGTGGCATTATCCTCACCGCCATATAGATCAGTAGGTTCTGTGGGACTATCGTTGTAGATCCACTTCCACAGAGCATTGACATAGCCCGTGATAGAGCGAGTATCTGTGATCTGAAAGACGGGTGATACTAGCCCAGCATCCTCTACTGCACCGATAGGCTGGTAGTCTTGCTGGTAGAAATTAAACACACTCGGGGAGTTGAGCGGTCGCTGACCACTTGCCTCATATATCTCGCTCATCGTATTGCGATGATTACCACTGGCTGTACTAGCACCAAAGGCTCTCTGCATCTGCATGTATCTGATAAAGGGCTCTCTCAGCGTACCGAACGTAACATCATCTCCCGAGTTACAGGATCGAGCTACTGGGTCAAGTAGTACGGCTGAGATGACAGCAGCTAGATTGCCCCGCTCTCCTGTACCATCATCTGCAAACACCTCGGCTACACGTTGTATATACTGCGGCGATGGATTATCCGTGACTAGGCGCTGTATCAGCAGCTTCGCAATGAATGGAGGCACATTGGGATGATCAAACAAGATGTCAATCGCCTGGGTAATGTCGAGGTCGCCATCCGTCGGACTATTATCAATGATGGTACCATCGATCATCGTTTTAGGGCCCGGCTCGTGGAAGGCATTAAACATTTGCATAGGCGCTTGGTAGCTCGTATCTCGCAGCCTATTACGTCCAAAAACGCTACGATCGCCCCACGATAGGCCCGTGAATACTTTAGACAATTCGCTGATATCGTTATTGTCGTATGCCGCAATCGGCAAGCCAGCAGCATCTAGCTGTTCGCTGCCATCCATATTAAGCATGGTGGTACCGATCGTAAAGAGTTGCATTAACTCTCTAGCGTAGTTTTCGTCGGGAAAACGATTGAGACTTAGGTCCGTCTTGGGGTTATTGAGATACGTCAGGTAGACTCCCATAGACGCATGGTAGGTCACTCGCTGTAAGAGGTCACGGTAGTTACCAAAGGCCTCATCTAACAATATGTCGTAGTAGTCAGCTAGTGCAAATCCATTGTTACTAAAGCCGCTATTACTGCTGATGACAAGTATCTGACTTAGCACAAAAGCCACCCGCTGTCGTAGCAAGTCGTCATTCTGCATATGGTACTGCCACCAGGCAAAATACCACATCGTGATATTGGAGTTACGATTAGGCTCTCCCGTCTCCGTTCTGGCAAAAGTGAGATAATCTTCGACAGACGTGGCAAGAGATCCACCTCTCGGTCTATCTATCTCGGCTACGATCCAGTCCTCTAGACCCATAGTCATCACATCCGCAATCTCGTCATAACCATGACCTAGGGCCGCCTGTGATAAGAAGCGGCTGGCTGCATTGTCATTAGGCAAATAACCATCTGCCTGTAGCGTCTGGTCGCCGTCGCCATCACTGGTAGTGACCACTGTACCGTAACTGTCACCGAAGCCTATGACGATGGTATCGGGTTGAGCCCTTAGACTTGTACTTACTGCTAGGATCCAAAAGGTGAGGCAGAGAGCCTGCGTCAAGCGCCTAGTCATGATCCTCAGCAAGTTGAGTGACCTTAGCTCTCAGCGCAGCGTTCTCCTGCTCCAGGGCGATCATATGCTGCCACAGCCATTCGATCTGCTCTAGTAGCTTACTATCCATCTCCGTCACATCGTACCCGGTCTCTACCAGACTGGCTGCACTCGGCATATTGACTAGGTGCTGTGAGTTCTCTATAGACTGCTCTACTTCACTCAGAGAGGGTGTACGATCCCACGCATCATCTGACCAATCGCCAGTGGTATGTAGCGACACCTTGACCTTCTCCGTAAGTATACCGTGCTGCACATACAGTCCGTAGTTAGCTGGCGTGGTAATCTCGCTGGTATCACCGATAATGACTTTGCCCGTAGACTTAAGTAGTAGCACGTCTTGCGCTGATACGCTTATCGACGTCAAACACAGAAAAAGCAGTAGATAAGTATTCTTCATATTGATATAATTGAGGTACAATGACTTACGATAATAAGGTAGTGATATGATGCTAGATAGCAATCACTACTGTTATCAGAAACAAAAAGAAATACTCAGGCTAGGAAATATAGGGTAACCACGGATGTGGCCCGAGCCAAAGATAGATGTATGCACGGATATCTACGCATAGAAGTGACTAGAAAAGAACAGCGCATCGCCAAGTTTTAAAAAAAAAGGTCTTGCTAACTCGCATTTGTGAAAGACTAGCTTTTACTTTGCAGCATGAGATTAACAAAGGCGTGGTGGTGGTGCAACGGACAAACGGTGATACCGAGTTGATTAGCTACGCTATGGAGATATATTTACAAGCGGCTTGTCGATTTCGGCGAGCCGCTTTTTTATTTGCTTGAGTAGAGAGCAGTTTATGATAGAGAAAGTAAGAGTAAACACAACGTACAAAAAGGTACTCGCAGACCTGACGACCCCTGTGGCCCTGTACTACCAACTGCGAGATCAGTATGCTGAGACCCTACTCCTAGAGTCGTCTGACTATAGCAGCAAGGAAAATAGCATGTCGTTTTTGTGCTACGATCCGCTGCTCCAGATAGAGGTATCCGATGATCAGTTCGTTACTAGCAACCTAGTGACGCGTGAGTCCAGCCACCACCCTATCACAGACCTAGTCGCTGATGTGCAGGGAGCTCTCACCATGATTAGCCAGCGGTCGCCGTCTGACGTAGATCGCTTTCTAGGCTTCTTTGGCTTTACCTCTTTTGATGCGGTCCAGTACTTTGACACGATACAGACCTCGACTGCTGACCACCTCGACCTGCCGATCCTCCGCTACGCATTTTACAGGCACATCATAGTCTTTGACCATTTTACGGAGGACCTATACCTTATAGACAATACGCCTGATGGCGAAAAGTCGAAGCTACCCGCCATGCACCGCCTCATCAAGCAGTCGCAGGTACAGCCGTTTGACTTTAAGACTGCCGGTACCGAGCAGGAGAATATGACGGACCAGGCCTTTCTAGACATAGTAGACCAGTGCAAGGCCCACTGTCAGCGAGGCGATGTCTTTCAGATTGTGCCCTCTAGGCGGTTTTCGCAAGCGTACAAGGGTGACGACTTTAATGTCTATCGAGCACTACGATCTATTAATCCTAGCCCCTACCTATTTTACTATGACTATACCGACTACCGGATCTTTGGCTCCAGCCCAGAGGCTCAGATCGTCGTCGACAACGGTACAGCAGAAATCCACCCTATCGCAGGTACCTTTAAGCGGACCGGCAATGATCTAGAGGACCAGGCTAGTGCCGAAGCACTCAGAGAGGATCCCAAAGAATCCGCAGAGCACATCATGCTTGTCGACCTAGCACGCAACGATCTCAGCAAGCACTGCGGCGATGTAGAGGTCGAGACCTTCAAGGAAGTACAATTCTTTAGCCATGTGATACACCTCACCAGTGTCGTCAAGGGCAATCTTAAACCCGGAGCCACTGGCTACCAAGTCTTTGCAGACACCTTCCCCGCTGGGACACTGAGCGGAGCACCCAAGCATAAGGCCCTAGAACTGATCTACGGCATGGAGGCAACACAGCGACGTGCCTACGGTGGCGGTATAGGCATGATCCACCTCAATGGTGATATCAATCATGCGATCATCATCCGCTCATTCGTAAGTACGGAGGGGTCCCTATACTATCAGGCAGGTGCCGGTATCGTTATAGGCAGTGATAGCCATAGCGAACTACAAGAAGTCAATAATAAGCTAGCCGCCCTCAAGCGAGCTATCGCCAAAGCCGAGTCGATATGAAGATATTACTGCTAGATAACTACGATAGTTTCACCTACAACCTAGTGCAGATCATCGAGCGGCTAGGCCACGAGGTCGATGTATACCGCAATGATGCCATCTCGATAGAGGACGTCGGAGACTATGACAAAATCATCCTCTCGCCAGGACCAGGCATACCCGAGGAGGCTGGCATACTCAAGGAGACGATTGCCACCTATGGAGCCACGAAGCACATATTCGGCGTATGTCTAGGGCTACAGGCTATAGCCGAGGTCTACGGCGGCAGACTGCTCAACCTAGCGGATGTCTATCACGGCATACAGAGTGAGATGACGATCACGGCACCTAGTGTCATATTTAATGGCATCTCGCCACGCTATACGGCTGGACGCTACCACAGCTGGGTCGTAGATGCGGAGAGCGACCTCAGCCAGCTGGTCATCACTAGCCGAGACGCGGACGGACAGATCATGGCTGCACAGCACCGAGACCACCAGGTCTATGGTGTTCAGTACCATCCTGAGTCGATCATGACCCCCGATGGTAGTCGCATGATTGCTAACTTTTTAAACATCAAGTTATGAAAGCGATCCTCAACCAGTTGTTTGCCCATGAGCGGCTATCAAGGCAGCAAGCCCGCGAGGTGCTGACAGAGATATCTCGCGATGCTTACAATGAGGCGCAGGTAGCCGCCTTCATAAGTGTCTACCTCATGCGGTCGATCAGTACCGAGGAGCTAGACGGTTTTCGGTCAGCCCTTCTAGACCTTTGCAATAAGGTAGACATCGATGGTACAGACTGTATCGATCTCTGTGGCACGGGGGGGGATGGTCGTAATACCTTCAACATATCGACGCTGGCGAGCTTCGTCGTTGCTGGCGCAGGATATCGAGTGACCAAGCATGGCAACTACGGCGTGAGTAGCGTCTGTGGCTCGTCCAATGTTTTACAGTTTTTGGGTTACGAATTTACGGCTGATAGTGACCAGCTCAACCGCCAACTCGACAAGGCGGGCATCTGTTTTCTGCATGCTCCCCTCTTCCACCCAGCACTAGCATCTGTAGGGCCGATACGCAAGCAGCTCGGCATCAAGACCTTCTTTAACATGCTGGGCCCACTGGTCAATCCTGTACAGCCCCGCCAGCAGTTGGTCGGTGTATTTGGCCTAAAGCTAGCGAGGCTATATCAGTATATCTACGAGCAAAAAGACAAGCGATATGCCATCGTCCATGCCCTAGATGGCTACGACGAAGTATCGCTCACCTGCCCAGCCAAGGTCATTACGACCAGTGGAGAGACCCTCGTGGAGCCAAGCGATTTTGGTAAAAAAAGGCTGGAGCCGCACGAGATATTCGGTGGTGACACCATCGAGTCGGCGGCTGAGATATTTATCAAGGTCCTCCAGTGCGAGAGTACACCTGCCCAGCGATCTGTCGTGATTGCTAATGCCGCCCTCGCCATACAGTGCTACGACAGCGATATGAGTCTCCCTGATGCTGTGGCTAAGGCCGAAGAGAGTGTCGAGTCAGGAGCCGCATTTAAGGCATTTAAAAACATGGTATTCTAAATGCATATCCTAGACAAAATAGTACAGCACAAGCGACTAGAGATCGACGCGAGCAAGCGAAAGATAGATGTACGTAGCTGGCAAGACAAGGCTCTATACCATAGGGCCACGAGCTCTGCTAAAGCGAGTATCGCTGCTGCTGACAATCCAGGCATCATCGCTGAGCACAAGCGACGTAGCCCCAGCAAACCGGCCATCAACCTCGACAGCGATATACGCCGTATAGCGAAGGGCTATACCACGGCGGGAGCAGCTGCGATGTCGGTATTGACGGATAGTCACTTCTTCGGTGGTAGCCTCGATGACCTGGTGCAAGCTAGGTCTGTGACAGATATTCCGCTTCTGCGCAAGGACTTCATCATCGACCACTACCAGATCGAGGAGGCCCGGGCCCATGGCGCTGACCTCATCCTACTCATCAGCGAGCTACTCGACAGTCACCAGGTAGCTGACCTAGGTGCACATGCCCAAGAGATCGGCCTAGAAGTATTGCTAGAGATGCACACAGCCGATCACATCGCTAAGAGCGAGCGGTACATTGACATCGTAGGTATCAACAACAGGGATCTGACGACGTTTACCACAGACATACAGCGTAGCCTCAGCATTGCCGAAGCGCTACCAAGTGATATGACCAAGATATCAGAAAGCGGCCTCAAAACCGTCGATGAGATCAAGACGCTGATAGAAGCGGGCTTTGATGGCTTCCTCATCGGCGAAACCTTTATGAAAAGCGATGATCCGGGTGATGCCTGTGCACAGCTCATCACCTCAATAAACTTATAATACAGACGACCTATGATCTTTAAACTTTGTGGCATTAAGACCAAGAATAATTTCGGTGACCTAGACAAGGTAGACATCGACATGGTCGGTCTCAACTTCTACCCACAATCACCCCGATTCGTAGAGGATAATGTGGCGATGGCCGACCTAGCAGAGGCCGTACCCAAGTCTATCAAGAAGGTAGGCGTATTCGTCAATGAAGATCTGGCAGAGGTGGAATGGCGTGCTGCCTCTTTCGGGCTAGACTACCTGCAGCTACATGGCGACGAGGACATCGATTACTGTCAGGCTGCCAAGCAATTTGCCAAGATCATCAAGGTCTTTAAGGTCGACGATGACTTTGACTTTGCGACGACTACTCCATTCGAGTCGCTGTCGAGCTTCTTCCTATTTGATACGCCGAGCCCTGACCACGGTGGCAGCGGAGAGTCTTTTGACTGGAGCAAGCTCGCCGACTACCAAGGCCAAACGAAGTTCATTTTGGCAGGTGGTATCGGTCCCGACGATGTGGATAAGGTCAAGGGCTTTTCGCACCCTGCCTTTCACGGTGTAGACCTCAACAGCAAGTTCGAATTTGCAGTAGCCAATAAGCACATGCGTGAGGTCTATGACTTCGTCAGTGCCGTCAAGAAGGCCTAACCACAGCTCAGCCTACAACAGAGAAAAAGACAAACCATGACGACCCATAAGATAGATACGATCACCAAGCGGCCAGACGACCAAGGTTACTACGGTCAGTTCGGTGGTGCCTTTATACCCGAGATGCTTTACGCCAATGTAGAGGAGATCAGGCAGAGGTACCAGGAGATCAGCCACGAGCCCGGATTTAAGCAGGAGTTCGACGAATTACTGCGTGACTATGTAGGCCGGCCCAGCCCGCTCTATCTTGCCAAAAACCTCAGTAAACACTACGGCGCTGAGATCTACCTCAAGCGTGAAGACCTCAATCATACGGGAGCCCATAAGATCAACAATACCATCGGCCAGATACTCCTCGCTCAGCGACTAGGCAAAAAGCGGATCATCGCCGAGACTGGTGCGGGTCAGCATGGTGTGGCGACGGCGACTGTCTGTGCCCTGATGGGTCTAGAGTGCATCGTCTACATGGGCTCTGTAGACATCAAGCGGCAGGCACCCAATGTAGCCCGTATGCGGATGCTCGGCGCAGAAGTGCGACCAGCAGAGAGCGGCAGTAAGACCCTCAAGGATGCTACTAACGAGGCGATAAGAGACTGGATCAACAACGCCGAGACTACCCACTACATTATCGGTTCTGCTATAGGACCACACCCCTACCCTGACATGGTTACCCAATACCAGTCCGTCATCAGCGCTGAGACGCGACGACAGCTAGAGGAAAAGACCGGCAACCCGAACCCCGACTACGTCATCGCCTGTGTAGGTGGCGGTAGCAATGCTGCCGGCATGATCTACCACTACATCGATGAGCCTAACGTCAAGATCGTCCTCGCCGAGGCAGCAGGCAAGGGCATCGATACTGGAGAAAGCGCCGCCACTAGCATACTCGGCACAGAGGGCATTATACACGGCTGCCGCACCTTACTCATGCAGACGAGTGACGGACAAATCGTAGAGCCCTACAGCCTATCAGCAGGCCTCGACTACCCCGGTATAGGCCCCATGCATGCCCACCTCATCACTACTGGCCGTGCCAAAGTCTATGCCGCCACCGATGACCAAGCGATGGAGGCCGTACTCCAGCTCAGCCGCCTCGAGGGTATCATACCGGCCCTAGAGACGGCCCATGCATTTGCCATACTCGACCAGATGGATCTTAAATCGACGGATAAAGTCGCAATCTGCCTCAGTGGTCGTGGAGATAAGGATCTGGATACGTTTATCGAATGGTTAGATGGGAAGAGTGAGGAGTGACGAAGGACGAATGTTGATTGACGAGTGACGAGTGAGGAATGAAGAGTGGGAAGTGAATAATGATCAATGAGAAGAGTGAATAGTGATGAGTGACGGAAAACGATGAACGGCGAACGGAAATCGGAAATAGTAATACAACGAACGTGCAACGGAAAAACGTCAAACGACCAACGATCAACGGAAAACGTAACAAATGAACAAAATAGCGGCTATTATAAAAGAAAAATCCGGCAATGTCCTCAACGTCTACTTTACGGCGGGGTACCCAGCGCTAGATAGCACTACGACTATCATCAAGAGCCTGGCAGATAGTGGTGCTGATCTTATAGAACTAGGTATGCCCTACAGCGACCCCCTGGCAGATGGTACGACGATACAGCAGAGCAGTGAGGTGGCGCTTAAAAATGGGATATCCCTAGATCGCATCTTTGACCAGATAGAGGCGGCGAGGGCGACCACCGACATCCCGATCATCATGATG
This sequence comes from uncultured Saprospiraceae bacterium, assembly GCA_964389475.1. Taxonomy (GTDB): domain Bacteria; phylum Bacteroidota; class Bacteroidia; order Chitinophagales; family Saprospiraceae; genus CAYMFD01. The sequence goes on from CAYMFD010000039.1 coordinate 13,480, forward strand.
GGCTACTACAATCAGATGCTGCAGTACGGCCCTGATCGATTTCTCGCTAGAGTATCCAAGGCGCAGGTGCAGGGGCTTATCATCCCAGACCTACCGATGGACGAGTACGAGGCACGATACCAAGCGCAATTCGAGGAGGCAGGCATTGGGATCAGCTTTCTCATCACGCCACTGACCAGCGAGGCCCGTATCCGGCAGGCAGACCGATTGTCCACGGCCTTCGTCTATATGGTATCGCAGACAAGCATTACGGGTAGTACAGGCGGTATCAGCAAGGCCCAGCTTGACTACTTCGATCGTATAGATGGTATGGCGCTAGATACGCCTAGACTTATCGGTTTTGGCATCCATGACCATACCACCTATCGCATAGCCTGTGACCATAGCGACGGTGCCATTATAGGTAGCGCTTATATCCGGGCTCTAGGCGGTGGGAATGATGTGGAGGAAGTGACGAGGGACTTTGTAAAGATGGTTAAAGGGTTAGTAGGTTAGTAGGTTAGTAGTAAGTCAAGACCTCAACAATTAGAATTACGCAGCAAATAGAGCAGATATTATAAGTTTTTAAATGCTCAGTGTCTAACCACATTAATCGTTGCAGGCAGCGGTCTCGCTTGCCAATCGTTTTGAAAACATGAGCTCGCGAAGCACATTACTACTTCTTTTGATCAGCACGCTGACTTGCTGGGCCTTCTCCTGCCAAGAACCCCCAAGTCCTGCCGACAACCAACTGGTGAACATCAAGGGCATAATACTTGGTGCCGACGGAGAGCCAGCTGCCAATGTCCCCGTTTCATATGTTCTTCTCGATGCTGAATTCTCTAATTTTTTGGAGTTTACTGTCACAGCGAGCGACGGATAATTCGAGATGCTCACTCCAGTGGGTTATTACTGTTCGGGCCTTGACATCAATGGCTATTCACAAGAATGGGAATTCAGACAAGACCTTCCAGACGGTAATAACGCATATGCTGGCAAGCACGAGCTCATTGATATAGGTCCAGATGATACAGATATTGACCTTACCAATCTACCGATAAGCCTCCGCAATCCAGCTATTCTCCAGGTCACGTTTAACAATCTTGAGCGAATGCAAAGACCGAGGTTACATCTCTTGTCTAACACAAACCTGAATGACTGCTCCTGGTACAGCAAATCTCTCGGACAGAGTAACACTATTCATTTAGCTGCTGGAGATCAAGTCCGTATTACTTTCGGGGGCCCTCAAAACGTAAGAGACTCCGTCTTAGCGGAATTGATACTTGAAGAAGGAGTAAACCTAGTAGAGCTATGACTAGGTATCTTGTATGCATAGCAGTTACGCTTCTTTTCGCTGTTAATCAAAGCCTAGGACAGCTAGAACTTATTGTGGACCTCGGCTACACACAAATGCAATCACGTGGCAACAATGCTACTGCTGAAGCTGTACCTCGCCTCGATGGATGGTCAGCCAACTTAGGGCTCACATACAACGGGATAGTCGCAGGATTAAGGAGTGATCGAGGAGGTGCTAGCACTATTATTGACAATACAGCACTACCGTCAGAAAGATGGTCACAATTAAGGCTGCGATCGATCTATGCAGGGTATCAGTTTCAACTAGTTTCTGACTTAAGCCTCTCACTGACCTATTCCATCTCAAGTGCTACACTTTACTCGCAACCCCTTTTCTCGGGCAATGCTCATGGGCCTGGCAGCCAAATCACGTTTGACCTATTTGATCCTATTGATCCTTGGTTAGCTCTCTACATCTTTGGGGGTGTAGACTACAGGCGTATTCTATACGATGACTTAATAGCTCCGGCCAGCGTATTGAGATATTATCAACGATCAGATGTCGTCCTTTTTCGTCTGGGTGCTGGCGTTAGGTTTGACTGTGTAATCTAAAGGCACCACACTACACCACGTAAGTATAGGTTGTCGTGACGATGTAGAAGAGGTTACACGGGACTATGTGAGTAGTGTTAAAGGGAGGTAGGTAGTGTGAAAAAGTACTGAAGCTTTAGTGCTCATACATGACCGGGCAATCAACTACCGTCATTACCGACTGTATGCTATATATTTCTTCCACTTCTACAGTCATGTCAGCCCATAGCCCTATCAAATAGGTAATCACGATAGTAGCAGTACTGTGCTAATATAAAGCCACCAAGTCTCAAGACTGACCTATACAGCAGAGTAAGTAGGTATCGTCTCTGTGGCGGACTTGTCCATCTAGTCAAATCCGCTACGATACTCCAGCGGTGATTGATTGGTCTTTGCCTTAAACAGTTTGCTAAACGACTGAGGATGCTCATAACCTAGCTGATAAGCGATCTCACTTACAGACAGGCGAGTACTCGATAGCTTCACTTTTGCCTTTTCGATCAGCTTCTGATGGATATGTTGTTGTGTTGTCTGTCCCGTCAGATTTTTTAACAGAGCCGTCAGGTAGTCTGGGGTAAGGTTTAAGTCAAGTGCGACATCTTGCACTGATGGAAGCCCACGACCCGAGGCGACCTGAAGATCAAAGTAGTCTTCCAAAATGGCTTCTAGCCGATCCAAAACCTGGTGACTAGAGATCTGTCGCGTCACATACTGCCGCTCATAAAACCGTTCGGCATATTTGAGCAGCAACTCTATCTGACTAATGATTATCTGTTGGCTGAATTGATCACTACTAGCCTCGTACTCCGCCCTGATGCTATCAAATACTCCGTTGACAATCGCCTCCTCCTCTACCGATAAGAAAAGTGCTTCACGAACGGAATAGTTGAGAAATGGGTAGCGCCTAATGCTTTCTGCTAAGGGTGACCCAAGTAAAAAATCAGGATGAAATGCTAATATGTGACCGGATGGGTGAGCCTTTGCATCGGCCTATATCAGTTCAACACTTATAACTTGGCTAGGAGAAAAGAACGTCATGAGCCCTTCATCGAAGTCATATGTATCTTGACCATAGCGATACTTACCTACGACATTACGCTTTACGGATATCGTATAGAAGTCCTGCTGTAGAGTTCGGGGGCTGAAAAATAAGCAACCCATCTAAGCTAAACAAGAAGATCACAGCATCATACAAAGCCCACCAGGTGTTAATTTTGAGCATCTTGACAAATACGTACATCGAAAACAAACGCTAACCATGGCCAGTAGCAGAAAGGTTATCATCTTACAATCATCAGCGCGACCCGATGGCGATACAGCCTTGGTATGCGACCGCGTGTGTCGTGGCTTATCCGCAGATGTGGTCACGCTATGTCAGTATACGGTTAATCCCTACACCTACGACCACCGACATAGGGATGACGACTTTCTATCATTAATCGATACGTTGCTAAAGTATGATACGATCGTACTGGCCACACCTATCTACTGGTACAGTATGAGTGCTCAGCTCAAGGCCTTTATAGACAGGCTTACTGACCTCCTGCAGATCTACAAAAGTCAAGGGCGAGCATTGCGCGGTAAATCTATGATGGCTATATCGGTGGGTCAGGTCACCACGACGCCACCCCACTTTTTCACCCCCTTCCAGCTGACCGCCGACTATCTAGGCATGGAGTACTTAGGTGATACCCACATCGATTATCAAGGATTGAAAGATGATACGTATTCCAAAAACGTCTTACATACGCTGCAGGAAATGACCAATAACATCAGCACATAGTCGACTTAACACGGCACCGTATAATAGAAGTAACAAGAGTATGCCTCTAAAAACAATCTATGTGGATTTAGGTGGGTAGGAGTACTTGCGGGTTGAATCGTAGTATCTGATTGGGAATTTATTGCACTGCGGGTAGAACCGCGGCAACGCTAACAAATGCCCTACACCAACTCCTCACTCACAGCATCTCGCCGTATAACGTACGTCCTAGCCAGCTTGTCATGCCAGCCCTGGCGAGCAGGATCGAATAGTATCCATATGAAGCCTAAACTAAAGACCATGTAGCTGGCAATCTTGGTACTATTGCGAAAGAAAGACTCCATAATACCGAGTCCCTCGCCAGTGGCATTGACGACCTTTAGCCCCATCAAGCGCTTACCTAGGGTGGCTTGCATATCACTACCCTCCAAGAAAAAACAGTAGACCAGGTAGGACAAAAATATGCGCATCGATACAGGCTGCATCGCCTCTAGGTAGGCCGTACGTAGGGCCAGGTCTTTAGGATCGGCACTGTACTGCATGACGACATCCATCAGCTCAGGACGCTGGAGATGCATATACATCAACGGCAAGCCTACGATCAGCATATCGATAAAATAGGCAAGGAAACGCTGCATCCTGGTGCCCAGCTTGTCCTTAAAGATGTCTGGTATGGGTGTACGTCCTACCATAATGATCCTGCGTCTATCTCTGTGAGTAGTGGGAAGTTGAGGTCTCGGTCAGCGATGAGCAAACCCTCTGCCTCGATGCCCCAATCGATACCTAGCGAGGGATCATCATAGCGCAGTCCCGCCTCCGCCTCGCGGCAGTAGTAGTTGTCGACCTTGTAGCTAAATATCGTATCGTCCTCTAGCGAGAGGTAGCCATGGGCGAAACCTCTAGGAACGAGCAGTTGCAGCTTATTGGACCCTGTGAGCTCCACGGTAAAGGCACGACCGTAGGTCTTACTGTCTGGTCGTAGATCTACCGCGACATCGAGCACTGCACCAGTGATGACACGGACGAGTTTGGCCTGTGCATGTTCGCCCTGCTGTAGGTGTAGACCACGTAAGACGCCTCGGCTGCTCTGGGCCTCATTGTCCTGTACCCACTCGTAGTGAAGGTCAGCATGCGTGAGGTTGCGAGCATTGTAGGTCTCCATAAAGTAGCCCCTATCATCGCCATGCACCGCTGGTTGCATTACGAGTAAGCCGTCTATGCCAGTAGTCTCTATCTGCATATGATCGTTGCGTTGACGGGTGTTACTTATCTCTAAACTGTATACCGATCGGCACACCGCTGAGGTTAAACTTGTCCCGCAAGCGGTTCTCTAGGTAGCCCTTGTAGGACTGCTTGACGTGCTTGGGGTGATTACAGAAAAACGCAAAAGACGGGTAGTACAGCGGCAGTTGCGTGACATACTTGATCTTGATCATCCGACCACGGTGCATAGGTGGTGGATTGATGGCCAAGGTCTCCTGGAGCCAGTCGTTGAGGCTCGACGTCGAAATCCGCTGCTTCCTGTTTTTGTGGACTTGCATGGCGGCCTCGACAGTTTTAAAGATCCGCTGTTTCTCGACGACGGACGTAAAGACAACAGGAAAGTCCGTAAAGATACCGATACGATCTTTCAGTGCTTTCTCGTAATCTCGAGCCGTATTGGTCTCCTTGTCCATGAGGTCCCACTTATTGACCACCATCACGAGGCCTTTTCGGCGCTTTTGTATGAGTCCTATGATGTTGAGATCTTGCGCCTCTAGCCCCATCTTGGCATCGATCATCAAGATGCACACATCTGCCTCATCGATAGACTTGACAGCTCGGATCACACTGTAGAACTCAAGGTCTTCGTGTACTTTATTCTTCTTACGGATACCTGCCGTGTCGATGAGGTAAAACTCATTGCCAAACTTATTGTACCTCGTGTAGATGCTATCTCTAGTAGTACCCGGTATATCGGTGACTATGTTTCGTTCTTCGTCGAGCAGGGCATTGGTCATTGACGACTTACCGACATTGGGCTGTCCTACGATGGCAATTTTAGGTAGTTCTTCGTCTAGCCCCTCGTCCTCCTCAGCGGGTAGTAACTCTACGATACGGTCTAGTAGTTCGCCCGTACCACTTCCTGATATACTGCTCAAGAAAAAGGTATCCTCAAAGCCCATGGACCAAAACTCATTGGCCATAAGAGATCGGCTACTATTATCCACTTTATTGACAGCTACGACGACGGGCTTATCTCCTTTGCGGAGCATGCGGGTGACCTCGTCGTCTAGGTCGGTGAGGCCAGTAGCTACATCTACCATAAAGATGATAACCTCCGCCTCGGCGATGGCGATGTGCACCTGCGAGCGGATCGAAGCCTCAAATACGTCGTCACTACCATGGACGAATCCACCAGTATCGACGACGGTAAAGTGCTTACCATTCCAATGAGAAAAGCCATAAAGCCGGTCTCGCGTAACACCACTTTCGTTATCGACGATAGCTGTACGCTGACCGATGAGGCGATTAAAAAGTGTTGATTTGCCCACATTGGGGCGGCCTACGATAGCCACTACTTGAGCCATAGCTGAGGTCTCATTTGATGATCAAAAAATGCCTGCAAGGACGACGTACCGCCATCTCTACCGGGGTGCAAAGATAGGCTAGCAAAAAAGATCATGGGGGATTGATATTAACGTATGTTATTATTGCTAAAAATATGTGTTGCAAATGCTTCGTTTACCTTTGTCCTACACCATCACAGACGCTATGCCACAGCAGCTGCTTCCCTTATTACTTTGCTTACTGTATCCCATCGCCTCCTGGGCACAACAATCCTATGCAACACAGCCACAGCAAGACCAGTCTAGGTTACGTAAACTAGATCGTTAAATTGCAAGAGTGGCAAAAGCCCATGACTTGTCTGTTTGACTGCACATTAGACAATATTTGCCCCAGAGCGATCTTCGGACAGTACGCAACCCTTAACGGTCGTGCTCACACCTTTCGACTAAAACGTGTAAGGCCGATAACACTGCTGCGGCCTGGCAGCATGGCATACACAGAGCTGGTTGGTAGAAATTAATAAAGAACATTATCTTCATTTTCAGATACATGCTACCCTAAAACAGACCTATCAGCAATAATGAATCGTCACTCTATACCAATAGGCAAGCGGTTGGTCAAATGTGCGGCTCTGTCAGGCACTTGTTGCTGTAAAGAGATAGATCACAGGTCGACAAAATGTGCGATTTTTCATATAGAAAAATGCTGTTCTAGCTCCAAAGCATGGATCGGAGTATGTGATTGGTCTTGAC
>CAYMFD010000039.1:20509-28694 GCA_964389475.1 uncultured Saprospiraceae bacterium
GTGATTGGTCTTGACCATGATTATCATTCTAGAGCACATGTGGTATCCTTAGCATTAATCAATCTCCTTGGAGAATCGTATGGTCGAGAATCCTCCTTACTGCAACTTGATTCCTGCCTGCCAAGCTGACTTACCAGGTAGGCAGGTTTGCCATCTTTTGATCTAAGCAAAAGATGGAGGCCAGTCGGGCCTTTCCGACTAAACTAGATACTCAAAAGTTGGATCTATTTCCACAGACGATAATCAATTTTCCAATCTCATTAGCATACAGTCAAACTATGTGTTGCAAATGCTTCGTTTACCTTTGTCCTACATCATCACAGACGCTATGCCACAGCAGCTGCTTCCCTTATTACTTTGCTTACTGTCTCCTATCGTCTCCTGGGCACAACAATCCTATGCGACACAACCACAGCAGGACCAGTCTAGACTCGGCACATGGCTATACGAAGAGGCCATAGATCGTCTCGTGGCACTGCCAGCTGAGGAGGTTACCACAGCGAGCCATACCGAGTTCCACCTCACCGAGACCGAGTCCCTACTATGGGAGGTAAGGTCAGCTGTAAGTGATCTAGCTACCAATGCAGACCGATCTCCCAGTGACCTCGTACGGCTCGTCGAGACCCATCGCCCCCACCCTGCTCTCGAGCTAGCCTACCAGACCTTAGGCAGTCATTACTACAACAAGCAGGACTACAAGCAGTCCATATACTATTACGACCACGTCAATGTCCAGCACCTCAGCGTGATTGACCGATCTGCGTACAATTTCCGCAAAGGATATGCCCACTTCGTACAAAAAGACTTCGACGAAGCAGAGGAGCTGTTTGCCGATACAAAGGCGATACGCAACATATACTACTACCCTACCAACTACTACTGGGGTATGTGCCAATACTTTGCAGGCAATTATGAGACGGCCGTCGAGGCCTTTGACAGAGTATCGACCAGCAGCGTCTATAAAAGTCTCATACCCTATTACATAGCCCAGATCTACTTCGCCCAGGGACAGCACGACCTACTGATCAGCTACGGCGAACAATCCATACAGCAGCCTACGACCCAAAACATCAAAGACATACGCCTCCTCATCGGTCAGGCCTACTACAAAAAAGGCATGTACGAGCAGTCGCTCACCCACCTCGAGTACTATGAAGAAAACTCGACGACGCTAACCAAGGAAGAGTTTTACCAACTGGCCTTTACGCAGTATCGCCTCGGCTACTACGAGCGAGCCATTGATAACTTCCTAGAGCTGACCTTGCTGGACGAGGAGATGGGGCAGGTAGCCAGTAACTACCTAGCCGACTGCTACCAGCGCTTAGGCGACCAGAGTTCTGCACGATCTGCCTATCGGCGAGTGAGCCAGATGGACTACAATCCTCAGATGCAGGAGGAGGCTCTTTTTAACTATGGTAAACTCAGTGCTGAGCTGGGCTTTGACAGAGCAGCGATCAATGCCTTAGTCACGACGCCTAGCACGAGCCCTTACTACAGCGATACGCGGATCATCATCAATGACCTGCTACGGTCTACGGAGGATTTTGCCAAGGCGATAGACATCATCGATGGCCTCGACGATATCACAGACGACCTCAAGGCCACCCACCAGCAACTCAACTACAAGCAGGGTCTACGACTGCTAGGTGACAGCAACTACGAGTCGGCAGACACCTACCTTACGGCAGCGGAGACCTATCCGGTGAGTCAGGCAGTCGTGGCCCAGGCAAGGTACTGGCGAGCCTACATCCCTCACATCGCCGATGACTACGAGGCTAGCATCATGGCCATGGAGCGGTTCTACCCTAAAGCCAAGGGTGTGGAGCTCTCACTAGATAGCCGATCGAGTGTCTATGCCGCTGACTACACCCAGGGCTACAACTACCTCAAACTCGAGGACTATTCTACGGCGGGCTTCTTCCTCAAGCGGGCTATCAAGGGAATGAACCAGTACCGTGACCGTATATCGGACGAAGTCGTCCTGACAGAGCTCCTACCCGATGCCCTCATACGAGCTGGCGACTGCTACTTTAAGCTGGGCGAGTACCGAGAGGCAGAGCTGTACTACAACCAGAGCATCGATCGCAAGCAGGCGGGCTACGTATATGCGATGTATCAGCGGGCATTGATTGAGGGCCTTACCGGCAAAACATATGACAAGGTGATCACCCTCCAGGATATCACCGACCTCTACCCCGACCATCCTTATGCAGATGACGCCTTCATGCAGTTGGGCGATACCTACCTTGCTCTAGACCGCTACCTACCTGCTCGCAATGCCTTTCTGACTGTAGCAGACGATATGGGTGGTCCTTTCAAAAACAAAGCCCTCATCAAGCTGGGCCTCATCTCCTATAACCAAGGTGACGTCGAGACTGCCCTCAACTACTACAAGCGTATCTACGGCAACAATCCCACAGCTAGTGAGAGCCAAGAGGCCGTCCTAGCCATCGAAGAGATCTATGTGGAGGAGATCGGCGATACGGAGGCTTATTTTGCCTGGCTCAGCACCATGCCTGGCCTCGAGGTCAGCGCCTTTGCTAAGGACAGCCTTAACTACAAGGTCGGCCTCAACCACTACGAAAAAGCCAATTACGAGGCAGCTACTACGGCCTTTGCAGACTACCTCAAGAAGTACCCGTCTGGCTACTACAGACATCCTGCACGCTACTACAGCGGTGAGTCCTATGCGGCACTTAAGCGATATAGCGATGCCCAGCGGATGTATGACCGAGTCATCAAGCCAGGCTTTAATCCATTCTACAACAAGGCCCTGCGCAAGGGAGCGATCATCGCCTACAACCATACCCGCGACTACGGCAAGGCTCTACGCTACTACCGCCTACTGGCTGACCAAGACCTAGAAGACACAGACCGCTACGAAGCCCAACTAGGCGCCTTACAAAGTGCCTACCGATCTAAGGACTACGCCGCTACCCGCCAGTACGCAACTGCCGTCAAGGCCAACCCACTCAGCCAAAACAGCGAAAAGACAGCTGCCAACTACTACGTTGCCAAACTGGCCGAGGCCCAGAAGGATTATGACATAAGCTTAGAACACTATGCAATGGTCGCTGCTGCCACCACTAATGAGCAAGGCGCAGAAGCTAGATACCGAATCGGGCAGATATACTACCTACAAGGCCGCTATGCGGATGCAGAAAAGCAATGTGCGGTCACTAACCAAGAGAGCAAGGGCTACCCTTACTGGATAGCCAAGAACCTGATCTTGCTGTCAGAAATATACCTACGCAACGAAGACCTCTTTAATGCTAGAGCGGCTACGGAGGCAGTCATCGACAACTTTAAGGAGGCAGACATACAGCAAGAGGCAACAGCCCTACTCTCTCGTATCAAGGCCAAAGAAGCGGAGCTAGATAGAATCAAGACAGACAATGGTCAACTCGAACTAGACAACGGTAAGTAGAGATTATGAAAGCAAACTATACATACCTACTGCTGACGATCGTGATGGCGCTACCAAGCACCACTCTGCGGGCTCAAGTCACTGATACCCTAGCCACCATCGACAGCCTAGCACTTGATAGCATACCCCTACTAGATGGTATCAATGTCGATGACGTAGAGGTGATCAAGGCCTTTAGTGCCAAGCTATCTGATGCCAGCTCTATCAAGGTACAGCCTGTCGTACCGACCACACCTGCCCGTAATGTCAAGTACGACTACGATGTAACCATCGTACCTCTGGAGCTGGAGTATCCTGACCCAGTGATCAAGCCCTATGCGATGCGTCCTGACCCGGTGCAGGACCAGTACCGAGGATTCGTAGAGGCGGGTTACGGTACAGTTAGTAATCCTCATGCAAGGGCTGGTTACAGCGTGCAAGGTGATAAGGTCGAGATCCAGGCAATAGCTGGCTACGATGAATTGGACACCAAAACTGGTGAGGCAAATGTACAGCGGATGCAGCGCCTATACGGAGATGTGGCGGCAACAGTGGCGATAGGCGACCATCACCGCTACCAGGGACAGGTCAATGCTGGTTTGGAAACGTATGCAGTCTTTGATAATCGACTCAATGTACCGACGGCTGAGCTGAAAGCAATCGATCGTAATTTTAACCGAGTTGCTATATCCAATGCCTGGGATACCAGGTCACCTGTCAATGGCTGGGACTATGGTGTAAACCTGCGGACCTCATATCTAGAGGAAGACTATCAAGACCTGACAGAAATAGGCAACGTCTTAGACCTACATCTAGACAAGAATCAAAGCGACCTTCTAAGCTACCACCTTAATGGTCGGGCATGGGCTATTTTAAATATGATCGATGATACGGAGGATATGCACCTCGGCGGTCACTTGACGCCTTATGTATCGCTACAAAAGGACCGATGGTGGGGCGATATAGGAGCAGACGTATATATTGGGGACAGTCCGATATTCTGGCCTAGGTTTGAGGTAGGCGTCGACGTAGGGAGTGGTAGTTACCAGCCCTATGTAGGTACTAGACTGAATACGGAGGTCCATAGTAACCACCACATCCAAGCCTATAATCCGTATGCCTCTAACCCTGCAGCAAGAACGACAGCCGCGAGATCTATCTACCTCGGTATGCGTGGGCAGGTACGGCGATTGAGTTATGATGCTACCGCATCCTATGATCAGGTAGCAGATCACCTCTTTTTTAATCCTAACTACGATGAAGTCTCCGAGGGACTATTCGAAGCGACATACCTAGACGCCAATGTTGTCACCGTCAAGGCCCATGCAGAACTGCGACTGCTAGAGTATGTGAGTATCGGTGGTACGCTACGCCAGCGCATATTTGACATGGCCGACGAGGACGAGTCACCCTGGGGACAGCCACTATTTGAGCTAGACGCCTACAGCAAAATCGACTTACTATCTGAGCGGCTAGTACTGAGACCATCACTCCACCTCGCCTCAATCGCCACCTACGGCTCCTTTAACAACCCAGCTAACGGGCTTATCGACTTCAGTTTACATGCGGACTACAAGCTAGGCGAGCGATTTAGCATCTATGGACAGGCGAATAACTTACTCGATAACGAGTATCAGCGTTGGGTAGGCTACCCTACAGTCGGTATCAACTTTGCAGGTGGTGTGAAGGTTAAGTTCTAGCAATCTACGTCCCCGCCAGATAGAAGTAAATCGGCATCCCGATCGTAATATTTACAGGGAAGGTAACGGCCAGTGCCATCGGTAAGAAGAGACCAGGATTGGCCTTGGGTACATTGATCTTCATAGCGGCAGGGACCGCGATGTAACTTGCACTAGCTGCCAAGATGGCGAATATAAATCGGCTACCTACATCGTCTGTCACCAGTCCGCTCGCTACCGCCACCACGCATCCGTTGATAATGGGCACGACGATGGCAAAGACAAAAGGGAAGACGCCAAAGGAAAACAGGCTCTTGAGCTTGCGACCGCTGACGACTCCCATATCGAGGAGGAAAACCGCCAGGAAACCTTTGAAGATATCGTCCGTAAAAGGCTTGATGCCTTCGGCTTGTTTTTCACTGGCTAGAAAACCGATGACGAGGCTACCTAGTATGAGCAGTACGCTACCATTGGTCAGGGAGTGGCGTAGAGCGGTTCGCTTCTTGATCTGGGTGTCCTTGTCCTTATCGAAAATCGATATCAGTATAAGCCCTGCAATAATCGCCGGTGACTCCATTAGTGCCATGATGGCCACCATATGTCCACTCATCGACATCGACATCGCCTCTAGGTAAGAGACTGCCGTCACGAATGTCACCGCACTCACCGACCCATAGGCCGCAGCCAAAGCACCGGCATTGTAGACGTCGAACTTACGCCTCAGTACAAAGTAGGTATAGACAGGCACCAGGATAGCAATAAACATCCCAAAGAGAATAGACAAGAAAATCTCCATCGAGAAATGCTCATGCGACAACTCCTGACCACCCTTAAACCCAATGCTAAATAAGAGGTAGATCGATATAAACTTGGACGAGCTCGGCGGTATCTCTAGGTCACTCTTGAGATATACAGCGAATACACCCAACAAGAAAAATAGCAAGGCAGGATTGGTCAGGTTGTCGAGAAGGAGGTCCACATTCATACCGATGGAGGTTGGTCAATGCCAGCAGTAAAGATCGCTCGCATGACAAAGGTGGTAAAAATCGAGACGTCCTCAACGCTAACTAATCCACAAATACTTCGCCTACTGCCTTGTACAGACCCTCCCTACACCACCTACTAGTCTTCTATGAATTCGGACACAGTATCCAGATCCTCTGTCTGCACATGATAGAGCTCACCCTTGAGATTGTAGTGCCTGCGCAGAAGTATGTTGCCTTGCTCATCATACTCTTCTTCCCAGGAGAGCATGCCATCATAGCCATAGATACGCTTGATGCCAACAGTGACACCATCGTCATGTAGCGCCTCAGAAAACATCTCTCCATTGACATAATACTGCCTCCATATGCCTGAGTAGTCGCTTGGCGCATCCACCCATATTACACGAGGTCGATAATAGATCCGCTCTACGACTACCCGCTTACGACCCACTGTCGTCTCAAGCAAAAACGAATTATCCAACTGAAAAAACTGCCTCCTAGATCCGTTCTCTACGAAGGTCTCGCCCGTCAACTCGAACGTCTCGAAAAAGTCCGCCTTCTTGATTCGAATGGGCATCCTAGGTACTTTATCCTCCCAGTATGCCAAGTCATGCTCCACTACATGGCCGGGAGCTATGGTCAACTGTCCCATAGCAGCAAGGTCACGTAATCGCCTTGCGCAAGCGGCCCTGATTTTCCCATCCGCATGGGTTAAGCCCTCGATGATCCTAGCTTCTGTGGGGCCAGCTATCGAGGTACTATCTTGCTGTGCCAAGGCAGTAAGGCTGAGCGAGGATAGGAAAACAAACAAGATAAAACGGATGAACATACTCTTGTGGATGGTTTGTAACTACAGATCAAGACGACTGACCAATCGGTCTAGTCTACCATAAAGATACAGCGGCTCTACCCTAACCCACAAGAGTAATAGCTCTAGCGCTTACGCCTATACCGCGACTGTACTACCTCATCGTGGTACACCTCCGTACCGACATGCGTCCACTTTAAGGGAGCATCAAGGTCGTCGAAGAGCGAAATACCGCCACCCAACAAGATGGGTATACGTGTGATCCTCATCTCATCGATCAAATCCTCCTGCAAAAACTGCTGGATGGTCGTACCACCATCGATATACAGTTTATGATGACCCATAGCATGCACCTCCTCCAAGACGACACTAGGCCTACCCTCTAATAGGCTAACTCGATCTGCCAAGGCCGACGGCACCTTTTTAAGAGACCTACTCAGTACAATAACCGGCTTGGCATACGGCCACTCAATACCGAAGCCCAGTACCGTCTCAAACGTCACCCTACCCATCAAGATAGCATCCACTTCGTCCATCAAGGCGCCGTAGCCCATATCGTTGTTATCAGGATTGCTGATGTCGTGTAGCCAATCCAGCCCTCCATCTCGATCAGCGATGTAGCCATCTAGGCTGCATGCGATGAATACGATGCTCTTACTAGTCATATTACTCCTCTCCATTAATTACTCGTGCAACATTGCTCCCCGTCAGATCCTGTACTCGAGCCGTGATCCGCTCTATCGGCCAGTCCCACCACTTTGCCTCTAGTAGTCGTCTGATTGTATCAACATCAAATCGCTGCCTGATCACCTGAGCCGGGTTACCACCCACGATAGTATAGGGAGCCACGTCTTTGGTGACGACCGCCTTGGCTGCAATGATAGCACCATCGCCGATCGTTACACCCGGCATGATAGTAGCACCATAGCCTAGCCACACGTCATTACCCACGACGGTATCACCCTTAGTCGGATACGACCTACCCTCCATCGCATCGGCCCATGCCCCACCGAATATCCCAAAAGGATAGGCAGACACAGCCTCTGTCAGATGGTTCGCCCCATTCATGATGAAGGTCACGTCAGAGGCAATCATACAGAACTTGCCGATGATCAACTTATCACCTACGAAATCAAAGTGATAGCGGACGTTCTTCTCAAAGTTCTCGACAGTCTCAAAGTCATCATAGTAGGTATAGTCACCGACAATGACATTGGGGTTCTTGACCACATTCTTTAAGAAGCATAAGCGATCATAGTGGTCTAGTGGGTAGGCAGTGTGTTTATTGGGGATGGTCATGGGAAGT
>CAYMFD010000040.1:0-11967 GCA_964389475.1 uncultured Saprospiraceae bacterium
GTATCGATATGCTTGTCTGGCAGCGCCTCCAGAGAGCCATCTGCCTTACGCTGGTATTGTATGAATACGAGGTTCCATATCTCGATGACGAGCGGATGGTCTTTATTCACTAGGCTAGCACCGCTCTCTTTGGCACGATCAGCATCATCTCTCAGGTCAATGTGAATCTCTGAGCAAGGACCACAGGGGCCTGTATCACCCATCTCCCAGAAGTTGTCTTTCTTATCGGCCTGCAGTATGCGGTCTGTAGAGATAAACTGCTCCCAGATCTTAGTCGCCTCCTCATCGTAAGAAGTACCATCGGCCTTGTCTCCCTCAAAGACGGTTACGTAGAGTCTATCCTTATCAAGCTTGTACACACCTGTTAGCAGCTCCCATGCCCAAGCGATGGCCTCGGCCTTGAAGTAGTCGCCAAAAGACCAGTTACCCAGCATCTCAAACATCGTATGGTGGTAGGAGTCAAGTCCCACCTCCTCGAGGTCATTGTGCTTACCAGATACCCGCAGGCACTTTTGCGTATCTGCTACTCGCTTATCCGTTGCTACCTTATCTCCTAAGAAGAACTCCTTGAACGGGTTCATCCCAGCATTGGTAAACATGAGGGTAGGGTCATCTTTGATAACCATAGGAGCAGAGGGGACGATCTTGTGCTGTTTGTCAGCGAAAAAGTCTAAAAACTGCTGGCGTATAGTGCTACTCTTCATCAGATAAATATTCTAGATGTGAAGGGGCAAAGATGCCTATTTTTTATACGAATACATAGGCACTTAACATCCCTCCTGAGCTACTATATATACAAGTCATATAAGCCGTGTGGCGAGAGGCTGATAGGCGTCATTAACTATCAATACGATCCCACTTTGTGAGCCTTAAAACACTAGCCCTTCACACATACCAAAAATAGTTGCTATGTAAAGGCTTTTTTATCAACATATTAGATAATACAAAACTATTAATATCCTATTTATAATTCTTTGCCCCTTAGATTTTGCTAAATGAACCTCTCGTCCTACTTTTGAGGGGTCCAAGACGATCTCCCCAGATCATTGGGCACCGTGAACGTACGTATTACAACCAATCTGAACATCCCCAAAAAGGAGGCCCCCACCTTCTGATGTTAGGCTTTTAGTCAGGACAACATGAGAAAACATAAGTACGTATATAACAACAAGACACTGCAATATGAGCCGTACAAACTCACGAGAGGAGAGCGGATACAGCGGGTTGCAGGTTTTGCCTCATTGATATTTTTCGTAAGCCTAGCCATATTTGGTGCTTCCTACCACTACTTCCCTACACCTAAGGAGGAGCAGCTAGCTCGGGAGTTACAACAAGCCAGTTTTCATATAGAAAACATGAGCCGAGACTTCTCGGAGATAGCCACAGAGGTCGAACACTTACAAGAGAAAGACGCAGAGGTACATCGAATGATTTTCGGTATAGACCCTATCGATGAGGCTATCTGGAATGGTGGTGTCGGTGGACACAAGAAGTACGATCGTGTCACCACAGATGGTATCGTCTCGGCCGAGATGATAGAAGGTACCCTCTCCGAAGTAGATAAGCTCAAGCGAAAGGTAGCGCTGCAGCGACAGTCGCTCGACACACTATTTCAACTAGCTGTAGCAAAAGAAAAGCGCCTAGCCTCTATACCTAGTATCAAGCCTGTACGCGAGGATCGCCTAAAGCGCAAGTTGCGTAATCTATCAGGGTACGGCATGCGCCTCCACCCAGTACACAAGGTTAAGAAGTTTCACAAAGGCATAGACTTTACAGCACCCAAAGGCACCGATATCATAGCTACTGGTAATGGTAAGGTTGTACGTGTAGAAAATCGCAGAAGAGGCTACGGTAAAAATATCATCATCGACCATGGCTATGGCTACAAGTCGCTGTATGCCCACCTGAGCAAGATCGATGTTAAGATAGGCGATGTCATTAAAAAAGGTCAAGTAATCGGCAAGGTCGGTAATACGGGTACCTCTACAGCGTCACACCTCCACTACGAGGTACACATCAATGGCAAGGCGGTGAACCCGATCAACTACTGCATGGATGGGCTCTCTACAGAGGAGTACAAAGAGCTCGTAGACATGGCTTCTCGGACCAATCAGAGCTTTGACTAGCCGGCAACAAACACTATGTCCAAAAGCCAGGTATTAATAAACAAGGCCCGCCCTAGAGGCAAGTATCCCCACTACAAGATCGTAGGTGACTTCATCTATGTGTCAGGCACTAGCAGCCGCCGACCAGACAATACCTTCGCAGGTGTGGAGGTCGATGAGATGGGTACTACCAATCTAGACATACGAGCCCAGACACGGGCTGTCCTAGACAATATCGCCAGCATACTCCAGTCCGCTGGTAGCAGCATCAAGGATGTGGTAGACGTCACCAGTTTTCTAGTTAATATGAACGACTTCGGTGGTTATAATGAGGTATACGGCGAGTTCTTTGACCACGACGGGCCTACTCGGACGACGGTGGCCGTACACCAGCTACCCCATCCACATCTGGTGATTGAGATCAAGGCGGTGGCTTATATTGGGGGGTAGTATTTTCACTTCAAGTTTATCAAATTAATGTCCCTCATGGCATTTGTCCCGGTCGCGGGACGGCGACTTCTTTTTCTGCTGAAAAAGCAAGCAAACCTGCCTAGCTGACGAGCCAGCTTGGCAGGCAGGAAAGCTGTTCTACAAAAGGAGATTTTACTGTCGCTAAAAGCTCCAGTAAACCCTGGCTCTCCGCTTGTAGAAAATGCTTTTCTGTGGTCAAATGACTCAATCCGCCAATGGAATAAAAAAAAGGTCTCGATGTCACACAGGTACTATTCAATATTCCTCACTCTCCACAGTCGCACTTTTCTTAGCTACGACCAGTATCTCTGTTTGCAGACATCGTGAAGCAAGGAGTCTGTGTTCCGATATATGAGTAGCGAAATATCAGATTTCGATGCGGGATGTACGTTAGTAAACTTAGTGGTGGGTTGGAAATCTGGCGCCGTCGGGGTAGAACCCACGAGGGCTAACGCTTTTGCAATTATCTGCAGACTTTGTGAAGCGAGAAGCTTGTGTCCCTTTGAAGAGATCGCATCACTTTGAGTGATCCGATCTCTCGAGCAGAAAGCCAAAACGAACAAACTAATATTGCTTGATTCAAATCAATTTTCTACGGACACCACAGTGAGTTCTTATCACAAATCAATCTAGACATCTACAGTCAATAGTCAAACTGAGATCAATCCTCTACCTTTACTACCATGATCGTATCCTGTATAGTAGCTACAGCCGATAATAACGTCATCGGCAAAGACAACGACATCCCGTGGTACCTACCAGCTGACCTCAAGTACTTTAAGAAGGTCACTACGGGCCACCACATCATCATGGGCCGAAAGTGCTACAATAGTATAGGACGTCCACTACCCAAGCGTACCAATGTCATCCTTACCCGAGATCCATACTTCATAAGTACTGGATGCCTAGTAGCCCACCAGATTACGGAAGCGTTAGAAATGGCGTATGACCGAGGAGAAGAAGAAGCCTTCATCATAGGTGGTGGGCAGATCTACGAGGCGACACAGTCTCTATGGGACAGGCTGTACTCGACATCTGTCGACCTTAAGGTTGATGGCGACATATACTTTCCTAAACTAGATTATGAGAAAGAATGGCAACTCGTAAGCCAAGCGGACCACAAGGCCGACGATCGTAATGAGCACGACTATAGCTTTAAGGTCTATCACCGTAAGTAAAGATGATAGCGCCGATCAAAGAAGAATTGCTACACTACGTCTGGCGTACTCAACGCTTTGATCACACCAAGCTGAAGACTACCGACGGTCGTACATTATCGATACAGCAGTACGGACGACTCAACGCTGATGCTGGGCCAGACTTCCTGGAGGCACGACTGACCATCGGCGAAACGGTCTGGGTGGGTCAGGTAGAGATGCATCTCAGAGCAAGTGACTGGATCAAACACGGGCACACTGGTGACAAGCGATATGACAACGTCATACTCCATGTCGTCTATGACCATGACTGCGAAATCAATGACCCTAGTGGACGACCACTGCCCGTGCTCCTGCTCAATGATCGTATACCTCCATCTACCCTCAGGCAGTACGAAAGGCTGCAGGCTACTGATAAGTGGATACCCTGTGCTGGCCTCACTGACACAATCCCACAAGACAAGTGGAGACTCTGGCTAGATAGCGTAATCGCGGAGCGGCTCAGCCTAAAGGCCAGGGCTGTCCATGAGCTCACCACTCACTACAGAGGTGACTGGGCATCTACTACCTACCATATGCTGTGCAGGGCCCTAGGCCTAAAGGTTAATGTAGATGCCATGGATGCCCTCGCCTACGCCATGCCCCTATCCATATTACAGAAAAACGCTGATGACCGCCACCATATAGAGGCCCTGCTACTAGGGCAGGCAGGTATCCTCCAAGCCGTCGAGGTACACGACGACTACAGCACCGCCCTACTCACAACCTACACACACTTGTCACATAAGTACCAGCTGGCCGCAATAGAGAGTAGCCGATGGCGATATAGTAAGATGCGGCCGACTGGGTTCCCTGATATTCGCATCGTACAGCTAGCAGCAATCTTAAAGGAGAGTACGCAGCTATTTCAATACATAAGAGAAAACGGTGTTACAGCTATCAAAGACCTCCTCAGCGTAGCGCCAGACACCTACTGGGATAATCACTACCGACTAGGTGTGGCCAGTGACCGTAATCAGCCAAAACGACTCGGTATAGGTACCATCCATAACATCCTTATCAATGCATTCGCCCCCGTACTGATGGCCTATGGTGAGTCGATAGATGACTACACTGCATGTGAGCAAGCGATCGACCTCCTGTACGAGCTACCGGCTGAAAATAACAAAGTCCTACGTAACTGGGAGCACCTAGGCGTCAAAGCTAGCCATGGGGCCCACTCTCAAGCCCTCCTCCACCTCAAGAAGCACTACTGCGACCAGCAGCGGTGTCTGAGTTGTAGTGTAGGGGCTTCGATTGTTAGTTGAATGCGAGGAAAGACTGCTTAACCTACTTCGGAGATTTGAAAATAACATTATCGATCAGCCGGACGTCGCCAGCCCAGACTGCTGTACAGGCCACTATGTAGTCGTGGTCCTTGACGTCCTTTACTGGCTGTAGCGTGTGGCCGTCTACGATGGAGAAGTACTCCGGCTTAAACTCATCGAAAGTCAAAGCACCGATGCACTCTCGCTCAAGGTCCGCTATAGGCATGGTAGGGTAGTTCTCCTTTGCGGCGAGCAAGGTTTTATACAAGATAGGCGCCTTGGCTCTGGTACCTGCAGGCAGACGGCGATTGCGACTGCTCATCGCTAGCCCATCCTCCTCTCGTACGGTGGGACATACGACTAGTTTGATGGGCAATCTCAGGACATCAATCATATGCTGGATGATGGTGAACTGCTGAAAATCCTTCTGGCCCATGAAGAGGTGGGTAGGCCGTACCATGTCGAGTAAACGCTTGACCACTTGGGCAACTCCCTCGTAGTGTCCTGGCCGCATAGCCCCCTCCATTACCTTGTCTAGCTCACCGAAATCGATGTCTACCGTAGTACCAAGGCCCTTGGGGTAAACCTCATCAGCCAGTGGATTAAAGAGGTAGTCCATGTCTATCGACTCGAGTAATCTCCTGTCTGCTGCCAGCGTCCGGGGATACTTTTTAAGGTCACCGGGGTCATTAAACTGAGTAGGATTGACGAAGATGCTACATACAGACACATCACAAGTGGCCTGGGACTGCCGCATGAGCTGTAGGTGCCCACTGTGCAAGGCGCCTAGTGTGGGTGTAAACCCTATGGTCTGCTCTTTTCGGCGATGCTTAGCTAGTGCTTTGTCGAGGGTCGATTGCTTTATTAATCGCTTCATATGATGGTCTTACAATTACAAGTTATGGTCGATAAGGCAAGTTACATAGTCTGCAACTCCCTGCTCTAGTGTACGGAAACCCCTCGCGTAACCCGTCGCCCTTAACCTCGTAAGGTCTGCCTGAGTATAATACTGATAAGTCTCTCTTATATCAGCAGGTGTGTCGATAAATGAAATATCCGGTGTGAGGCCCTGCGCCTCAAATGTAAGTTTAGCGAGGTCGATAAACGGACGTGCTTTACCAGTCCCGAGATTATAGATACCGCTGATCGTTGCTGACCGCTGATCGAGAAAGTAGGTAAGGACCTGTGTCACATCGTCTACATATACGAAGTCCCGAGATTGTTGCCCATCTGCGATATCGCTTCTATGAGACCTAAATAGCTTCATCGCTCCTGTGGCCTTGATCTGCTGATAGGTGTGCCAAACGACAGAGGCCATGCGACCCTTGTACTGCTCGTGAGGCCCGTACACGTTAAAGAACTTAAAACCTGCCCATGCGGGTGGGTGCTGTTTTTGGGCGAGTACCCATAGATCAAAGTCTTGCTTGCTCTGACCATATGGATTGAGCGGTTGCAAATCGGTGATCAGCGTCGGGTCGTCACTAAATCCCTTGTTGCCCAGACCATAAGTCGCCGCCGATGAAGCATAGTAAAAGGGAATGGAATGCGTCGTACAATGAGCCCATAGGTCCTTGCTGTACTGAAGGTTTAATCGATCGAAAAGCGCCAAATCTTGCTCAGCTGTATCGGTACGTGCACCTAAGTGTATGACGGCATCTACATGATGTTCTTTGATCAGATCCAGGCAGTCATCGCGGTGCCAGCGTTGCGCAGAGATGGGAGCCGCTAGGGCTACCTTATTGGCTACAGACCAGTCATCGACGATAGTGAGATTGTGGTCTTCCTGGAGGGTAATAGCTAATCGGCTACCTATAAATCCTCCCGCCCCAGTAAGTACGATATTCATGAGAGCGAAGGTAGGGATAAGTGGTGTGGATGTTTGGGTGTTGGAGGGTTAGTATGTTTGGGTATTAGTGGGCTGGGATGAATGTCACTGTCTGAACAGGGTGGCTGGAGATTATAAAAAAAGAGGCCACTAACCTTTGTCAGTGACCTCTTTTATAGGATCGTGTAGCACCTCTGCTACATTAACGAATTATCTAGTTACTAGTCTAGCAAGATCATCTTACGTACCTCTAGCTTGTCTGCATACTCTACTTCGTAAGAGAGTACACCTGATGCGCCGAGGTCTTCTTTGCGTAGTGTCACGCTGTGATGTCCTGCTCTATATATATCTGATAGGGTCTTGAGTAGTCTACCCGTCATATCCGTCACTCGTACCGTTACTGGTCCGTCTGTTGGTATGTAGAAGTCGATCTGTGTATGATCACTCCATGGGTTAGGCTTGTTCTGCTCGACTGCAAATGCGTCTAGCTCATAAGCCGGCTCTCTCCACTCTATCGTCGCATTACGTACCGTGAGGTTGTCTCCACTGTACATCTCTGCTCGTAGTGCTGTATCGTCTATCTCTAGTAGGTCGCTCAGTCTACCACTCTGCTCAGCTATCGCTGTGATCGTGTATAGGACATCGCCTGCATCTACCACTAGGCCTTGAGCATCATCATAACTCACCTTGAGGTTATCACCTACTAGATGTGTATACAATGGTGTCATCGCTGCCTTACCTGGTATCGTCGTTTGTACATCTATACCGTCAGCTGCTATCGCATACTGCCATCCGTATAGGGTACCACTCGTGCCTGCTAGTACAGGTATCTCTACTACCTGACCTGCAACTACATACTGGTCTTCTATCGCTATACTCACATAGCCACTGCGGCTATCTAGCTGCTCATTGCCACCCTGTAGATTATCTGCTGACCCGTTGATATCTCCTACCTTAAGACCTACGAAGTCGATCGTCAGATCTCCCATCAACTGAGTAATAAAGTAGTCCTCTGGGAAGACCTCTAACCATGGATCTTGCTGATCAGGGAAGGCATATCCGCCATCGATAAATCTCCAGCTCGTATTACTCTCGAACTCACTTATCTTACCGAGTACTAGTCGTCGTAGCTCTACTACGTCAGCTCCTGATACGCGGTTATCTGCATTAACATCGGCAGCTATACGCTGGTATGGTCCTACCAGATCAGCGAAGCCTAGTATGTGACGCTGTATGAGTACAAGGTCTAGCGTGCTCACTCCGTTGTCGTGGTCTTTGTCTAGTGATGGTAAGACCTCGTACGTACCGCCTGTAGGCATATCTGGGAAGGCATAGTCTCCTTGTACCTCCGTCATATCGTACTTGCTCTCTGCACCGACTAGCTCTACCTCGACTCCACCGATCGCATCTCCGTCTTCCTTGACGATCATACCGGCAACTGCTACTCTCATAGAAGTAGACGTGTCTGGCATGATCTTAAGCACCTGTGTCCTATCGTAGACGACATATAGACCATTAGCATCTCTCTCACACCAGTCGATGATCGACCATGTTCGCAATACCTTGATGCAGGCCATAGAGTCTGCAGGATCTGCTGAGATAAATGGTGCATCCTCGAATCCGAATCCTACCTGGCCACATGCTGGTATTGTGAATGTAGGCTCATTGTAGCCTGGCAATAGGTTAGCAGGGTCTATCGTCGCTGAGTCACATACTCCTGTGATCACCGTGTCAAGCGGCCATACTATCGTGCTAGGGTCAAATACATCACCGCCACTGTAAGTAATCAGCTGTGTGCAAGTACGTAGTACACGTCCGTTGCTCAGTACATCGATCTCTCTGGTCAATACGCCTAGGCCACAGTCAGTCAGCTCGCCTAATAGACGATCCTCAAAGGTGACATTCTCTCCACAGTTATCCACAACTGTAGGATTACCGAAGAAGTCGCTCATGCGAGTCTCGTCAAAGACGAAGCCACACTGTACTACTGTATCTGCTGGGCAGGTAACTATCGGTGGTACCTTATCATCTACGATAGCGAATACCGTACATGTATTTTGGTTACCGCCTAGGTCAGTCACTCGCAACTGTACCATGATCGTATCTCCTGCATCCATACAGCAGAAGGTCACGCTATCACGGAACATACCTGCTGTCTGGCCACATCCGTCAGTCAGTCTAGCTACCTGGTAAGTAACAGGACCACACTCATCGAAACTACCATCGTCAAATGATACGGCAGGTACTCTTGTCTCTCCTATCGTGATCGGCACATTAGTCCATCGCTCACATAGCGCTATCGGATCAGCCTCATCGACTACAGTTACCATAAATGATGTGGTGCTACTGTTTTCGCACTCATCGTATACGGTGTAGGTTACCATAGTTGAGTCTGAGATCTCTACTCGACCACCATTGGTCGTGAGGAAGTCACCCTGACCGTACGCTACCGTGTATCTAGCTGGCGCTGTACAGTTGTCTGTCGCCTGTACTGCTGGTAGGTCTACCATCGCTGAACAAGCATGTCCACCTGTGCTCACGGTAATATCTGGCATCGCTGTCAGTACCGGTCCTTCGTTATCTACGATCTCGATGATCTGTACTCCCATTCTAGGTGTAGTAGCTCCACACCACCATTCGCCGACTTCCCATGTACGCATGATCTTCTTGACGCATGCGCTACTGTCTGTCAGTATTCTATCTCGGTACTCTACATATCCAGAGCATATGATACCATCTGCTAGTGGGAAGAGTGGTCTACCCGCCATCATCGGTACGCCTACATCGCTACCTACTGTAGGGAGCGGGTTACCGTTGTTATCTAGTGCAAAGCCACCATCACAGTGGAGGGCATTGCTCGTCGCTATCATTCGATTAACTGGGAAGGTAATCGGGCTCTGCTGTAGTCTGCGGATCATGATCACCTGCGTAACCGTAGGGCTGATCATACCGTTGAGGCCTACCGCTCGGTACTGTCTAGTCACACGACCTGTAAACGTACTGTCACAGTCTATCGTCTCCATCCGCTCATCTACGAGCTCTATCCTCGCTCCTGAGCAGCCCTCTATCAATCTTACGAATGAGGTGTCCGGTGTCGTCGCTGGTACTAGCTCATTACAGAAGATCGTATCGTTCGATACTTCTATCGATGGTCGATACTTGTCCTCTACTGTGATCGTCAACCAGCAAGAGTTATTACTGCAGAGTGTGTTGGCTACTGAGACTTCTAGGTCTTTACCTATGTGCTCTGCTCCTATCGGGTTAGACACCACCTGACCTGTATGGTCCGTGATCGTTATCTCGTACACCTGATTAGGGAAGAGGTCGCCTGTAAGTACCATGTCTGGAGTGATAAGCACCTCGCAGTTGATATCAACACTCACATTCATATCACCGATGCAAGACTCTTTATCGCAGAGTAGTGCCCATGCTTGGTCGTGATCGTCTTCGTCATCTACACCATCAGCACCGTGCCCTATACCGTACTCATCAAGTACGTTATCATTATTAAAGTCATAGATCTCGTTGCCTACGTCATTACCATTGTCAGCGTCGTAGTCTGAGTCGTAGTCGTTACCACCTGCAGAGTATACAACTCCAAGTGTGTCTGTCGCACTACTGATCTCTGACATGTTCACTACATTCATAGGAGTAGCTGACTGCAGTATCTCTAGATTGATCACTAGCGTAGTGTCTGCTCCTGGTTGTAGTACTGGTACTGTATATGTTGCTGTAGCACCTGCTATAGTCCAACCTGCATTAGCACCTGTTGCTTGTAGTCCTGCTGGTATGTAGTCTGTTACTTCTACTGCCTCAGCCACCATGTTACCTTGATTGAATACCGTGATCTCAAATGGTATCACATCTCCTCTATCAGAAGGTCCTACTACAGGGTTTATTTTCTGTATAGCTAGGTCCATGACTGGTGGTGCTGCTGGATCTGCATCATCAGAGTCGCCTCCTGCTGGTACACTGCCATCAGTACTATCATCATCCGCAGTACCTAGGGTACCAGCTGCTTCTCCGTTATCGTCATTTGGTCTACTGTCTATGTCAAAGGCACCGATCTCTACTGGTACTGCTGACGTATCGTACACTTCTGTAATCTCTGCTACATTGATCATATCTGCTGGAGAGCTATTTGGTAGCACTTCCATATCTATCTCTATCGTTGCACACTCTTCTCTACCGAGCATACCGAGTGTATTAGATAGTGTAGTAGCATCTACTACTGTCCATCCATTTGCATCTGTAGGGCTGAGTATCAATCCTGCTGGGATTCTGTCTTCCACTACTACGCTGCTCACTGGGATATTACCTTGGTTGCACACTTCTATAGTGAATGTCACTATATCTCCAGGTCTTACCGCTGGTGTTGCAGGGTCTATTGTCTTAGTCAGTGCAAGGTCAAGTACATTAGGTACTGCAGGATCACTATCATCTTCGTCTGTCTCCGCTACTCCGTCTCCTGCTACACCTGTACCGTCTCCGTCTACAGCATCATTGCTGTCTCCGTACACGTCTCCACCTGCATCATCGCCGTTGGTATCATTTGCTTCAGAGTCTATATCTAGATCTGTCGCTTCTACACCTGACTCGAAGAAGAATGAAGTAAGCTCTGCTACATTGACCATGTTGTCAGCCTGTGCAGTAGGTAGTACTGTAAGCACTATCTGTAGCGTCTCAGATTCTCCAAATCCTAGAGGACCTGCGATCTCAATTGTAGCATTCGTACCATCATACTCCCAGCCATTGGCGTCATTTGAAGTATTGTAACTATAGCCTGCTGGGATGTAATCGATAACTTCTACATCTACCATAGGTATGGTACCTTGATTCGTCACTTCTATGGCGAAGGTCACATCGTCACCCACTCTGACTGGTGTAGTAGGATCAACCAATGTCTTAGCCAATGCCATATCTACAAATCCGAGTAGTACTGGATCTGAATCATCTTCATCTCCATTTTCATTATCTATGGTATTGTCAGTACCGCTTGGTGCTCCTGGGAAGTCAGGCTCTCCACCTGCATCATTACCCTCTATAGCATCTGGAGTACTATCTACATCATATACTATGTCAGCATTGTCGGTAGAGTTGTT
>CAYMFD010000040.1:12067-13901 GCA_964389475.1 uncultured Saprospiraceae bacterium
GATTTCCTTGGTTCGTCACCTCGATGACAAATTCCATCTCGTCTCCAAACACGTAAACGCTATCAGGGAAAGCAAGTTGCTTAGTAAGTGCGAGGTCAAATACTGGTAGTAGTGCTGGATCAGCATCATCTTCATCACCATTCATAGATCCATCTCCATCGAGATTATCGTCATCATCAGTACCCGGTACTCCACCTGGATCATTTCCAAGATCATTATCTGATTGACTATCGATGTCAAGCAATGATATATTCATACCATCTTCATTAAACATCTGACTTACCTCAGCGACATTAGTCCATGCATCAGGATCATCTGATGGGATCTGCTGCTCAGGTATCAGTGTAATCGTCAACTCTACGCTATCCCACTGTACCATAGGTCCAGGGATCACTTGTGTGGCATTGCCAGTAAGAGGGTCTAATGTCCATCCTAGCGCATCACTTGCTGTATCATAGGTATAACCTGCAGGGATATAATCTGTCACTTCAACATCTACGAGCGGCTCATTACCTTGATTATACACCTTGACTAAGAAGTCAACCGGTGTACCATATACATATGGCCCAGGTGTAAGTATCGTTTTCGTCAATGCCACATCTATGACTTGGATAAGGGCTGGATCACTATCATCTTCGTCCGTATCAGCAACTCCATCTCCTGGCGTACCTGTACCGTCTCCGTCTACTGCATTATCAGAGTCTGTACCTGGTTCTCCACCAGCATCGTTACCGTTGATCGCATCTGGTGTACTATCCGCATCTACTAGCGTACCGTCTTCTGTATTGTTACCTTCTTCATCTTCGGCTCTACTGATCTCTGCCTGATTTTGGAAGGCATCTCCCATATTGCTCATCATGATGGTCACGAAGTAGCTAAGTGTAGTAGACTCTCCTGGCTCTATAACATCTGTAATAGTTGTCGTTGCTGTCATCAGTGCTGGATCAAATGCCCAACCTGCATCGTCATTCGCCATTACATAGCCAAATCCGTCAGGCATGAAGTCTGTCACTTCTACATTGGTAGCTGGTACATTACCTTGGTTGTAGACCGTGATCATGAACTCTATGGTATCTCCAAATGAGTTACCTGTAGTCATCATTGTCACCTTGGTCAGTGCAAGATCGAATACTTCTATAAATGCTGGATCTTGATCATCTCCACCGTCTGTCTCACTATCACCTACTGTATCTGTATCTACCAAGTCATTGGCATCTACATCAAATGGTGAAGCATTATCGCCTGGCGTACTGTCTATATCTTCTAGATCGTCTCCGTTCTCATCTTGAGCTAGTGTGATCTCTGCATCTAAGTCCCACCCTTCTGGGTCGTCCGAAGGTTGTACTGTCAATACTAGATCTACCATGTCGTTCTCGCCTGGTAAGATCGGATCTGAACTCGCATACGTAATAGTACCGTCTCCATTATCTACCCAGTCTGGGTTAGCCGCTGGATCGAATATAAATCCATCTGGTATTGCGATCGTTACTTCTGTAGCATCACTTGGTATATTTCCTTGATTATCAATAATCACAGGGTATGTTACCATCTGTCCATACATCGTAATCTGATCCGCTGGGTCACCTAATGTCACTGCTAGATCGAATATCTCTACAAATGCTGGATCAGAGTTATCTTCATCTGTCGCTGCATCTTCGTCGCCTGGTGCTCCTGTACCGTCTCCATCTATTGAGTCATCGGAGTCCGTATTAGGTGCTCCACCTCCATTGTCAGCTGGATCGTCATTCAATTCACTATCTACATCTTCAGCACTGATATCGTCGCCTGTCACTCCGTCTGTCATGGAAGTTACTTCACTTACATTGGTGTAGTT
>CAYMFD010000040.1:14001-28663 GCA_964389475.1 uncultured Saprospiraceae bacterium
GTCTGTGCTACGTCTACTATTCTTACAAATTCTGGATCACTAGCATCGCTATCTGTGTCTGGATCTGTGTCGTCAGCTGCTCCTGTACCGTCTCCGTCTAGGCTGTCATCTGAACCAACTACACCGTTTGGATCGTCGTTTGTATCTGGCAGTTCATTTCCACCTGCATCATTCGTTACGTCTCCATCGATATCGCTATCTACATCCATCAGACCTGATGTATCACTGATCGGATTGTCCGCTGTGATCGCTACTACTGGTGTCCACGAATCACTATCCGTACCTGGCTGTGATGTCAATACTAGATCGAACATCTCTAGGTCACCTGCTGCTAATACATCTGGGTATGTGTACGTCACCGTACCGTCGCCATTATCTGTCCATCCAGGGTTAGCTGTAGCGTCAAATACGAATCCGTCTGGTACCGTTACCGTAACCTCTGGCATATCGCTGTCTACATTTCCTTGATTCGCTAGTGTCACAGGGAAGGTAATGTCCTGACCATACATTGTGATCTGGTCTGTACTGTTCTCCATGATTACTGCTAGATCGAGGATCTCGACAAATGCTGGATCTTGATCATCTCCACCATCTAGTTCACTATCTCCTACAGTATCTGCATCTACCAGATCATTCGCAGCCTCATCAAATGGTGATGAGTTATCTCCTGGTGTACTGTCTACATCATCGAGATCGTCACCGTTCTCATCTTGTGTCAAGGTGATCTCTGCATCTAAGTCCCATCCGTCAGGGTCGTCCGATGGCTGTACCTCTAGTATGAGATCTACCATGTCGCTCTCGCCTGGAAGGATCGGATCTGTACTCGCATACGTGATCGTACCATCTCCATTATCTACCCAGTCTGGATTATCTCCAGCATTGAATACAAAGCCATCTGGAATTGCGATCGTTACTTCTGTAGCATCACTCGTTACATTTCCTTGATTATCTATGATCACTGGGTATGTCACATCTTGTCCGTACATCGTGATCGGATCTGCTGGATCGCCTAGCGTTAATGCTAGATCGAATACTTCGATAAACGCTGGATCTTGATCATCGCCACCGTCTGTCTCACTGTCTCCTACTGTATCCGTATCTACCAAGTCATTGGCATCTTCGTCAAATGGTGAAGCATTATCGCCTGGTGTACTGTCTATATCTTCTAGATCGTCGCCGTTCTCATCTTGTGCTAGTGTGATCTCTGCATCTAAGTCCCATCCTGTCGGATCGTCCGATGGCTGTACTTCTAGTATTAGATCTACCATGTCGCTCTCGCCTGGTAAGATCGGATCTGTACTCGCATATGTGATGGTACCGTCTCCATTATCTACCCAGTCTGGGTTAGCCACAGGGTCAAATACAAACCCTTCTGGTATCGATATCGTTACTTCTGTGCTCTCACTTGTTACATTTCCTTGATTGTCTATAATCACTGGGTATGTAACATCTTGTCCGTACATCGTGATAGGATCTGCTGGATCGCCTAGCGTTACTGCTAGGTCAAAGATCTCTACCAATGCAGGATCAGAGTTGTCCTCATCTGTCGCTGCATCTTCGTCTCCTGGTGCTCCAGTACCGTCTCCATCTATGGAGTCGTCAGAGTCACTATTTGGCTCTCCTCCTCCGTTGTCAGTTGGATCGTCGTTGATATCACTATCTGCATCAAGCATTGATACGTCCATACCGGTAGTATCGAACATCATGCTGACTTCAGACACGTTAGTATAGTTGTCTTCTCCTCCTGTTGTCATTTCGAGTACTAATAAAATCGGCGTCTCTACTGACTCACCAGGGAGTATTACGTCTGCTATTGTAAATTCAGCTCCAGCTGCTACACCTGTCCACCCTGCTAGCTCACTGTTTTCTGAGAGGCTGTACCCTGCTGGTGTATAATCTGTAATCACTACATCTTGCAGTGGCACGTTACCTTGGTTGTAGGTCGTGATGGTAAACTCGAGCTCATCGCCATAGTTAAATGGTGGTGTGCTGGTCAGCATCTTAGTCTGTGCTACATCCACTACTGCTATGAGTTCTGGATCTGCATCATCTTCGTCCGTGGCTGCATCTGTATCGTCAGGTGCTCCCATACCATTGGTACCGGTACCGTCTACTGAGTCATCACTGTCTGAGAGTGGCGAACCACCTGCATCATTGGTATTGTCTCCGTCAGCTTCACTATCTACATCGTCAAATGGTGTCGTACCATCTTCTTCGAATGCTTCTGAGATCTCTGCTTCGTTGGTATATGCATCTGTAGGGTCTGCAGCTTGTGTCACCATGAGGTCTATAGATACTACTATCTCATCACCCGGATTTACTGGGCCTGCTATAGTCGTAGTCGCTACTGTACCGTCATATGCCCAAGTGGGATCATTAGACGATTCGTAGATAAATCCACTAGCTACGTAATCTGTCACCTCTACATTAGAAGCTACTACGTTACCTTGATTGATGACTGTGATGTCAAATGTTACTACATCGCCATAGCTAAATGGACCTGTTGCAGTAGTGGTCTTCGTCAGTGCTAAATCTGCAATAGATAGCATCGCTGGATCTTGATCATCTTCATCAGTTGCTGCATCTTCATCGCCTGGTGCACCTGTACCGTCTCCATCTACTGAGTCATCAGAGTCAGAGTCAGGATTACCACCTGCATCATTTACAGGATCATCATCTGGCGTACTATCTGCATCTGCGATAGTAGGATCATCTGTACTGCTATTGCCATTTGTATCTTCAAAAGAAGAAATCTCCGAATAGTTAGTGTATGCATCAGGGTCTCCATTACCTGCCTGTATGGTCAAGAATAGTGAGGTCTCAACCTCTGCTCCTGGAGCTATAGGGCCTGCTATGGTAGTGTTAACCGTATTGCCCGTTGCATTAGGACCTACAAAAGTCCAGCCTGCATTATCTGCTGGGCTAAATACTAGTCCCGCTGGTACGTAGTCATTTACGACTACATTGGCCACTGGTGCATTACCTTGGTTGATCGTCGTTATTTTATACTCTACGAGGTCTCCTATTCCGTAAGGCCCTCCTACTACTTCTTTCGTCTGAGCGAGATCAAAGATCTGTACGAATGCAGGATCATTATCATCTTCATCTGTGAGTGGATCTTCGTCGCCATTGGCACCTGATCCGTCTCCGTCTACAGCATTGTCACTATCTGTGTCTGCTGCTCCACCTGCATCGTCAAATGGATTAGTGTTAGGCGTACTATCTACATCATCTAGTCTGATACTGTTTCCATCTGTATCATCTACATCAGAAATCTCTGCGATGTTCGTGTAGTCTGCTGCTGTAGATCCTTGATCTGTGATCATCATTTTTACAAACACACTTGAAGAATCGCCTGGTACCAAAGGACCATCTATCACTGTCATATGTGAAGCTGCTGTTCCTGACCAGTTCGGATTGTCTATTGGGTTAGCCAAATATTCTAGTCCACTCGGAGAAAAGTCTGTGATTTCTATATTCTCACCTGTAACCGTTCCTTGGTTATATACCTTAATCTCAAATGTCACTATGTCGCCGTATGCATAGGGTGCATCAGGACTTGCTACCGTCTTAGTCAATGCAAAATCCACAATGGAGATAGCTGCTATATCCGAATCATCAGAATCTGTAGCCGCATCTTCGTCGCCTGGTGCTCCTGTACCGTCTCCTTGTATACCTGGATCATTAGGGTCTGATGTCATAGCATCACTGTCAGTACCGTTAGCTCCACCGGCATCATTGGTAGGGTCTGTGTCAAACGGACCGTCATTGTCAGCTGTGACTGGAGTAGATACTGGTAGTCCTGGGCCTGGGCCGTCTGGATCCGTCACTGTATTGGCTCCAGCTATCTCTGCTGTGTTGACATATGCTGCTGGGTCTCCAGGTGCTGCCATCACTATGAGGTCGATACTCACACATACCTGCTCTAGGAAGCCGATCTGTCCAGGTACTGTATTGCCTGCAAAGTCAGCTGCATCTGTATCGTAAGTGGCTGTACCGTCTCCATTGTCTGTCCACTTAGGGTCATTACCAGTAGCGAACATGTAGCCTGCTGGTATATAGTCGATGATCTGTACATCGTCAGAAGGTACGTTACCTTGATTGGTTACACATATCTCAAATGTAGCGACGTCTCCATATTGGTACGGTCCGTTGTCAGGATTCAATATTTTGCTTAAAGCAAGATCAAATATCTCTATGTTGGCTGGGTCACTGTCATCTTGACTACCCGCCTCGCTATTGCCTGTACTTGTGACATCATTGTCACCACCAGCATTAGGCATTGTCATCTCTTCCTCTAGGGTAAATGTACCAGGCTCAGAATCTATATCTGCCACTGCCATACCGTCACCATCGAGAGCTGACTCTATAAGTCCATAGTTGATATACGGATCCATACCTGCTGCACATGCTGTATGGCCTGCTCCACCTGTAGGCACAGCGAGTGTCATCTTGATAGGGATCTGTATGGACATGCCAGCTGGCAGTGAAGCTACAGTAGCCTGTGTCTCAAAGCCCGAGCTAGCATCTGTAGAAGCTACTTCTGCTCCCCAACCGCTGGCTACATTGACAGCATCGGCTTCGTCAAATAGCTCCATACCGCAAGGTATAAGATCAGTAACGACTACGTCTGTAGCATCTACAGATCCTTGGTTGATAACCGTGACGAAGAAAGTAATATCATCGCCAACCATAAACATACCACTCGCTGGTACACTTGCTGGGTCAACCGTCTTCGTAAGAGCAAGGTCAAATATTGGTAGCGTCGCCGGGTCATTATCATCTTCATCTGTAAGCGGATCTTCGTCACCGTTGGCTCCTCCTCCATTGGTACCGTCACCGTCTACTACATTATCAGATCCTGTATCTGGATTTCCACCCGGATCATTAGTAGGATCTTGATCTGGAGTACTATCTATATCATCACCGCTGACATCATTGTTATCCACATCTTGCATACCTGATATCTCAGCTATGTTGGTGGTATTCTCAGCATTAGCACCTGGATTGACGGTGAGTACTATAGATACTTCTACAGTATCTCCAGACACAAAACCTGGTGTAGGTACTGTCCTAGTTACGATACCGTTGGTCATACCAATCGGAGTCCAGTTCGGATCATTATTAGTCATTCCAGCTGGTACAAAATCAGTCAGTTCGATCTGATTCATCTCTACGCCACCTTGATTGATTACGGATAGTTTATATTCTACCGTACCTCCTGTAGTCGGGTATGGACCAGGTACTATGGCTTCTATTTCTTTTATGAGAGCTAGATCCACACAGTGATCTGAGCTGATACTTGCCGGTGCTACCGATGGGCAGTCATTTGCTGCACTCGTTGCTTTCACTATGTAGTCTCCCTCCTCTGTGGTATTGTATGTATTCTCAGGTCCTGACTGCTTGAGTACTTCTGTGCCATTGGGCAATACTAAGAAGAACTGATAGTTGTCAAATCCTGTAGCGGCCTCTATAGTACCTCCAAATAGTGGGTGGTTACACACGGCTGCATCCGTCAGTGTTAGTACACCTATAGGCAATACCTCTACGGTAAAGTCAAATGTGTATACACATGTAGGACTAGCTGTGATAGTTACTGTATATGTATCTGTACTACCAGGAGTCATACCGCATATCTCAGGCTCTGCAGAGTCTAAGTCATCACCAACGGTAGCTGCTCCTGCTTGAGTTATTGCTATAGTAGATCCGTCAGCAACATTGGCTGGGATCATGAGATCTGGGTCTATGCACTCTCCTTCACATACTTGGAAGGCGAGATTCATAGGCATATAGTCACCTGTACTCTTGAGCTCTAGAGTAGCTTCTGATACACAGTCTCCGATAGCTTCTGTTGCTGTAAGTACGACTGGTGCATCTACTCCAAAACCAGGGTTGATAGTAACTGAAAGTGTACTACCGTCAGAAACGATCGTAGCTCCTTCTGCTGGCTCTACTGTAAACTCGTAGTCACCACAGATGTCTGTCATAAATGGCTGACCTGCACACAACACTTGGCACTCTATGGTATCTAAGAATGCTGGTGGTATATTGTCATATGGAGTGACAAAGTCGTCACATGCACATGCAGACTCGTACGTCTGGCGTATCAATATAGGACAAGCCTGTGCCGCTGGCACGTCTAGACACATAGTCAGCGTAGTCGTCTCTCCTGCAGCTATAGATACTGCTGCATGATCAAACGCTGCCAGCTCTGCATCAACGATCTCGTCATACAGTCCATCGGCTAGTACATCATCGTGTATTGCTATTCTGACATCGCCATTGTAAGGCATCAGGCCAGGATTTCTTAAGTCTACTTCATAGCAAAACTGCTCTGGATCAGTGCTGGTATTGCACTGTCTGTTAAGTCGTACATCCACAGATTCTAGTGGAGGTCCTGCCTCGATGATCAGTGATGGGTTTATGCTGTTTTGTACAAAAACTCCGCAGACACCACTTGGCTCTGTCTCACAGATTACAGCTGGCTCAAATGACTTGACATCTACACCTAATATGATAGGTGCACACTCTGCATTGAGTGGCTGCGTAGCCATAAACTGTACACTAAACTTCTGACCAGGCATGAGCACTGGCGAGTCAAAGCATACGACCATGGCATCACCCTCTACTGTTTCGGTGATCGTCATTGGGGTATATGCTGGAGAGGAGAACATAAGTGACCCCATCTCATAGGTAAGCATATCTATTGGTATCGTGATGCAGCTTTCTACCTCTGGCGAAGTCGGGTTTTCGCTAATATTGAGGGCTGTCAGTCCGAATGGCTGAGGACCTTCTGTACAGAACGATTCCACAGGCTGAGCCGTAATCAGTATCTGAGCATTGTCTATTGGGTCTGCTCCATTGATCACTATCGGCTGAGTATCGGTGAGTCCAGATTTGATCTGTCCAGGACCACAAGGGTCACTGACTGCAGTCTCAGTCTGCATCTTAGCACCTGATATGAAGTTGTCACAGTCTGTAGTACCTATAAATCTTATTGATACATTGTTACTATCGGCCATGGAGAATACTCCAGGCAGACCATTGGCATCTATATACGTCGACCAGTCCGCATCGTCATTCCAGCTGTATACACTGCCATTAAGGTTAGGCTCAGGTACAGACATAAATGCCGCATCTACTGTCTCAGGAGTACCGTCACCGACGATGTTACCAAACTGACCATTAAACCCGACAGATCCACCAGGGTAAGCTACTGCCCAACTAGTAGGGTCTATGGTGAGACCTGGCACCTTAGTAATAGACGTCTGTAGGTCAAGTATAGTAAGGGTCTTCGTGTTTTTTATTCTTATGTAGAATGTATCTGTCTTACAGAGATCCTTGCTCTGTATAGTAGGATACCATTCAGTCTGTAGGCCTGCCTCTCCAAATATGTAGGCATAGCAATCCTCAGAGTTGGAGCATGTACCCCCGCCGCCGAGAGCTACGGCAACATCTGGAGGAGCACAGCCAGAGATAGCCGCTACACAAATAGTAGGTGGTAGAGCAGGTGGCTCTGGGCAGAATAGTAAAGTAGTACCTATGTATATAGTCTCGCACTCCCCTACCGCTAGTTCAGTAGCGGCTGTTTGTATAGCATATACTTTAGTAGTACCATCGTCAGATACTAACGTAGTGGCGAGCGGTGTACCACTACCATCAGGTGTCGTATATACACCCTGGAGAGCTACGCTAGATGGTATCTTAACAGATGCTTGCACATTGGACTGTGTTAGTGCTGCATCAGCATTACATAGTTCAAATTCTTGATATTCGATACTCGTACCTGGACTGCCTGCTGCTACTAGTTCGGCTCCTTCATTAGATGTCGACACTCCTGCATCTGGCACACGATTATCGTCTACGATGAAGTCTCTGCTAGAGTCATCTAGCTTGTACATGATAGTATCTAAGTTGAGACGTTGGTACCAGTTGCCTGCTACACCCGTCTGAGGGCAGTAGCTATGTACTCCATTTGCCCCACCTGTATTACATCTGTATCCTTGTGGATCACGAGGTGCATCACATATGTCTGACCAATCGTATATGAGTTCGTAATCTATAGTAAATGGATCTGGACAAAGTGCACACAAATCATAGCTGAGGCACAGAGCATCGTCATTCATCAATCCTACTCCAAGAGGTCTAATGCCCTGAGAAGCTAAGTCGATTACTACCTTGCCGTCACCTAGTCCAGCATCTTCTGTAGCACATACTTCTCCTGTGGTGACACTCGCTACCTCAAAGCATGTTGCATTGATGGTGCTATCGACCATGACAGGTGTCTCGCTAGCATCTCTGTCTATCACTCTAGCATTGCTACAGTATGCAAATGGACCAAACATAGGCAAGTCTACATCGTCGATATCCGCTATGGGTCTAAATTCGCATTGGTACCAACCTGTCGGTGGAGGATTAGTCACTGTGAAGGTATGTTTAGCTTCGCCACCGCAGTTGTCTAGACCTAGGTCTGTCACTGCTGATACTCCACCATACTCTGCAACATTTACTATCGGGAAGCTATTGCACGAACTCGCTAGAGTCGTGTAACAATAATTCGCATTTCCAAACGGATCGTAGTTGTATATCGTGAGTTGGTTTCTTAATCTCATACCGTTATTAACCGCTGGTGTCTCTCCTGCTGCAATCGCTGCTGCACGGTATGGGTTTCTCTTCATAGGATATTCTAGATACATCTTAATAGTATCTCCTACTTGGAAATCAAATGCATCGAAAAAGTCTTGTAGACAATTACCTCCTGAGCTATTCGTGACCCTTCCGCACTCATTAGATTGTGTAGCATTTCTTATATATAGGTTTGCATTGATAGTATTGTCATAGCCATCATGTCCGCTGTTTCCAGGAAATGTATTCACTACATCATATTCAGTCGTCAGATCTTGTAAGCCATAATCAGCGTATGCAGGAAATCCGGCTTGTCTTTCGTTACCATTTCTTTCGTCATTGGTAGTATATAAATTGCCTGTGCGGCTATCGCAAGAGGCAAAATCTTCAAATGAAAACTCCATAGGTGTACCTCCGCTTTTGACTACTTCCCACTTGACTATACCACCAGCTCGTCTATCTGGAGTAAGTGGTAGTTCTTCTGTATTAGCTAGTCCTGAGGTACTTTCTATTCTTGCGGAAAAATTCCACATATTCATATTTGTAACTGCATCTAAGTGCTTAATATCAAATGCAACACAGACGGCCATCGTGTCACCTGGACCAAAATTGGTCAAGTCAGCCGGACAGTTATCGAGTATGGTTTGTCTATCGACCTTAGTAGTCATAGTATGGTCCGTCCATCCAAGGTTCTTTCTAGTGACCTCTATGTTGTGACCTATTAGACAAGGGCAATCAAAAAAGTTTGGATCAGACTTAAACTGGGTATTCTTACAGGCTTTGACAATGTCACAATCATCTCCAGGAGCCATACAGTCAGGGCATGTCTCCACTACCTGCTGCGAAACGGCAACAAATTGTGCTGGACTACAATATGCTGTGTCCAGACTGATCTGCATTTTGTAACATACCATATCATTGGCAGCACCGCCATCTATATTTAACATACGGATACCAGGATCCGCTGGGTCTGGAGTCATAAATGTTGCATTGCCGTCAGGAATACTCACATCAGCTCCACCATCTGCACTATACGTCATAGTACCAGCTACTACTTCGTAATCTTGAACGATTCTT
Source organism: uncultured Saprospiraceae bacterium (assembly GCA_964389475.1). GTDB lineage: Bacteria > Bacteroidota > Bacteroidia > Chitinophagales > Saprospiraceae > CAYMFD01. The sequence continues at coordinate 23,704 of CAYMFD010000040.1, forward strand.
GGGTCACCAGCGAAAGTCAACTTTAGTCCATATGTCGCTCCTGCAGGGCAAGGGCTTACATTTTCAGCTGCAAATTCGTAGCAAAATTCATAGTCAATGACTGCGTCTGGTAGTGGAGTGGCTCCTCCATTTGTTGTTCCATGAAGACCAAAATCATATCCTTGGATCGGAGCAGCATCGCTTCCGATATTATCTTCATTGAGGTTTGATACTGCAGTAGGGCCGTAATTGAGATTAAAGGCATCTACTGGTGGGAATCTATTGAATGTATTGCCACAGTTAGAGGTTGCTTTCACAAAGAAAGAAGCGAATGGACAATTGATAGTAGGACACTCTAGCGAAGTAGCGTCTACCTCCATGATACCACAAATAATGGCCATATCTATCTCTACATCTACAGTAGCTCCACCTTCTAGGTCGTCAAAAAAGCCATCACCATCGGCATCTGTAAGACCAGAGCCAGCGATCATATCTAGGCTATCAAAGTTGATAGTAAGATCGTCACCTATCCACTCGTAGTGCCTAGGGTCTAGCACTGTACCTGCTACTCTCACCTCACCTATACCGAGGTTGGTCTGTTCGCAAGTCTCATAACCTATAGACATATCTGCATAGGTATTCTCTATACCTGGACCACCAGGATTTTGAATACTTAGTGCAATAGTAGCTGGGTCGCCACAGATTTCCACTTGACCGCTAAAACTAGAAGTCACGATTGGGTCGCTGGCACTATTGGGCCTGACCTGTACTGTTGCTGTCTGTGTGGTGAGGTTACATACTTCGCCCTGACAGCCAAACGAGGCCTTGTACACAGGTAAGTAAGTTGCCCCCTCTGGACACATACTTGCTTCGTAACATACTTGAAATGTTATCTTTTCTCCTGTATTGAATCCTTCATCTGTAGGATTGGGTGATGTGTTAGACAAAAAATATGATCCATCTATGGTAGCAACAGTAGTACTATCGCCATCAGCTACAAAAGGAACATCAATGCCATTGGCGGCCATGGATGTAACAAAAACAGAAGGATTAGTTGTCGGAAAATTGCAAACACTCAACTCCATCTCATTGATACTCGCTTGTAGACCATCTTGAGAGACTACCATCGTCTGGCAGAATGGATTGCCAAAATTAGTAATGACTCTGGTCACTGGCGACACGGTATTCATATTGAGCTCTGGTCGCTTTAGAGCACTATTTACCTCTTGATCAAATTCGAAAATACCTTCACACTCTATGATGTTACCCATAGTGTCTTGATATGTATATTCATACTCTACCTCTATCAGGTATAGATCTTCTAGGTCCAGATTACAATCTGGGACCAAACCTATGTTAGCTACCATTACGTCATCTGGATCCGTAACCCCTGACAAGGAGAACTTAGGGCTCGTGGTCGATCCACCGGCATATGCTATAGTAGTATTGCCCCCAAATTGGGTCTCAGCAATATCTCCATACGTAAGCCCGTCTACAAGATTGACCTGCATGTCAAATCCTAAAATCTCACCCGGTGCATCCGTAAAGACTAGAAATGAGAGTGTATCGGGATCACCACATTGACTGGTATTGTCAAACTGTGGAAAGCCAACGGTACCTCTCAGGTCTTGAATCTGGATAACTGGGCACTGGCCGAAGGATAGGTTAGATGCTAGTAGCAACACAGTGGCTAATGCCAGTGATCGACCAAAAAGAGTAAGGGTAAAAAACTTCATTTCCTGTAATTTCTAGATAAACTTGAAATGGTAATCTAGTACGGGCTGATCAAGTCTCTAAAACTGCTGGGATAACAGAATTAAGGTGTACACATACACATGTGCAGAACTACCTTGAAGAACATCGTATTATAGAATACCAAATACTTAGGATCCCTGGACAGAAATCTTTATTGCTGACGGGTGTCAGACTCAGGAAGGGTTGGTTAAATCGGTCGCAAAAAATGAAGTGCTGCTGAGTTAAACAAGACCTCACTACGCAAAGGTAAAAAGTAATTTTATATATTACAATAAATCGTAATGTGTTTTATTAATTCTTTTGCCCCTATTTGTAGGACACGGATTCTAAAGACCGCAACACCGCCTTGACACTACCTATACTAACCGGTGACTCTACCAGCAACGGCACCTTGAGCTGATCAGTGGTCGTGTATAGAGTCATCGTAGTCTCCTCATCAAAGACAGCACCCGCTACCACCTGAGGTTCGACTACATAAGTATCACGATGGCCAAGTTTCTTAATACGCTTTCGCTGAATCCCTTTGAATAACATTGCGAGATCATAAGTCTCTCCGTCAAAGGCAACCTCGTACGGGACAGAGGTCCCTACAGTGATGGTATCAAAGTTGAGTGCCCGCACTTGATATACGATCGACAACATATCGTGCATACAAGTAGTAAAGTCCATACGCTGCTCCTTAACGTCTGCTCTAGTCTTACCTACGTACGATACTGCACGGAAGTGTTGTTGATCAAAGGCTAGACTATCATACTTACGGTACTTACCCTCATGCACTCTCCTCACAAAGTAGTCTGGCAAGCCCGTATGCTTATCTATCTGGGTGGCAAAGTAATCGTCCACCTTAAAGACTCTGCTATAAGCAGGATGCGTCTTGCCAGTTACCTCGACGAGATAATGGTCACCATCTTGAGAAGTAGTAAAAACAACCTCGCCGGCAGACAACCATACGAACCCGTAGTTATAGTATATATCATACTCCAGCCGCTCTCCATCGATGAGACCATTCGTAGTGCTATCGCAGGGATCAGCACTATGGCGTATGTGACTGTCAGTAGCTGCAGTAAGAGCCACGCATATTACTATTATAAGCACTAGAAATCTGAACATCAACTTTAAGACGTCAAGCGTGACCGCAATAGGTACAAATAGGTCTAAGTCTTAGTATAACGATAACAAGCTACTATCTTGCGATACATGATCAGATCTCTCCTTATTACTATCATTGCTGTAGGCACGGTACAGAATGTATCTGCCCAAGGCCACTACGTCGGCACCAGAGGTATGACGTACCATCTCGTAGATAGATACCGTGTGCTACAGGATATTGAGGCACCTATGGTTACCTCTACCAATAATTACCTGAGGTCTGACATCTCAGAGGTCGGACTCAGCATCTACAACGCCAGTGATAATGCGACCAGCAGGGCCAATGCTATATACCTACTAGAGGACAATGCAGAATACTTATCTACAGCTGACGATCAGGTGACCATAGATACGAGTCTATTTAAAAGTGCAAGTGCTTTTGACACTGCAACTGACGATTACCAGATACAAGCCAGGCAGCCTATCCTCAAACACTTTTATAAGGACAGATCTACCTTCCTCACCTACGAATCAGACCACTTCTACTTTAGGACCAACCCCATCCTAGAAGTGAGCGGTGGCGTCAGCGCTGACGAAAACACCAACGTCTTTACAAATTTGCGGGGTCTAGAGATCCGAGGTGCCATAGATAATAAGGTCTACTTCTATACCTCTCTACTAGAGACACAAAGAGGCTTTCTCAACTATCAAAACAATACCATAGAAAGCAGGGAGGCCATACCTGGTAATGGACTATACAAGCTATATGAGAGTAGTGTCCTCGATCAACTCTCGGGTTACGACTATCTCAATGCCGTCGCCTACTTTGGTGTACCCATCAGTAAGCACGTAGCGATCGAGATAGGTCACGGCAGTCACCATATAGGTCAAGGCTATCGATCTCTCCTGCTGAGTGACTTCGCCAACAACTACTTCTACATGAAGCTAAATAGCCGCGTCGGCAAGTTCCAACTACAGAATCTATTCGGAGAGTTAGCTACGGTGCCCAACACGGCAATAGGTGGAGATAACCTCATACCCAAGAAATATTTTGCCAACCATACGCTGACCTACCGTCCTAATAATCGCTTTGCCATATCACTGTTTGAGACCGTCGTCTTCAGTAGGGAGAATCAATACGAACTGCAGTACCTCAATCCTATCATCCTATACCGAACCGTCGAACAGTTTATCGGTAGTCCAGACAACGTAATACTAGGACTCGATGGTAGATGGGACCTCTTTAAGCGACTAAGCCTCTATGGGCAGTTTGTTTTAGATGAGTTTAACCTCACGGAGTTTAGCGAGGGCGATGGCTGGTGGGGCAACAAGTACGGAGTACAACTAGGCCTAAAGTACTTCGATGTAGCTAATGTAGACCACCTCGACATACAGCTAGAGACCAACATAGTGAGACCCTGGACCTATTCACATGGTCGTACGGTCGAGGGCCTAGATACCTACTCGCTGAGCAGTTACACCCACTTTGGTCAGCCTATGGCGCATCCGCTAGGTGCCAACTTTGTAGAGATGCTAGGTATCCTCCGCTACCAGCCGCTGCCTAGGCTACACTGCCAGGTAAGAGGCTACGTGACGACCTTCGGTGGCGATACAGATGCGGAGGCATTCGGTGGTGATATCTTTAGACCCAATACAGATCGATCTCGACAGGAGGGCTACCAGATAGGCGATGGTGATCGCCAGATGATCACTGGTGTAGAGGCCATCGTAAGCTACATGTTCGCTCACAATTACTTCGTCGACCTCACGCTACTACGTCGTCAAAATAATTTTGAAAGCGGTGTATCTAGTATCAATACATCTTATGTAGGCTTAGGCGTACGGGTTAATACCGCCACCATGCCATTCGACTACTAGCGTATCTATAGACGAGTGTATCTCAAAATGCAGGAACCTCAAAAAAATTCTTCTTGAGTTCTAAGCAAGCCTAGACGATATGCATCTCGACAATAGTTGTAGTCACATTTCCGTAACCCTGATCTTGTAGATTCTGGATCTGGTGTGGCATTGTCGCACTGGCGCGACGGGCCACTTACTTTTTCCATTGCTGAAAAAGTAAGCAAACCCGCCTACCCGGCAAGCCGGCTTGGCAGGCAGGAAAGCTAGTCGCTCTAAG
>CAYMFD010000041.1:0-13261 GCA_964389475.1 uncultured Saprospiraceae bacterium
GTTTCGCTCTACGAGTCTCGCTAAGCTGATAAACTTACGTGGTCCTCAGCTGCGGTTAAAAGTCTGAAATCTGGAATCCGACTTCCGACGTCTGATGTCTATCCCTGCACGTACAAGATATACTTATCCTCAAAGAAAGGCTCAGCGAAGTACTCACTGATAGGCTTAACCTCGGCGTATTCACCTTTAGCCAAGAGGCTGAGCTCTCGCTTAGGATCTCCACCCTTGAGGGCAATCAAGCCATTGGGCAGGGCATTGCGGTGATTGCCGTGGAGAAGGCGCCTAGACCATGGCAGCAGCTTGTCGACAGTGGCAACGGCACGGGTGACCACCATATCATATCGAGAGCCTTTGAGCTCTTCGGCACGGACTTGTTCGCCACGGGCATTGGTCAGGCCGAGGGTAGTACCTATTTCGTTGACGACGGTGATCTTCTTCTTAGTACCATCGATCAGGTGAAAGTCGACAGTGGGAAATAATATCGCTAGCGGAATTCCTGGTATGCCGCCGCCACAACCGAGGTCTAGCACCTTACTACCCGACTTAAAGTTTATGTACTTCGCTATGCTCATGGCATGGAGCACATGATGGAGGTAGAGGTTGTCTATGTCCTTGCGGGAGATGACGTTGATCTTATCATTCCACTCGTGATAGAGGTCCCAGAGCTGTTGTAGTCGATCTACTTGCTCAGGCTTGAGCCGTGGGAAATACTGTTGTATAAGGTCGTAGTGTGGATGCATGGGCAGGGTTGTCACCAGGTCTTTTTGTGCCACCAAAGATAGGGCGACAGAACTAGATAAAATATTGCCAAGGACCACTCCATAATCGGCAGAGCCCTCCAGTACTTTAACTGCCCGATCGCTGCATACCACCTATACGATAGGAGGCCCTGTAGGAGGTACTTGATAGTCAGTACTGCGATCACCATATACACATGACCCATCACCATACAGGCAGTAGCACTACCTACTACCAGCAGGTGTGTAATGGCGAATAAAGCTAGATCTCGACGGCTGTGCGGTGAGTATCTGGTCGCTGTGCTCAGGTGGCGGCGCTTCTGCTGTAGCCATGCTCGCCAGCTAGGTACTGCCTCACTGTCTACCCAAGCCTCGTCGCTCAGTACTAGACCTATAGATCCCGTACGCTGGAGGTCGCTGAGGAGGAGGTCGTCATCACCAGATGCTAGGCCTCGATGGCTGTCGTAACCGCCCACGGACAGATAAGCTGCCTTGGAGAACAAGAAGTTGCGACCTACCGCCATGTAGGCACGATGAGCTGCTGATGCAGCTAGATAGTGGGTAGCCGTCCATACCGCCTCACCTACCGCTAGCCAGCTGGCTATACCCGGCTGAGCAGTCAATGGCCCATAGCCGATCACGGCAACATGGTCTCCTCGACCCGCCATCATCGTCGACACCCATGCATCGCTATGTGGTATGCAGTCCGCATCCGTACATAGTATCCACTCGGTGGTAGCGGCGTCTATACCTGCCGCTAGTGCATGTTTCTTACCTGGGTAGTCCTCTGTAATCTTAATGACCGTGAGGTCTAGGCGGTCAGACCACCTACGTGCGACACCCTCGGTATCATCCGTGCTGTAATCATCAACGACGATAGCCCGGAGGTGTGGATACGTCTGATCTACCAGGGCTTGTAAAAGACCACCTATACGATCTGCCTCATTGCGTGCAGCTATAAGTACCGAGACCGCATCTGTGCTAGCGGATGAGTCCGTAGTTGACCTCGGAGCAGCCCTGTAGGCATACCACCAGTACAGGAGCTGCACGAGCCAACATCCGACTAGGACATATAGCATCTCTAGTTAAGCGTAAATCTCAAGGTGAGACCACTATTGATCTGTGTCACACCTACCGCTGTAGATACCTTCGGCTGTCGGCGAGAGTAGTCGAAGAAGAACCTAAACGTAAGGTTGTCTGTGTAGACGTACTCGATGTTAGGGTTAATCTGTAGCAGCTCTGTACCCCTACTCGGCAGCGGCTGGCCGCCGGTGGCTAGTTGGTATACTTGCTGTACATCGTCTCGATACGACACATCACAGTTAAAGGTGATATTCTTACCACGATTATTGTTAACACGTCCTCTTCTGTTAGCGGACTTATCGGCATTACCCTTCTGCTCCTTCTTCGTCCTCGTCTTACCTCTAGACTTCTTTTGCTTACCGAAGCCCTTAAAGTTCTTGATGGTATACCCGAGCCCGAAAGAAAACTCCGTAGCGAGGTTTTCATTAAGCTCCTCTGCAGTAAGTCGTAGGTCTAGATCTCGAGACTTACTAAACTCAAAGTCTACGTTGAGCTCACTCTTGGTCTTTAAGGATATCCCTATCAGTGGCTGGAAGGACTCGCGGATCGTAAGTGCTGGTATCAGGACACGCGAGTAGTAGTTACCATTATCTACGTTGATCGTCTGACTCAGGTATTCCTGCGATGCATCAAATCGTGCAGTAGTGTTAAAGTTATTGACCTGTATGGTCGATCGGTATCCATGCTTAAGTGAAAATGTCTGTAGCCATCCTTTAAACGGCTTGAGCTTGCTCAGTCCGTCATAGGTCAGCTGCCAGTTGGGCTTAGGTATAAATGTCCTATTGCTCATCGTCTCCTGCAGCTGATTGGCATCTACGGTCTCATCTACTGCTCTGCCTTCATATGCGTACAAGAATGCCGGTATAGCAACATCAGGATTATTGGGCCCAAAGCCTTGTGTATAGCCTTCGTAGCTGGGATTTTCGTGAGCGAGACCCACGACACCTAACTCTTGCGACACTTGCTGCCTATTGTCTAAGAAGGTCAAGTAGGTCTCGTAGTTATCACCAAACAGGGTATTAAACCCTACGTAGGATGCTTCGAACGAACCGTTTTCGTACATCGCCGTCTGAATAAAACTGTTATCCGGATCACCTGGTGCTCCGCTACCGGTCTTGTTTTTAAATACCTCCCTATGACTAAGCTGGTATCGCTTGGTTAAGTTGATATCAATCTTAAAGTCCTCAAAGGGCTCTAGGATCACCTTCATATCGAGGTTGTGCTGCTCATTGAGACTGACCTCACTGTTAAATACCCTAGAGCTATTGAGCCAGTTATTATCGGCTGCATTGCGAAGGAAGTTTCGCTCATCGGACATGTCGATATTGGGCTGTAATCCTGCAACATACTGCCAGCCTGGAGCCCCGAAACCCTCACCGAGACCGAGGTACTGCGGCGCTACTTCAAATCCTGGAATGACCGACCCTAGGCTCTCTCGATAGGTGAGCTTGGCAGATCTCAGTGCTAGTAGCGGCCTGATCAGAATTCGCTCCACCTTAGACGGCCCTTCGCGTTTCTTCTTTTCTTTCTTCTTCTTACCACCCTCTCCTTCGCCAGCGACTTCTGCTTTTGAGTCTAGCTTCAGCTTGTCATTCTCTCCTTGCACCTCTTTGCCACCGTCTTTCGTGCCTACACGAGCTCGTCTACTACGCTTGGTACGAGTAGGCTTGACACGGTTGCCCTTCTCTATCTTCTCTAGGTACTTACTCTTTCTATAAAGTTTGTCAAATGACAGCGTAGCATTAAGCGATCTGTCTTGACCATTGCTGATCACATTACCTGGACCATTATCGACCTCATCGATTACGATCAGGCTGGCCGCATCCCACTGATAGTTGGACTTGTAATCCGCCTTGACATTGACCCAGTCCAGTATCGGTATCTTCTTGGTAGGTATGGTGTAGTTGAGCACGACGTTGTGCCTGTAACCCTGGTTACGACCTAGGGATTGGAAGTTTTCTTGCCAGTAGTCATCTGCGTCAGCCCGCTGATAGGTTTCGCCCGACTCATTGGTGGTACTACCGAACTGGTCTACCCACTGGCGATCTTCTGGATCTACAGTAAGGCCCGTCTGTCGCAACTCATCGATGATAGAGTTAGCCCTGGCATCGAAGTTAAACTTGAGATTGGTAGTCAGGTCCCACTTGAGGCCGTACTCCCGCTCCCACGTAAATCGCTTATCATCAAAGCGGAATGTCGGCTCGTCTATACCATCTGGAAAGCGGAATGTCCTAAAGCCTTGCTGCCTGTGCAGGCTGCTCGAGAAACTCACTGCATTGGGCAGGAGGTTGATATTGGCATCAGAGATGATCTCTAGCGCCTTGGGTTTGATAAACTTAAACGGCTTAATATACTTGGGCCTAGACGAGTATTGATAATCGACAGATCCCGTGTACTGGGTTACGTTATCCTGCTCTATGATGGGAGAGGATTTGTCCGTCTCACTATAGGCGTAGGTCACGCTTATATTTTCTGGGCTGTAGACTCGACGTTTCTTTTTCTTCTTGCTATCACCTCCCTTAGTGGGGGCAGCCCTTACATTGGTAAAGTTAAAGGCCTTGATGGTCTCCCTCGTCTGTGCCCGCTCGCGTACGGGTTCGTTTGGTGTTATCTCCTCCGCCTCTCGTACTGTAAGATCCTGCTGTAGCGGATCAAATAGAGGTGTACTTATTCTCTGACTATACTGTGCATAGAAGGGCAGCTGCACACCCCACTTACTAGGGAAGAACTTGCCGAGCGAGAGGTTAGTCGCTGCATCGTAGGCCAGTATCTGCTCTCGAGATCGCTCCTCTACCCGCTGGTCTAGGGCACCCCAGCCTACACTCTGGTACTCTCCTGAGAGATTGATCTCCCCTAGGTCGGCCATCTTCATCTGCATCCGTGCCTGGGCAGCCACACCACCCTTGTTGAGTAGGCCCTTGACTCTCAATTCATTGACCCAGACCTCACCTACGTAACTACCAGTTCCAATGTTTCGCACACCAATCTGCATCATCTTGATAAAACCGATACTCGGGTTACCCTTAAGCTTAAACTTAGCCTTTCCTGGACCTAGATCTCTGATAAACTCCTCGTTAAAAGTGCCATTCTGGGCGGCTCGCTCCTTCTTGAGGTCGGTCATCTCCTCAAAGTTGAAGTTAACCACATTGGTATCTGGCCATACCGTCTGGGCATTTTGATCTCCAGTTGGTAATAGGAGTAACTGTGATGGCGTGAGCGGTAACTCGTATTCATAGTAATTCTGCTCAAAATCCTTACCCAGCCGCACAAATACAGCCAGGTCACCAATGTCTTCTTCCGTTACTTCCCTTCCGTTCTTGGTGGCCTCCAGGTGGACGAATAGCTCCATCTCCTCATAGAAGGTAAGATCTAGCTCCGTCACCTTATGTATCGCTACCTGACAGGAGTCCTGAAGATTGGAAAAATTGAGGGCCAGTGAGTTTTCGTCTTGTCTTAGGTTTTGGAAGGTATTTTGGATCTCCTCTCTTACAATTCGCTCTGGCAACACATAGGCGAATGGGGACTTGGCACTATTCTCCTCTATACCTCGCTCATCTACGTTAAACTCTATGGCCTGTGCACCGGCATCAATAGTACCTGCACAGGATGGCTCTTGGGTAAACCACTGACTACGTACTAGCTCGAACTCTGCCATACGGAAAGTCTTGGGCTTTTCGAAGCCCGTCATATACATACGCATGAACTGGATAGATCTAAATCCATCGATACTACCTACGGTACGTCTGCTCAAGTCATCTCGGATAGGCACCCGCACACGATACCAGGTCTCCCTTCTATTGCCACCATCAAAATTGTAGTCAACATCTCTTGACTCTACGATAAATGGCGAAGCGGTCTCATCTAGCCGGCCACCCGCATTCTCGATATTGACACGATACTCGTAGAAGTTCTCACTAGTCTGTAAGGACCGGTTATTGTTAAGGTCTTCTTTCTCTGGTCTAGGGTTACCCCTACGCTGGGTAAAACCTTGGTTTTGGTTGGCCTCTTGATTAAGCGGTGCATTACCCTCGGGGTTGTTAAAATTCTTATACCGCTCCAGCAGACTCTCTCTCTCTAGGTCAAAGGCATTAGGATCATCGAAATAGACGAAGTCATCCCCTGACGGATCATCTCTAAACTCATCAAGGTTGACAGCATTGATACCAAAAGCGGATGTCAAAGCCGTTATGTACGACTGAAACTTAGTGGCCTCCTGACTCGATGAGAGACCGTCTAGACCCACGTCTTGCTGCTCTCCCTGGCTAAAGTCAAAACCATCCGCCACAGGCACTGTGAAAGGTACGATACCCCAGATCGTCGTAATAGGTGGAATGTTGATACTAGTGTCTACGTTGATCGCATTTTCGAAAAACTGGCTACCATCCTTGAGAATATCCTCACTTACATTACCCAATTGAAAGACAATCTCGCCTCGTTCGTTACCCTCCGGATTTTCACTAGGATCTGGTCTCTCGCCAAACGGATCTAGCATCCAAAACTCAATGAACTGATAGTTAGCCGCCTCGAAGTCAGGATTGTTAAAGTATCGCATGATACCACCCCATCTTGACTTAGGCTCTTTGAGCTTAATCTCTCCATCTATGAGCTCTAGTCCCTGACTATATGCTGAGCCCTCTGGTGGCTCATAATTATAGGGGCCTCTCTCATCTGGGTAGTAACTCAAGTCGAAGGTGTACAAAGTATTATCACCTACTGGCAATGCCCTATTGGGGAATAACTCGTCCTGCACAATCTGCCTTGTATAGGAGTTACCTCTATCCGCCTGTGTACGATTACCCCGCTCTAGCTGGTACCAGGCGAGCTTGGCTCTGTTATAATTGTAGGCTAGATCATTATCAAGGGCATGCTCCGGAAAGAGTGGATCTTTCGGCGTACTAGCTAGCGTCCACGTGTTGTTCTGGGCATTACCTAGTAGAAATCCGCTGACCGCACCCTCAAAGTCATCGATACTCATAACGGGCTTGTCCTCTCCCGGTGCATTGATAATATCGTTAGTCCCAGGTATGAGGGCCGCTACCTCTCCCGTAAAGTTGAGACTCGACTGCTCCTTGGTACTGTAAAAAGGCAGCTTGTCTACGGCCTTGGTCATCCATGGAGTCTCCGTACTATAGGTCAGGTCCATACCGATCACTTGGTTACGAATCGGGTCATCCCCTATGTTGACCTTCTGCGTAAAGGGTCGCTCCTGCAGGCGTAGATAGGTCGCTCCCACTTGTAACTTCTCACCGAAGTCATAGTCGGCCCGCAGCCCCATCATGTTTTTCTGCTGTAAGCTAAAGACGGCATTGTCCTCATAACTGACATTGATGGGTACTCCATCTTGTAGATAGGCGTCATTGATGATATTTAGCCGACCTAGGTTGTAGTCTATCTCATAGTCTACCCCTTCTACGAGTTGACGACCACCTGCCGTCACTCGCACACCGCCTTCTGGTACGAAGGGGCCTAGGTTGATCACACCGGTATTAGCCGTATTGACCCTGGCGATCATGGTAAACTTATTCTTGCCCAGAAAGTCGTTACGAGCAGAGGTCACCGTATTGGTATATAACTCTGAGTAACTCAATGAGTCTGCATCTCTAGGGCTAAGGCCAGCTGCTATCAGCGTATCTCTCAGCACCTCGCCGAATGGCTCCAACCTCGGGAAGATGATGGACCCTGTCTGCTGATTAAGCGTAATCCCATCGACGAAGTCAAATACCCCATCGGGCTGTGGATCGCCAAAGGCATTGAGCCTATCAAGTCCGAAGACTTGGAGCAATGGATCTGTATAGCTACCATTGGTCTCGATATACTTCTTGAGCGAGCCATCTCGATCATCCTGCCAGAAGATGTCAAACTCAAAGTCCTGTGGGGTGAGCTGACTAGTACGCATGTTATACACGTTCTTCATCATCAGATCCCACGAAGGCTCGTTGGGGTTTTGCTGCGTAGTCTTGAGCAGCTTAACGAAGGTCACCTTGGGTGGCTCGATGGTGTCGGTCGCACCGGCGGTCACATTGGTAGTCTGTCCGTCTGATAGCTGCCCTACCTGGTAGACCTCATCACAGTTAGCGGTATAGAAGTATTCGTAGGCAACACCTAGTACTTGATTGGTCCGTAATCTTTGCTTGAGCGAGATGGTACCTAGTTCTGGGTGATAGGTAAACTCCCCGGGCGACAAGAGCCTACCCTGGAATGTCTCGAAATCTCTAGACTCGACGAGCCCATACTGTGACGATAATATACGAGTCGCTTGCGTACGGTCGTAGGCAGCTTCATTGTCCGTGATACCTCTATACAGTGGATTGACATTATTGTCAGGTAGTGGATTACCAGCTAGGTCCCTGTAGATCGCTGGTAGCACTGGGCTCGGTGCCCATCTAGGATTTCCCTGAGTCGTACGATTACTATCTACCGGCACCCCGAAGTCAGAAACCGCTACGATCGGCCTACTGTTGCGCTGCTGATCGATACGATCGTCAGAGATCCATACCTCTATACGATTGATCCTGTAGCTAGTAGCGATAAATGGTATCTGCTCTAGGTTACTTTCGTAAGTCTCTCTGTTAAAGTGATCAAGGAAGAAGTGCCTATTCTCATCATAGTCATCCGGGTAGAGTAGTAACTCCTGTAGCTGTGTACCATTCTGTACCTGGATGTTATTCTGCTGGCTACGCTGCTGTGAGGCGATCGCGGTAAGTGTCAAGTGACCAAACTGTAGCTCCGTCTTAAGACCGAATAGCGACTGTGCTCCCTGTATGAGGTTACCTCTGAGTGGTAGACTCACGTTACCCGCCTCGACCTTCTTGATAATATCATCCTCAGAAAAGGCGTCACTATTGTACTCTAGCTTGATCTTCTGGTCGAAGTCAAAGGTCGACTGCGTGTCGAAGTTGAAACCGAGATTCATTTTCTCCCCGATATTACCATCCACATTCATACGGATGTCCATATCGAAGTCCATCAACGTCTGCCTAGTATTGGGGTTGAGGCCACTATTGATCTGATCGAGCTTTTGGTGATCCACTCCTAGCGTGATATCCACATTACCCTGTGGCTGTATATTGACCTCCGTACCACCGAATAGGCGGTCTATGAGCGAGGTACCCATGTCTATCTTGGTCATGGGATCGATGAGGTTGAGCTTTTTGCGCTTACCTGTACTCAACCCTGCCATTTGGCTAAAGTAGTTGCGTTCTTGTTCCTTCTTTTTATAGTCTAGATACTCCTCAAAGGTGAGGTAGGTCGGTGTGCGGAAGTACTCGTCGCCTATCTTTTCGAATACGACATAGCGATTGGTCTTGGGATCGTACTCTACCTTCTGCTCGACTACTGCCGGCGTGATGTCAAAAGGATTACGGTTAGGATCAGTAACGTGATCACCATAGTTATCCTTGACTGGTATAGTATCAACTACTGCCTCTGTAATGGTCCCTAGGTAGTACGATGGACCACCCGCCCACGCTACCGTAGCTACTACACAACACAATACTGGGACAAAAAGCCCCCTTAAAAAAAACATATATCCTAGTCTAAGCATTATACCTATACAACTTTGCTTGACACACCGCTATCTGTAAGTGGCTGATCATGAGCACGATACTGTATGAGCATAAGTCTTGTGTGTAATTATTCTTATCTATTGTCGCTAGACCTAGGTCTAGCCTCGGCTTGTAAGCCTGTACTTTAACGCATGACGAGGCCTTACTTGGTATGTCGTACGATACACTTATTTTCAATTAATGATACAAGGCCATCAAGACATACGCTTAAGCACGAGCTTAATGACGTCTCCTGGATTATCAATATCAATTGCGGAAGCCAATACCTGTTTAAGGTGTTTTTCTATTGTAGCCTTGGGGTAACCAAGAGCCAACAGTCCATCTAACGCATCTTGTCGCACACTATTGTCGATACGAGCAGAAGATATTGTCACATCGCCTGCCATCTTGATGACTTTGTCTTTAAGATCTAGAATCACACGCTTAGCGGTCTTGGGACCTATGCCCTTGACCGCACTGATGGCTCGCTCATCCTCGCTTGCGATGGCACGTATCACTTCATCTGGCGGCATATAAGAGAGTATCACCCTAGCCGTATTGGGCCCTATGCCAGACACACTGATCAACTGTGCAAAAAGCAGTCGCTCACTATTCTCCGCAAAGCCATACAGCGTATGGCCACTATCCGTGACGTGTAGGTGGGTCAGCAACTTGACCTTATCGAGCTTCTCTACCTGTGCATAGGTATTAAGACTAATGTTGACATGATAGCCTACACCGTTGCAGTCGATATATACATAAGCTGGGTTTTTGTAGGTAATGGGGCCAGATACGTAAGCTATCATATTACACTTTATAGTTATATTTAAAAGACAGTGTGCAAAAGTAGTACCAAGCCGCCACTAAGACGATTAAATGCCTGAGTAAATGCACCATGAGGTCCTACTAGATCTTAAGCTAGAGCGGGATGAACTGCGTTCGTCGACTTATTTACACCTTATATCTAAGGAAATAATGGCCGTAATCCACCTTCGTCGTAACTTGATTACTTCATTAAACCCACAACTACGACTAATGCAGAATACACACGAGATCGACTACCAGGTATATGGTGAGGAGTTACAATTTGTAGAGATAGAGCTTGACCCACAGGAGACGGTCGTCGCTGAGCCTGGCAGCTTTATGATGATGGATGAAGATATAGAGATGGAGACTATATTCGGCGATGGCACCAATCAGGATAAGGGTATCATGGGCAAGTTACTGAGTGCTGGAAAGCGGGTGCTTACCGGCGAAAAACTATTTATGACCGCCTTTACCCACCAGGGACGTGGCAAGGCCAAGGTCTCGTTCGCAGCGCCATATCCGGGCAAGATCATACCACTAGACCTATGCGACTACGACGAGAAGATCATCTGCCAGAAAGATGCCTTCCTCTGTGCTGCCAAGGGTACAGCCGTGGGTATCGAGTTTAGCAAGAAACTAGGTCGCGGCTTCTTTGGAGGAGAGGGCTTTATCATGCAAAAAGTAGAGGGTGACGGTATGGCCTTTCTCCATGCAGGTGGCTACATCATGGAGAAGAAACTGGCTGCTGGCGAGCATCTACGTGTCGACACAGGCTGTCTCGTAGGCTTTACGAGAGATGTAGACTATGACATCGTATTCGTTGGTGGTATTAAGAATAGCGTATTCGGTGGCGAGGGCCTGTTCTTCGCTAGCCTCATGGGGCCGGGCACCGTATGGGTACAATCGATGCCGATCTCACGTCTAGGCGATCGCATACTCACTCATGCCAAAGGCTACGGCAAGGGCCGAGGTGAGGGCAGCATCCTAGGTGGTCTAGGCGACTTGTTAGACGGTGATGGGTTTGGGATTTAGGTGTTAAATTTATTTATAATTGACAATTGCCTGTGTAGCTTGTTCACTTGAGGGACTTGTGCAATTGACAATTGATAATTACTTCTGCAGCTTGTTCGCCTATGGCGGTTTATGCAATTGATAACGCAAAAGCCCTCCAATTGGCTGCAGCTGAGGTCCGCTTACATCTAATACTTGGCGAGACTCGCAGAACAGAACCTAATCCTTTAATTGTAGCTCAATGAACGCTTGCATCGATAAATCAGGACTCTCAGTTCGACAAGCTCACTAACCGCCCCAAAACCAGTTGGGACTCTCCCCAAACCCTTCTCTTAAAAGCGAGGGGCTTTAAGGCGTCGCACAGCGACTGCTTTCTACTGCGGTAAAGCGTTAGCCGTCCATGGGTTCTACCACGAGATAGAGTCTTTTGGGACCACCCTTGAAGGTAAGCCTCATCCGTGTTCTAAGGTGGTTGAGTAGCGCAGCGTATCGAAACCCCGACGGAGAGAGAAGTTGACAGACACGAATCCACACGAATATCACTAATCAGACATCAGGATCTAGATTCCAGACGTCAGATAACAGATTTCAGACTTTATGTGATTCGTGAAAGTGGAATGATTTGGTGCTCTCCACAGCTGAGGTCCGCTTAAGCTTATGAAGCTTAGCGAGACTCGCAGAGCGAAACCTCGCTGCTCAACAAATGACAAATCACTCTATCCAGCGAAGCCGTCAGTAGCTCCCTCTCTCCTAGAGAGGATGGGAGTGGTCCCCGAGCTTTTCAGTCGAAGGGAGAGTCCGCACACGACCAGAAAACGACAAACGAAAAACGTCTCATCGGAAAACGAACAGACGTAAAACGTCAAAACGTCCCATCGGAAAACGACTCTCCTGATTGATGTACCTTTGCCGCCCTCAAGCAATAAGACGAATGAGCCTGCAGAAAGAGATCGACAAGCGAAAGACATTTGGAATCGTATCCCACCCGGATGCGGGTAAGACGACACTTACCGAAAAGCTACTACTCTTTGGTGGAGCGATACAGAGTGCGGGAGCAGTCAAAAGCAACAAGATCAAGAAGCACGCTACCTCTGACTTTATGGAGATAGAGCGGCAGCGGGGTATCTCGGTCGCTACGTCGGTCATGGCATTTGTCTACAGAGACAAGCAGATCAACATCCTAGACACGCCAGGCCACAAGGACTTCGCGGAGGATACATTTAGGACCCTCACCGCTGTAGATAGTGTGATCGTCGTAATAGATGTAGCCAAGGGTGTAGAGCCACAGACGGAGCGACTCGTTGAGGTATGCCGCATGCGCAAGACTCCGATTATCGTATTTATCAATAAGCTCGACAGAGAGGGTAAAGATGGCTTTGACCTGCTCGATGAGATAGAGGCCAAGCTAGGCTTGAGAGTAACACCGCTCAGTTGGCCAGCAGGTATGGGACAGCGATTTAAAGGTGTCTACAGCCTGTATGAGAAACAGCTCATCCTCTTTAACCCACACGGTAAGCAAGACAGCGAAGACACACTGGCCATCGAGGATCTCAGTGACCCTATCCTGGATGAAAAGATAGGGGATGCCCTCGCCAAGGAATTGCGCGAAGAGACCAATATGATCGAAGAGGTCTATCCGACTTTTGACCGACAGGCCTACCTAGATGGTGATCTATCGCCGGTGTTTTTCGGTTCTGCGATCAATAACTTTGGAGTGCGGGAGCTGCTTGACTGCTTCGTAGATATAGCACCAGGACCACTATCGCGACCTACAGAAGATCGGGCAGTAGATCCGCTAGAAGAGAAGTTCTCTGGATTTGTCTTTAAGATCCACGCCAATATGGACCCCAAGCATCGTGATCGCATCGCCTTCTTACGGATTTGCAGTGGGACCTTTAAGCGCAATACCAACTACTACCACGTACGTCAGGACAAGAAGATAAAGTTTAGCAACCCCACGGCCTTTATGGCCAGCAAGAAGAGTATCGTCGATGAGGCCTACCCTGGCGACATCGTAGGTCTATACGATAGCGGCAACTTTAAGATCGGTGACGGACTGACTGAGGGCGAAAAGCTGAG
>CAYMFD010000041.1:13361-15170 GCA_964389475.1 uncultured Saprospiraceae bacterium
GAGTATGAGCCTGTAGGCCTACACAAGGCATGCTGGGTCTACTGCGATGATGCAGCAGCCCTTAAAGAATTTGAGACCAAACGCAAGCGTGATCTAGCGCATGACAAGGACGGCCAACTCGTATTTATGGCCGAGAGTGCCTGGTCGCTGCAGATGGCTAGGGATAATCACCCCAAGGTCCACCTCAGCCTTACCAGTGAGCTAGTGCTAGGCTAGACCTCTGCCTCCTCTATAATCTTGTGAAAACCGATAGGCGTAAAGGCATCCTTAGTCGATGGCTCATCGTCGTCGTAGTCCTCCCACTGAGTGATCTCCTTTAAGAAGGTCTCCATGTGTCGAAGTATAAAACCCTGCTTGAGCTCCTCCGGTCGTAGTATTTCTAGTGGTTGCGGTGGCTTGGGCTCTCCGTATCCCTCGATGTAAGGATTGACCATCATGACCATCACCTTTCCATTAAATAGCTGCTGATAGATCAATGCGCCGTTGCTCTTGATCATACTACGCTTGATGTCTGTGTCTCCGACGTTTTCGTAGATACCAGAGCTCGACTTACCGAGGTCTAGGATGATCGATTCGAGGTTGTCGATCTTGTCTTCATTAATGATCTTCCCCTCGAGTTCAGTTTGCTTTAGAATCTCCTCTAGAGTCTCTGTGATTAGCGGCTTCATCTTCTTGCCCCACTGTTTACGGTACTCGACCGTATTCTTGAGAATCCGCTTATAATCGGCAGCTTTGCTTGCTACAGTACCTATATCTATTGCCATTGCTAGTAGTTTGTGATATGACGAGTGACACTGTCTTACAGTCATGGTATCGCTCGTTAATGGTTTGCTAAAGTAGGTATAAATGAGATATGTGCATCTGTCAACCACATGATCTGTTGTAGGCTAGACATTTCTGCATCATAGTAATCGGGCCCGTTGGCGAATCAATTGATCATCACGTCAGGTAGAGTTAGATCCTCGAATGGAGAATGCAGCGGTGAGACACACATGGTAGATAAGTGCAGAAAAAAATCTAGCACAAGACCTCTGACAAATAGACACTGCTACCTTTGCACGTGCAATATGTAAGCGATCGTATGGAATGGAATAATTGTCACACTGCCCGAAGAATAGGGGATCGCCCTACAAGAGATGTGATGCGATCTCAATATCAGCGTGACTACGATCGGCTGATTTTTTCGTCTGCGTTTAGGCGTCTACAGAGCAAGACGCAGGTCTTTCCGTTACCGGGTAGCACATTTGTACATAACAGGCTGACTCACTCGCTGGAGGTGGCTAGCGTAGGTCGCTCACTGGGCACCTTGCTGGGCCAGTATATCTCTACCTTCTCAGGCCTGGAGGTAAGTGACAAGGAGTTCTACCGTCAGGACCTACCCAATATTATCGCGGCTGGATGCCTAGCGCATGATATCGGCAATCCTGCCTTTGGTCATAGTGGCGAGGATGCTATCTCCAACTACTTCATACAGTATGCCGATAGCAAGATCGAGGGGCAACCACTGAGGGATCACTTTACCGATGTGGAATGGATGGACCTCACCAGTTTTGAGGGTAACGCCAATGCGCTGCGGGTGCTCGCCCAGGACTTTAACGGCAAGGCTAGTGGTGGCATGGGCCTCACGATTACGACCCTAGCCAGCATACTTAAGTACCCCTGTAACTCTAGCCAGCGATCTTCTGCTAAACATAGGAAGAAGTACAGTTACTTCCACGCAGAGACGAGCATCTTTGAGCAGATCGTCGAGGCGGCACACATGATCCCCGACGCATCAACGAGTGGCGTGTACAGGCGGCATCCATTCGT
>CAYMFD010000041.1:15270-17586 GCA_964389475.1 uncultured Saprospiraceae bacterium
AAGTGAGCATACGTAGTATCTACAACCACTACTCGGTAGTGGAGATAGAGATCGCCGGCTACAATGTGATGAGCGACCTACTACAGATGATGATTCCAGCGGCTCTAGCGCAAAAACCAAATGCCTACCAAAAGCAAGCTCTCAAGTTACTACCCAAGCAGTACCACGTAGGTGGGAAGGCCACCGCCTACCAGAAGGCGATGTCGGTACTCGATCACGTATCCGCCATGACCGATGTGTATGCAACCGATCTTTACAGAAAAATAAAGGGGATCGAAATCGGAAGACACCGATAATCAATCCCCTTGCAGGCATTACTTGACTGCGAATGTAACCTTGAGGTTTACGCGATACTCTGTCACCTTACCGCCTTTGACGACCACGGACTGCTCATTGATATAAGCGGACTTCACCCCTTTTACCTTTTTAGATACACGAGCGACACCATTCTGCACGGCATCTTCGAAGCTCTCTGTGCTGTTTGCTAATACTTCAACGACTTTCATTACTGCCATTACTATAGATTTTTAGGTTGAGGAATATTCCTTTGGCTAAAGTTAAGGCTTGTCGGCATATCTTAGCCCACGATGGAGGACCGCAATAGACAAAATACTAGTCATCGAACTGCTTATAAGGAAGCTCCCGCCGCCTTGTGTAGTAACTGTGGTGCACCGCTACCCACCTCGGCGAGTAGTAGGCATGGTCATGTGGTAGCCTGTTTCGAATGTCTGACATTTAATACCCAGGAGGAGGCCAGTCAGCAACGAGATGACCTTTTAAAGAATGGCAAGGCCCTGACGACACCTGATGGCCTAGACATCATCGCATCACACGATCAGCTAGACATACGCTACAGCCACTTTAAGGCAGCCTCCAAAGCACAGATCGGATTCTTGACCTTTTTTAACATTATCTGGAATGGCATCATTTTCGTCGTTGCCCACAATGCCTTTGAGGCTGGTGAGGTAGTACCGCTCCTGTTTATGAGTCTCCACATCCTCAGCGGCATCGTGCTATTCGCTGCATGGGCTAGGCAGGTCCTTAACTATACCGATGTGCTCATACGGTCGGACTATATAGAGATAAGTACGGGCCCGATCCGCAACCCATTCGGGCGGCAACCCGTCTTGCTATCTAGCGATATCAGGCAGCTATACACTGCCAGAAAACTGGTAGGCTCGACTAATGGCGTCCCCAACTACAGGTACGAACTATGGGCTATTCTCTACAACCGTAGTAAGGTGAAACTAACGGCGCTGGCTAGTTATGAAAACCTCGTCTACATCGAGCGGAGCATAGAGCAGTTTCTCAATATCAGTGATCAATCCATACTTGGCGAATATGAAGGATAAAAAGACT
This sequence comes from uncultured Saprospiraceae bacterium, assembly GCA_964389475.1. GTDB lineage: Bacteria > Bacteroidota > Bacteroidia > Chitinophagales > Saprospiraceae > CAYMFD01. The sequence continues at coordinate 16,630 of CAYMFD010000041.1, forward strand.
GACCTACTCGCTATCGCCCAGGAGACGATTGCTCAAGAGATCGTGGCCCTGCAAGACACCCTAGACCACCTCGATGAAACGATCGTGTCGGTCACTAGGCTGATCATCCGCTCTGAAGGCCGACTAGTCGTTACCGGTATAGGTAAGAGTGCTATAATCGCACAGAAGATCGTCGCTACCATGAACAGTACGGGTACGCCAGCACTATACATGCATGCTGCGGACGCTATACACGGTGACTTAGGTATGATCGGGGCGGCAGATGTGGTGCTGCTACTAAGTAAGAGCGGTGAGACTCCTGAGATCAGGGTGCTTGTACCTCTGCTAAGGCGTATGGGCAATAGCCTGATCGCCATGACGGCCCAACCTACCTCCTACCTGGCCAGTAATTGTGACCACCACCTATACACCAAAGTAGAGCAAGAGGCAGACCCACACAACCTAGCACCTACATCAAGCACCACCTCACAAATAGCTCTGGGTGATGCCCTAGCTATGTGCCTGCTGGCTGCAAGGGGTTTCACGCCGGATCGCTTTGCCGAGCTACATCCGGGCGGTAGCCTAGGTAAGAAACTCTACCTCCGAGTCAGTGACGTACTCCCTCAGCAGGCATCTCCTACAGTTGCCCCAGATGCAAGGCTAGCCGAGATCATACTCGCTATGACGACAGGTAGGGTCGGCGCCTGTGTAGTCATGGACGGTGATCACATACAGGGCATCATTACCGATGGTGACCTACGTCGTATGCTCAATAGAGATGCCGACCAATCTACCACCATAGCCAAGGATATCATGACAGCAGGCGGCTATCGCATAAGTAGTAGCCATCTGGCGGTAGAGGCCTTGCAGATGCTAGAGAAGCATAGCATTAACCAGGTCATCGTCACTAGCGACGACGAAGGACTACTAGGCATACTGCACCTACATGAGCTGATTAAAGAGGGGTTATTGTAATCA
>CAYMFD010000041.1:17686-28052 GCA_964389475.1 uncultured Saprospiraceae bacterium
CCTATCTCAATACCGTAATATCACCATACTTGGTAAAGCTATACTGTGGATCTACAGCGCTGGACAGCTCTAGGTAGTAGGCATACACACCTGTCTTACCAGGTCGCCCGCGAATACTACCATCCCACCCAAATGCTGGCTCACCAGCTGGCACATCGGCGACAGAAAACACCTGATTACCCCACCTGTCGTAGATGATCAGTGCCGTGACAGTAATACTGTCTTCGGCAGGAGCTTTAACGTAAAAAATATCATTACCAGGACTACCATTAGGAGTTATTACAGAAGGAAAATCCAATGCCGTAGAAGCCTCTACTCGTACGACAACCTCGGCAGAATCGATGCAACCATCAGACTCGACGAATACGAAGTACTCCGTCGTAACGGCAGGTGTAGCTAGTGGGTCAGGGCAGTCTGTACAGCTGAGACCTAGCGCAGGGGACCACTCTATATAGTCATACGGACCAGGGTAAGTGAGTTGCAGTTGGCTACCAGTCCCCACTGTCGTTACGTCTATGCCTAGACCTAGGTCGCCATACGTTACTATCACCTCGACTATACTATCGCAGCCCTGACTATTAAGACCTGTGACGTAGCTACCAGACGGCTCGCTATTCGTCAAGACTAGTGAGCCGAGTATAAAAATAGAGTCTGGGTTACAGGTAAATATGCCTAATGTCCCCGTTGTAGAAAGTGCTTCTTGCAAGGCTATCTGATACAGGGTATCACAAGCGTCATTAACACCCTGCACCGACTCGCTACCCGAAGGATTGTCTAGCGAGTAAGGGGTACCATTAATGAAGATGGTGTCTCCGTCACAGATAGGGTCGTTGATCGGTATGATGGTCTGCGTATCAAAGGTCAGGTCGACCTCCACTATACTATCACACCCGCTCACTGAGGATAACATGACTGTACCTATCGGATTATTGATATCAAACACCTCCGTGCCGACTGTGATACTTGCTCCCTCACATAGTACGTCGTCGATAAGTTCATTTAACTGCTGTCCTATGGTCAATGCCACGTCAAAGACGGTATCGCAGTCACCTCCCATACCTGCCGACCGCACCATACCCGTAGGTCGACTACTGTCGAATACTTGACCGGAGACTATGATCTGACCACCATCACATATCGTGTCGGTTACATTTATGATATTCTCGGCGGCAAAGGTCAAATCAACAATCACTAGACTATCGCAGCCCAAGGAATTAGTGAGCAACACCTCCCCGCTGGCATTGGACTGATCGAAAATAGTACCGTCCACATCGATAGAGAAGCCCTCGCAGCGCTGACCATCAAATACCATTGTGTCTTGTCTCAAAAACGTAATATTGATATCGATGATACTGTCACACCCGTCCGTCGTCTGTAGAGAATCGTAGAAGCTCTCCTGCCAGTGACGATTTAAGAACAAGACACTATCTCCCATACACAGCGTCGTTTCTAGCTCAAAGCGGAATACACTGGCCGTCCTAATAGGTACAGACTCGTCAAAGTATATCGTACAGCTGCCATCATCAGTAGTGACGCTATCTAGGGAGACGATATACAGCTGGTCTGGCTCAAGGTTACGGCCAGCCTCCACGCCATCAGGATCATTAAAAACCTGGAAGGTAACTCGATCGTCTCCTGGATCGGTGCTTCGCGTAAATCGGGTGGCCGCACCAGTAGATACATTGGTCGTTGATAAATATATCGTGTAGCCTCTATCGACGAGGTAGTCTATAAATACAAACTGTGCTCTATCAGGGCATATAGCCTGACTACTAGAGGTAAGACTAAAGTCAGCGCTGATATAAGTAACGATAAAGATGGCTGTATCGAAATCACAGCTCACTCCATCACCCACGATGTAAGAGATAAATCTCGGCATCACATAGTCAGATGGGACCACTGTCGCAGGCACCACGGCACCATCGATGTAAAAGTCTCCACCTCCATCTGCACCCGACAGTAATGTGGTCAGGTCTAGCGGCAGGTCTATGTCACAGGCCTCCCTCGGGCCGCCATCACCCGCCTCTGCTGATGTGGATACCGTAATGGTTAATACAGCTGTGTCTATACCGCAGGTACTGTTGACGATGTACAAGTAGTCTTGGTCGCCGGTAAGACCCGTCGTATTAACTGTGCTAGGCAGTGTGAGGCCAGAGCCAGCTACCACCTCTGAAAAGTCACCACCTGAGATACCTCTCACTAGGCTACTTAGGTCTACCGTGCTACCCTGGCAGACATTAATCATAGAGTCTAGACCAGCGTCCGGTCCTGCAGATACGGTGATATTTAGTATTGCTGTATCTGCCGGACAGTCGACACTCGTACCTTCTACGATGTACAGTATCTCAAACTCACTTGCCGACAGACCCGAGAATGTAGCTGACTGCGGCACGGTAAAGTCAAAACCTACGTCTGGCACCGTCAGGAAGGTCCCGGACTGGTTTATAGCTGCTAGCAGTAGGTATAGATCAGTCGCTGGTTCGTTTTCACAAAAGGTAAATGCACCGTCCAAGCCAGCAAAAACACCGGCCTCAATATCTAATGTAACGGTAGACGATACATCTCCACACGCCGGGTCTGAAATGGTATAAGTGGCTGTAGCAATACCCACTGGCAATGAGGCTAGACTGACATCTGTGGGGTCTGCCAGATCTAGTAAAGTCGTACTGCTAGACCACACACCACCTGTATCGGGAATGCTGACCAGTGCCACTAGGTCGATTCGCTGACCTAACACAGAGCAGTAACTAAGCATCGTATCTCTCCCAGCAAAGCTGCCATCGCCAAATGTGACCCTAAAGGCCGTCTCAGCGCGACAACCGTTTAGGCTATCATAGGCATATAGGACGATACTAGACGTATCATATCTAGCTACTACGCTATCTCTTATCAAGAAAGAATCAACCTCGATCCTATCTCCTAGACCACCTGGGGCCGTGAAGAAGGCCTCGTCTCCAGACAATGCTCCGCTAGAAATTATAGGAAATAACTGCAGCGTATCACACACTATGGTATCAGCAATCATCTGCAGTGTATCCGCTGCTGCGATCGTCACAGCAAAGACGGGCTCATTGGTCTGGCAGGATGAGGAATTATCATAGATATACAAGGTAGGTACACTCATACTGAGAGACTGGCCTGGCGCAAAAGTCATACCTGTACCTCCAGGACCGGTATAGTAGGTAGCGCCTGCACCCACGTTAGTACCCGTAATGCTTGATAGCGTGAAGACGCCGCAAGTGCTGACGTCGGGCAGGACATCGTAGGTCGTACTATCACCTATAGTAATAAAGTAAAAAGCCTCATCATCACAGCCAAGCACGCCGTCATAAGCATAGACAGACGTATCACTTGTAAACACAGTACCCACTGGTATCTCTGTGCCTAGGCCTCCGCTCGCTGTGTAGTACGACGCATCGCTAGATATATCTGTACCTGGTACTGGTGGCAGTACGTAAGAACCCGAACATACCTGTACATCATTGATAAAATCAATCTGTGGCCTAGCTATAATGTCAAGCTGGATTATGTCGCCCAGGTCGGTAATGTCAGCGCATAGCCCCACCTCACTGATACTCAATATCTCTACAGCTGTAAAGCCAGATACCAAAACTTGAAAAGTCACTGTAGGCCCCACGAACGCAACGGTAGTCCGACCACCTGGGAAAGCCTCATACTCTAACTCGTAAGAAGCACCAGCCACACCACTAGTTAATGTGACCGTCAGGTTAACCAGCTCGCTACCATCACCATCTATATCGCATATATCGAGGCAGGATGTACTTTGTGTGGGTACATCACAGTAAAACTCTACAGGACCTACATTACCATCTGGAAGTAGATTTAGACTCACTGGGGCGGGGTCTGACGTGCAGGCACCATCCGTCGCAAAGGCATATACCGTCTCGTCGCCCGTTACTATATGGCCACCTGCATTGAGCGGGCCAGTCATATCATTAAACTCAAAATAGTTAATCGTATATAAACCACCTGGATCTACCTGGCCATTAGCATCTGTCAAAATAAACGTCGTGAACCCTGAAGGGTCGGGGCACTCATTGAGGAATCCTCCAAGATCTAGCTCAGGTGTCGTCTGAAAAGAAGCAGTAACACTTTCGGATAAGGCCAGGGAGCATCCATTGGCATCCGTAATCTGGGATAGGTTAACGGTACCAGAAAAACCACTAGCCAAACCAGGGACTGTAATCGTACGGGTAGCATTATCGTAATTAGGCAGGAATGCATTCTCATCATAGCAGATAGTAATCGTCTCGCCTACTGCAAAACCGGGCACAGGAAAGGACGGTAGGTTGACCGGCCCCACAGATAGTGACATCTGTAGCTCGTATAATGGCGTACCTCCAGAAATACTAACATCTAGTGTCTGACAATCGCCACTACAAAAGTCACCAGTAAAGGATGGGTCTGTGTAAGATAATGTGGCTGTGGGACCTGTAAAGGTTATGTCTACGTTATCTGTCGGTAGATTATTGAGGTAGCATCCTGGAGCTGCAGGATTGCCAGTGTAAGTAAAACTAACAGTGCTATTGTTGTCTGCTGGCACTGAGTTGTAATCTGTATTTGGGTCGGACGGGTCAACGATGATGCCACTGCCAGTAGTACTCCAAGTACCTCCGCCTGTTGCACTTAGTGTCACACTAGCATCATTACAAACAGTCTGATCAGGACCTGCAGTTACTGGTAGCGGTGTACCTGTTATTACCAAATTGGAAAAATAAAAAATCTCGTCTGAAGCTTTGTTGGCTGCATAAACCCTAATTGTTAAGGAATTACCGTTTAAAGGACCTTCAACCCATGTCCCCGTAAAACCAGCCATTGAAGTGTCTCTCACATATAAGCTCTGTGTCTCTGGACCACCATCTAGACTATACATAAAAACCATCTGATCGTGGCTATTATCTACGAATGAGCTTTGGCATCCGAATACTGGAGTTGCTGGGCTATCGTTCTCAAATTTGGCATCACTAGACGTATAGTCCATCGAAATCATGATATTCTCAAAAGACGATATATCTAAGGGTGCATACTCGAAGTATCCATCTGATGGACCTCCAGGGCCAAAGCATGAACATACAGACCCGTCTACATTCTGAGCGATAATCTCTGTGGCAGCACCTGGGACATCTACCCCAAACTCATGTGTACCAGCCCCACACGCAACACCTACAAAAATTGGATCAGGCATACAGCCGGGTAGATGATCCGCAATCACCTGCGACTGTAAACTATAGCAAGAAATCGTTAACAGAAATACCAGTAAAGAAGGACAGCAGACTCTGATCACAGTTGGGCGGTTATTAGACTCTCAGGCGAATAAGACCTAAAAATACAGATATGTAGCGGCCGTCAGCTAATAAAGTCCATTAAGTCATTGTCATCATTTCGTATACGAAAATCTTTATTATGTAAAGTCCACAATAAAAACACAGTAGCAAGCATAACACCTACTGCTGTGACAATAAGTTAAAATCTAGAAATACCGGACTTGGATAGCCATCTGGCTACTAACTAGCCGCCTGTCGCTGTCCCGAGTAGTAGACTTCTGCAAATAAGATCGGCCTGGGGTATGCCTTACGGAAGCTGTATCTCAAGATATCGAAGGATGTGACGATACCTAGAAGTTGATCATACTCACCCACAACTGGCAAGGCGTGTATATTCTTATTGAGAAACAGCTCTGCCGCTGTACCTACCTTGTCGTTGGGTGAGATCTTGGCCAGTTTTGTGGTCATAATCTCTTCGACAGCTATAGAGCTATAGTCTTTAAAGTTTTCATCTTGCTGCCAGAGGTCATAGGTCGTGACTAGACCTAGCAGTTCGCCTGCCTGCACCACTGCTAAGTGGTGAACACGTCTAGCCATGAATATATCCTTGACCTCCTCGAGTGATGCCGACGGCCCTACAGTTATAGGACTCGGTGTCATGATCGTAGTTACTTTTTCATTCATCATAAGTCAGAGGTATTTAGGTGGTTAAATAAATGCCATATTTATCCTGTCTAAAAACAGCGACTGACTGACTCTCCTATTGATGAATCCGGAGCTAATTTCGCCTTTCACAAATATAGGTTATATTTTGTCTTTTGTCAAGTGTAGCAATTAATATTCTTTTTAAATCCGCCTAAACGGTCTCAACTTGTCACAACATAGCAATTACTAGATATATCATATGGCGTCAATATTCGGACATGCAGTAGTAGCACTTGGGGTATCGAGCATAGTCCCTAGGTCGGTTAGATCACCTGGACTAGTCGGATTAGGGATGCTCTCTGCCTGTATGCCTGACATTGATGTTTTAGGGTTTTTCTTTGGCATCCCATACGAGCACCTGCTAGGCCATAGAGGCTTGACGCATAGCATCTTGTTTGGGTTATGCTGGAGCTTGTCTATTGGCTACCTATATTTTAAAGTTACCAGTAAGCGGTGGTCCTGGGCACCTGTACTCTACCTCGCCATATGCACGGTGAGTCATGGACTTATCGATGCCTGCACCAGCGGAGGGCATGGCATAGCCCTGTACGTACCTATCGACAACAATCGTGTTTTCTTTGACTTTCGTCCCATCTTGGTGAGTCCGCTAGGGGTCAAGCGTTTTTTTAGTGAGTGGGGCATGCGAGTACTACTATCAGAAGCGGTATGGCTAGGACTACCATCACTGGCGCTTGTCGTAGTGACTACCGCCGCAAGAAAAATCACTCATAGCATGCGTGCTAGATAGGAGTGGCATTTGCGTCAATCAGTCGATGACCCCTTCTAGTGCCCTATACAGCTTGCCGTCACTCACCGTACAACCCTGACTAAGGAGGTCCCATACTTCCTCAGACCGACTCTTGACATATGCCTTAGTCTGTCGGCCGAGCTGCAGATCCTCTGGCGGGTTAGCTGTAGCGTAGGTGATATACGCTGCATCAGTAAAGTCGGCATCAATATGGTTACTAGACATCGATAACATCGACACCTCCTCCTCACCAAAACAAAACGCTAGCACCTGCCGCTTGCTGTAAAACTCCACATAGGTCGTCTTGCGCAGCACTCCCTCCATCACCACATCGCTAAAGAGGTCAACGATACGATCAGCGGCGTCTATGTCCTCCGCCAAAAGTTTTTGCCATTCCTCAGCTGGGATACCATTGGCGACTAGGTATCGTACAAACTCTGGCTCTAGGGCCTCTAGCTCATCACTAGTCAGGGGTCTATACTTAGCCATACTATGATTCAAAATTGAAGTAACACTTATAAAAATACATGCCCTTGTCCTCGTCCCAGCCCCGCTCTATGAGGTGATCGACGGACTTGGCATTGCTAAAACCAAGCTGGATCTTGATATTGGTATCGAGCTTGATGAAGTTACGTAGTTTCTGCTTTTGCTGCTTGACTACCGCCTCACTTACATTAAATGTCTCGCTCATCGTAATACCTCGATCTGCCTGGTACTTGTTACGATAATCGTCAAAAGCTCGAGTGGTCGTCTCGTCCGCAAACATCTGCTCCTTAAAGTCTCCAACATCCACCTGATCGACTTGGTCTATATAGTTAAAGGTCTGCTGCACGAAGTCTACCTGCGACTTCTTATCGGCGACCTCCTTGATCACCTCTGAGGCGAATGACTTACACATCTCGACATAGGCCTTGGTATCAAAGTTGTCATCCTGCACATAGCCTATACTCAGGAAGTCATCTATCCAGTAGCTGGCATCGTATCGATTATTATCCACCGATAGAGCCCTGTACCCCTCCGCCTCATCCGTACAGATGATCAGGGCACCCTTGTCCATACGCTTGAGCTGGATACCTTCCTGGCGATTGACGAGCATGTCACCACCTACCCGCTCAAACTGCAAAAAGCCCTGGGTACTCTCGGCCTTAATAATCGCAAAAGCCTCAACCAGTTCATCAACGAAGAGTACCTGGTCTAAACCTACCACTAGCAGGTCACCTGGCTTGATATGGGGATGGCCGCTCTGATTGTACAGGTGCTGAGCAATCGCCTTGCTTACATCGTGACGCTGGGGTGGCTGGTCAAAGTACTGCGCCGTCAGGCCATTGAGGACATTGTACTGCAGGTCTACATCGTGACCGTAGCGATACACCTCTGTCTGTCGGCTAAATGCTCGCGAACAATACTCTATCAAAGCGTCGCTAAGCGCCTGGTCTATGATCACAGGCTGATCAGACAGGAAGTAGCCCTCATCACCGGCGCGACTACCTACATGGTGTGCAGATACTTGAGTGACTATTGCAGCAGAAAGGTCTATCATACATCTATTTAAAAAAATACGTGTCTATGCCTAGCTGGTGATCATGCCACCTCATGCCCTAGGCAGGCCGTATAAATCTGATACCAGAGTTTGTCATCAACGTCCATCGCTAATGTCGACAATACCTCCTTTATGCGTTTTATCCGAGTTGTACCTACGACTAGGCGCATCTGCGCTGGGTGATGCAAAAGTAGTATATAAGCTAACTGCTCTATCGTACAATCGTACGCCGTAGCCACCACCTGGAGCCTATCTCGTAGCGCCTCATCGGACCACAGGCGTCCTCCACCCAGCGGCGACCATATCATGAGCTCTATATCGTGTAGCATAGCGTGGTCTATCTGACCATCCGTCAGCGGAGACAAGTGAGCCACCGACATTTCGATCTGATTGCTCTCTACTGGGACGTGGCGGCGTAGATGATCTACCTGATGTGGCAAGAAGTTGCTCACCCCAAACGATCGTATCACTCCCTCTGCCTTGAGGTCCTCGACCGCCCTAGCTACCTCTTCACTATGCATGAGGGGTCCTGGCCTATGTATCAACAGTGTATCGAGATAAGCACACCGTAGTAGATCGACAGACCGCCTAGCACTCCCTACTATATGATCGTAGCTGTGGTCATAGTGCTTATGCTCTATGGCTGGCCTGGCAGGCGCTGGCATCATGATCCCACACTTGCTGACAATCTCCACCTCACCCCGATCAATACCCGTCTCTGCCCAAGCCCTACCCCAGTCACCCTCCGTGGTATAGCCTCCGTAGATGTCTGCGTGGTCGTAGGACCGTATACCTAGCTGATGCAGTGCCTCTATATGGGCAGACATCTCGCTGGTCGTCCACTTGCGGCCCCAGGCTCCCCATGTCATGGCACCTGCTATTATCCTGTTCTTTTCCATAGGTATTGAGTCTCTATGCAAGAAACAAAAAAGGGCTCGAACCACGACAGCTCGAACCCTTTAACCTTATTGTAGGAAGTGTATTTTCTCTATGCTTCCACAAATTTCTCTCTTACGATATCGAAATTACCGTACTGTGCCTTGATATTCTCTTTCAGCGCTTTTCTAGCGAAGAAGATCCTAGACTTGACGGTACCTAGCGGTAGGCCGAGGTGGTCTGCAATCTCTTGGTACTTATACCCCTCGAAGTGCATCATAAATGGTGTACGAGTGCTGTCATCGAGGCTGCTGATCATACCCTCTAGTTCGTTGATCAGGATATTTCTACCCGCATCATTGTCGACTCTTGTAGCACCACTGTTGATGAAGTATAAATTATCCGTCGTGTCGATGATTGTATTCTTCTTGACCTTCTTTCTGTAGTTGTTGATGAAGATGTTCTTCATGATAGTAAAGAGCCACGCTTTAAAGTTCGTCCCTGGTCGGAACTTCTCTTTATTGGTGATCGCTCTGAAGGCGGTCTCTTGGAATAAGTCCTTAGCGTCCTCCTGATTCTTAGTCAAGTTGTAAGCAAAGGAATTAAGTGATGACGTGAGTAAGTCAAACTTGGTATTGAATTCTATTGTAGACATAATCTTGAGCTTTATCGTTGATACAAAGTTAGACAAAAATGAACGTTTGAACAAACATAGTTAAACAAAAAGAGACTCTAAAACTTGTTATCACAAATCAAATGATCTCAAAATGTTGATTTACAGTGTGTTGCGAAAATTAAATTGTTTGTTAATTTTTTTACTTTCAATTATTTCTGAAACTATGTTGCTGTGAGAGTTTGCGGGTGCTAGCAACAGATACACGTAACCAACTGACCATCAGACAATTAATGTAGTCAAGCACTTTGCACACCTATCAAGGCGCTATATCTTGTTTAACCTCTAGACATAAACAAAAGAGCTATTTGGGTCGAAATTGCGATTATGGAGCTTATGCACAGACAGATTAACACCGCTATCAAATCAATAGGGAGACGGAAGCGTTAAGCTGTGGATCGAAGGCTGCCCAGCCCTGAAATAATAGCTTGCAACGATGTCACATAACAGATGACTCTAGCAGTACCTGTAGGCACCAGCTGTGTAATACCATTTCTACTATAAGGTTTCGCATTAGTTTTTGAGTTTATTCAAAATCA
>CAYMFD010000042.1:0-27326 GCA_964389475.1 uncultured Saprospiraceae bacterium
GCATTACCTTGAATTTCTTATTGAGTAGTTGCTTCACGCTAATTGCTCTTTTCATTAATGAGATACATTAGGCTGACTGCTTACGTAGCTCGATGAAGATTCGCCTTAGCGATCCATTTGTCTTACTGTACAGTTTCTGGATATCTACATTACTAGCGTTGGCTCTACCGATGTAAGTAGTCTGTAGCTTTTTCCACTGCTCTAGGGCTTCGCCACCTTCTGGTGATACTCTCTGATACTTATTACCAAATCGGCTGAATATCTCCGTATAACCTACTTTCTTACGACCTACATTAGCATCGATCTTGACCTTGAGACCGTCAGCTCCCATCATGTACCAGCCACAGTAATGCTCTGTAGCATTCCACAATGCCTTAAGCTCTAGGAATGCACTGTAGTTGAGGTCACCAGCCTCATCGAGGATGATAAGCGGTGTACTAGCGATGTTGCAGAGGTACCACTTGAGATCGTCCTGCACATCCTTGAGGCGACCACGACTATCTAGGCCATACTCACGTGCCATCTGTCGTACTAGTTGCTGCTTACTCTTGACCTGCGAGCAATCGATGTAGATCGCCTCTTTGTGCTCTCTCACATAGCACTTAGCTGTGTAAGTCTTACCGATGTCAGCTATGTCGCACATGATAGCACTGATAGCTCTTGTCTGGCAGGCTGTGAGCTGTGCATAGATGGTGTTAAACGTGTCTGTCTTGGCAGTATTCCAAGGCTTCTCATCCTTGGTATTGACACCTAGGCGACGGGCTATGCTTATCCACTTAGCTTCTGATATCACCTGCACGATATCGCCCTTAAGTATCCGTGATAATTGGGCTGCACTGACGTCGTAGATCTTGGCCTGTTTGGCCTGTGATCGGTGGTTGTCTCGATCGGCTTTGATCGCTTCAACAATTTTGCGCTTGTAGTCGTCTGTAATCATCTTATTACGTTATTATAATGGTGATGTAATACTGTTGCTATAGGCTGTCGATAGCTCGACGGCGTACAGCCTCATCATCGGCTTCTATATTATCGTAGTCGAAGTCATCGACTGGCTCTGAGAATGGATTGCTATGTATGATCTCAGGTGTAGACTGCTGTATCTCCTGACTGACTGGCTGTAGGATCTCTACACGGCTGATCTTCTCTGCTATACCTTGCTTAACCGCTGCACGGTGGCGGCCTACATACTCGCCCATTTCGTTGTAAGCCTCTTGGTCTGCATCGGTCCACTCTGCACGTGCCGTGTTGAACTGCTGCACCTTCTGACAAGAGCAGATGTATACACCAGACTGGTAGAGATGTACGTCGCTGATCACACCATCGGCATCAGGTATGTAGTAGGCGGTGACCTTAGTATTGTTAGGCTTGAGTCTGCTGAGGATGTGCAAGCTCGGTATCTGATACCGCTCATACTGCACTCTCACATATTGACTACGTAGGATGCTGGTATCTGTAGCGTCTCCTATCCACTTAGCTATCTGGTTAGGCTGCTTAGTAGGTGCATCAGGATTGATATTTTGAAAGAATACATCGAGGCGACTCATACCAGGATACTTCTTCTGGTTACTATGCAATGCTCCGTTAAATGCTTGGATAGTCGCCACGTCATCGGCTACTATGGTATCATAGGCTTTGACCTTGGTCTTAGTGGTCATACCTGCCTCAGTCCACACCTTCGTCTCCTTAGGCACATTGGCATCATTCTTAAGGTAGTGACGACCTATACCAGCCTGTGTAGCTTTCTCAAATCCGTACTTCTTCTGTTTGATACGGTGCTCTGCGTGCTTCTCCTGAGAGTTACCAGGATTACACCATCGAACCATCGGGAACAGATTACCATCCGCCATCATAGTATCAGCGAACTGATTGACTAGGTGGTGCTCAACCTCGACCTCCATAGGTATCGGCAGGTTGTATGTCGAGAGAAAATTAAACATGTCTCTCACACAGTCGACGAATAGCTTTTGGTCTTTATCACGGCTGTGACTGTAGCCTATGTATACCTCAGAGGCTACATCGATAGCATAGTAAGCCTTGACTCTGCTACCATCTGCCATCTTGTGAGGAATATCTCTATCATCCATCGAGATCTTAGACAGCGCATACTTAGGCTTGGCTCTATGGTGGAATGGTTCATACTTGCTCTTGTAAGCGCTATGGTTACTACGCAGCTTGGCAGTGATGACACGATTCTTAGGATCGTTGAGGTAGTTGCTGATAGTGACATCAGTCAACATGACTGGCACGCCATCCTTAAAGAAGTCCTCTCTATCTAGCAGCTCACCAGTCGTGACATCAGTAACATCAATAGATCCACCGAGGAACTGAAAGTACAGCTCGTGTACTTGTGATCTGTATGGCTTGTTAGGCAAGCAATACAGTGACAGTATTAAGGCCTCAATCTCACTAGTTACCTTACGACTATTGTCATTACAGTAGCCTCGGTGGATCAACGCTTGATATCCATTCTTCTTATAGGTCTTGAGTCTATCTCGTAGACGTCTATTACTAGTAGGCACTGAGTGTGCATATCTCGCAGTATCTAGCTGACGTACACACCGTACGATCGACTCCCACACTCCACGAGTGCTACCACCTAGTGCCTTACGTCGAGCCGTCCTATCATTGAGGAGACGGTCACAGGCATTGAGTATACTGGCATTGATCTGATACTCTCTGATTTTTTCGTCTGGCAGGTTGCGGCCATCCTCTAGCTTATATGTACTATAGTAAGTGATGGCCTCTGTATCGGGTAGTATCTCATCCTCAAATCTCCATTGCTTAACCTGTGTATATGGATCGCCATACTTACACTCGATCATATCTCTATACTTCTGAGGGAGACTATCATACTTAACCAGCGCCTTACGACCATTGCCGCCTCGCTGAGCAATTACAAGCTTATCTCTTCGTTTCAGATTCTTGTAATTCTCATAGGAAGTGAACTCAGGATAGAGTCCATTAGCCTTTATACATAATATGCCATCTCGATATTCGTACATTAAGCTGTGAACTTCTTTTTTAGAGACTCCCTAGTCCTTACTATCTCTTTAGCAGCGCTAATCACTTTCTTGCCGATGACTGTATTAGCATTTCTAGCACCTGCTAATATCATACTGACCATAGTCTGACTAACACCCGTCAATCGGACTATTTCTACAATATCTCCACCTTGGAGCTTTGACTTAATGTCAAGTGGTGTCATATTTCGCTACTTTTGTAATTATCGACATTACAAATATATGGATTTCTCTACAAGTGTCAAGCATTCATAGAGAAATTACGACACTAGACTTTTAAGTATGACTAGCAGGCTAACGCAAGTAATTGATTATCTTGAACTTAGTAAGCGAAAATTTGAGCAAGTAATTGGCGCTAGTAATGGCACTATTAGTAATGCAATACGCAATGACACTGGATTGTCATCGAAAAATCTCTCTTCCATCGTCGAAAAATTCCCACAAATTGACATTAATTGGCTCCTGACTGGAACAGGCACAATGCTAAATAATAGAAAATACCCTACAGCTGACGACGAAAGGGAGCAGGTTGCAATGGAAAATGTTGCAGTATATCGCACTGGGGCACCATACTATAACAATCCAGTCACAGCAGGAAACGACATTTTGCTAGACAATAGCATAAAAGCAGATAGCTACATTACTATACCAGGAGTTAGAGCAAAAGCATACTTTCCAGTTATTGGAGCTAGCATGTTACCAATAATACAGAGCGGTGATCTTATAGGAATTAACAATGTAAACAACTGGGATCACCTTGACCCAGACAACATATATATGATAATAACAACGTCTGAGCGAATGATCAAGCACTTGCGCAGAGATGACGACCCAACGAAGATTGTATGCATCTCACCTAACTACCAAGAGTTTAAGCTAGACCTAGACGATGTCAAATACATCTACAAAGTGGTCTTTTACGGACGTCGACCGTAGCAAATCGTACACAATAGACACATATCGATACAGCCTCCACACACTTTTACTACTATACATTATTACTAATAGTGACACAAGTAACTGTCTTACAGTTGATTACGTCTATATTATCATATTACAAATAGTGGCAATAAGTCCTTTGTAAGTGGCTATATATGGCAATTACTTGCATATAAACGGCTATAACTATGCGTTTGGACACATAAAAAACGCATAATTGACCCCCCAACTGACCCCCCAACTGACCATCCAACTACCGCAAAACAGCGTTTAAACGATCTAGCACAACTGCCTGATAGAGAGCTTTCTACAGCATTGTTTAACTGTCTGACCAGAGGCAATAAAAAAGCCTGTAACGCCTGTATTTACAGGTGTTACAGGCTATATAGCACTGTCTATGCAATAGGTGTCTACAGATGCAGTATTACTGGGTACGACTTCGCTGCAAGCCTACAACCATTATGTATGCATTCTGCACGATTGGTTTTTAGTAGCAATTACGTAACTCGTTGATTATCAGTTTTGGGCAAAAATATAAAGGGTACACTTTGTTTTGGGGGTTATATATGGTGAGCTTAGATCTCAGTGCATAGAGCAAGCTATGCACCAGCATGAACAGGTCAAATCAGGTAACGAGGTGTCAGAGTGGTGGTCGATCGTCGAGTATCTTATATCGGTCAAGAATCAAGATAATGGCTTGATCGAGGGAGACGACTGGACAGTCGTGTATCGCAAGACGGTCACCTGCAAGCCATACGAATCAGACGGCAATGTATTGCTCGATGTAGATACCAATGTGCTCTATCTCAGATTTGACAAGGCACAGAAACTATACAGCAAGACCGCTATGTCTATGGGCCTCAAGAACAAACTAACAAGACGAGATCTACAGCAATATCTCCGCACGAGTGAGAAGGCCTACATCGGCTACTGGCGAGGTAAGCTCAGTAACGGTAAGCAAGGCCGCTTCGAGCTATTCGACGCTAAGAAGCTCGACATGTTCGGCGGTGACTACATGTCGCCAGGACCTACTGCAGGTCCATCCGACGATACACCACCGCCACCGCAGACTGGAGGCGAACCAGGACTACCATTTTAATCAATCATCAATTAACACCTTAATCATGTCACAGAACATCGCAATCAAACTAGATCTCCAAAAGGTCGGATTTAAGAAATGGACTAATAATGGGCAGACCTTCATGATATGCCCCGCCGACAGATTCTACCAAGGAGAGAAGGGTACCTATCTAGATCTAATCTCATTCCTCAATGACCACCGTGACGACTACGGCAACGATGGCAGCGTAGCTCTCAGCAAAAAGAAAGAAGAGAAAGACCAGAAGACGGTCTATGTAGGAAGCCTCCGTAGACTCAATGCAGCTCCGGTAGCTAAGCCTACCGAGGACTTTAACCTACCAGGTGAGAAAAGCCAAGCAGAGCAGTACGATGCTGCTAAGAATGGAGAACCGGTAAACACCGATGAGAACTTCGACGACTTACCATTTTAATCATCATAACAATAACAACAATGATCAATCTAATTGTACAGCATGATTCAGAATTGAATCAAAAGCTAAACGACATACTAGACACAATCCAAGCTAACCATAAGGTAGTGGTAGACTACCTCTCAGCCAACTATCCCGAGGTCAAAAAATGGTACGCATACACAAGAAAACATATCGGAGGTCTTGCAGGGATAATAACTCCAGAAAAGCCCAGAGGCTTTAAAAAATTTCATGAAGGATACTGTCCTAGAGTGGACAACAAGAAAGTGACTGCAGAGTGGAAGGCTCTACCCAAAGTGGACAAGAAAGTACTCAAGGAAGTCCTGGCATGGGATCTTTATCATTATGAAACAGACGAAGGTCACGTCTACAGATTCTTCCCTCCCGTCCTGCTAAAGAAAGACAACCACAAAATGAAGGTAGATACTAATATTTTCAAGCAGTGGACACCACCTGCAGGTATTATCCGTGTAAATCCAACAGTAAAAAACCTAGGCCATGCAAGTACACGATAAGCTATACTGGCCAGTAGATACACCACGTAGCAAGGCCAAAAAACTCAGCAAGACTAAGCTCAGCTACCGTCAGGCGGTAGCTGAGCTCAAGGCAGAGATTAACCGTAGCACACTGACTACTCCTATACTCTTGACGAGTATGCAGACAGATGCAATGGGCAACCCCAGTGCCAAGCCTCTAGACTCCGGCGTAGTCCTTTATGCTAAGAAGCCCGATGGCCTCATCGTGGTATTCTGCTGTGACAAGTACTACAAGGTAGCTGACAACATACGTCAGCTAGCACGCTACATAGAGCATGGCCGCAAGCTGAGCGACTTACCAGTACACACGGTCAATGGGCTCAAGTACCTACAGGATCGCCAAAAAGCCCTAGCGCCATAGCGTCACATGGCTGTCATCAGCCGGCACACGATACCATACTGATTACTAGCATACTATCACCATTGTGTGACGGTGTGACACCATTCACTCACTCATAACTATCCATATGGAGACTATAAACTTTAGCACTAACTGGAATCAAAAGCTAACCTGCAACGCATTCACCACGATCAGGCTGCACAATCCATCCAAGTATCAGAAAGGCCGCACCTACGAGATCAGGCAAAAGGACTCGCTCGTAGCTTACGCCACTGCCGTAGATGTACGGTCATTCACTATAGATCAGCTCAATGAGTGGAGAGCTCTACTCGATACCGGATACTCCGCTGCAGAGACGAGAGGCATACTAGAGAAGATGTATAAAAAGGTCGACTGGGCTACTCAGAAGCTTGACGTGATCCTACTACTAAAAGTCAAAAAGTGGAGACGATGACCCAGACAGAAGCAAAGCGACAGGCATTTTACTGGAAAGTAAAAATCAGTCAACGTCGACTACAAGTACTCAGTAAGAGATGGAAGTATATAGAGCTACTAAAGCAAGGTGAAAAGACCGTCACTGACATATATATCAGTCTACGTATAGAGCAGTCGGTAGCATCACAACATCTAGCGGAGCTCCGCAAGGCTAACCTAGTGATATCACGAAAAATAGGCGTACACGTCTACTACTCATTGGCAGAGGACAACCTAGCCAAGATTGCAACAGCCATCAATAAGTTTTTTGAAAAGTAGACATATAGCCGGACGACAGATTGACTACTCGCGATGACATACTATCTTTAATTGCCCAGGCATTCACTAATTCGCAGCTATGCAGCCCACGAAGCACTTCCTCTATACTCGATGCTCTACCGAAGAGCAAGGCAAAAATGGATTCTCCCACCAGTACCAGCTCGAAGAACTGCAGCAGCTCGTACCTGGTACCTGTGTCTCGGTGTTCAGTGATACCATTACCGGTACCACCTTCGTCCGACCCCAGCTCGACCAACTCATCCGACTCTGCGAAAAGCACCGAGGAATAGTCTCACACATATGGGTACAGCGATGGGATAGATTTGGCCGTGACCTGGCAGACGGCTTGATGCTTATACGTCGTCTTACAGAGGCTGGGGTAGAGGTCAATTGCCCAGCTGAGTTTATTGATTTCACCAGTGATGACTGGGTCATTATGCTTAGTCTCAAGCTAGGATTCGCGCAGGTAGAATCCATGCGTATATCTACTCGTACTCGCAATGGTATCAGAGCAGCACTTAATGCTGGCTTCTATACGGCATCAGCACCATTTGGTTATATACGCCAAGAGTCAGAGCACCGCAAGTCAGGTGGCAAGCGACGCCGAATATTGGTACCAGATCCTGTGACATCAATCTTTGTCAAGGATATATTCAATCGCTATGTCAAAGGAGAAACTAGATCAAGTATATGGGAGGATTACCGCAAAAAGTTAGAGCTAGAGAGATCATCGTTCTATGTCATATTTCAGAGGCCAGTGTATGCAGGTCTCATTATTGTCGATGGTAACATTATCAAAGCTGTACATCAGCCTATCATATCGATAGCCACCTACAACAGAGCTCAGGAGATCCTAGCAACCGAAGGTGAACGATACAAACCACGTATCAATCCGACTAGAAAGTGTCATGACATCACAGACTTCTACGCCAAAGGCATTATACTAGATCCTCAGGGTAGGCATATGACAGCCAGCTATAGCAAGGGCAAGGCTGGCAAGTACTACGGATACTATCGCACCGTCAAAGGAAAGGACAAGCAGAACCTCAGTAGCAACATCGCACATAAAGCCATCACCGCAGCGCTAGACACCATAAGCATGGCATTGACCTCTGACGACATTGATACTATCAATCGCAAGGTGACCGAATTACTAGCTCCAGACATAGCGTCGCTCGAACAGCAAAAGCAACTAATCAAAAAGCTCCAAAAACGATTACGCAGACTGGATGATGACTATCTAGATAGCAAGATAGGAGCCTCCGATTATCAGATATTGAAGGCAAAAATTGCGCAAGATCTCACTACCACTGAGCAGAGTTCGAACACCCTACAAGAGGCCCTTACCTCTATCCCAAAGTTCACCGCTGAACATGCTAGAACCTTTGCAAACATGGGCCTCACGCTTGATCGACTTGACGCCACAGGTAAAGCTCAACTCCTCAGATCAGTCTTTCCTGAGCACTTTTTCATCAATAAGGAAGACCGGACAGTTCGAACACCCTACATAAATCAATTTCTTTCCGTATCTAACTTAGAATCAGTCACTTACGGGCAAAAAAAATGCCGAAAGAATGGCGTTTTAACCATTTTTCCGGCATGGGGTGGAAGACGGGATTCGAACCCGCGACCCTCGGTACCACAAACCGATGCTCTAACCAACTGAGCTACAACCACCATTTTGCCTCTATTCCTAAAGGCGGTGCAAAAGTAAACAAATTACTTTCTGCCTGCAATTAGAATGAGACGAGTATTGATCATTTTTCTGGAGTAAGGTCTGGCTTAAGCGTAAAGACCCGTGTCACAGGTGACTGAGGCGCTGCCACTGGCTTGCCTGACTTGTCGACTAGCTGAAGCGTTATCTTGTTTTCGCCCATAGGTAGACCCTCGATATAGTATGGCTGCCAAGTAGGCAATATATGCTTCTCACCATTTATATCCGCTTGTACATCGTGCTTGTCCATATCGACATTGGCTAGGTACCAGTCTAGCATCACCTTCTTAGTATCATCACCTACGTATGTACCCTTAGGCCGACTATAGAATATCATGGGATCCTTCACGTCCTCAGCAGCGGTTATGCCTTTGTCCGCTACGACTATCTTTTGTATAACGGATGCTGCTTCTGTCTTGATAGACTCATGATACGACCGACTTAAGAAGGCACACAGGTAGTGCTCACCATCAGGCAGGTCATAGTCAAAACTAGCCTCATACTTTGCCGCATAAGGACTGTTATTGACGATTAGATGTATGTGCTGGCCTTTGCCACTATTAGCACACATCTTACTAGCCGCATCTGGAGTCTGGATTCCTAGTTCGTAGTTGGCCACTTCGAAATCAAACTTGCCAGCCTTGTAAGTCATATCGACAATCTTGGCATCTTGGTACTCAGTACTAGCATCGAATGGCGTTAGTTTATACTTACTAGCACTCTCGACTTTTGATGGTTGCGCCATTTCTTCAGCGGATTGAGGACTAGCCTTGTCACCTTTACAGGCAACAAAAGCAAGAGGTAGTAAGAGTAGGATTAGTCTTTTCATAATGTTTTTATTTGTGAGTAAAGATACAGTTCACCTTAATGATACAAGTATGAGGGGTATTGAGTTCTAGTGAGATGTAAATTCTATGAAGGTCAAAAAGCCCAGGCAATGAGTATTTCGTAGTTGCATCAGCTTAATCACTAACAAAAAGAGTCCGTGTCAACATGTGACACGGACTCTCTAGTCATTATAGATTTGCTACAATTAGCAGCAACTATATTTCTTACTCAAGTATGAGTACTTTTCTTGAAGTAACACCGGCATCTGTACGGATCTTAACTACGTAAGAACCAGCAGACAATCCGTCGATATCCATCTTTACAGTCTCAGACTTAACATTGTTAAAGTTCTGTACTGCAGCTACCTTACCTGTAACATCTACTAGTGAGATCTGTACTTCTTCACTAGCCTCCTCGAGGTTGAGCTCAACATTGATAAAGTCACTTGCAGGGTTAGGGAAGATACCTGATACTACTGCATCATTGATTTCCTCATTGCTTGATGTTACCGTTTCAATTGTCAATGGCATATACGCTGCTAAGTTCTGAGCATTAGTCCATGTAAAGACTCTTTCAGAAACTTCACCACCACCAGTAGCTATGAAACTACCGAACCTCGGGAAACCAAGTGTATCAGAAGCTAGCGCCATAGCAGAATAGTCAAAATCGACGAAGTCATCTGTACCAGCAGCTTTAAATCTTATCGCGTAGTCTAGTGGGTCTAGAGACTGCACGTGTGCCATTACTAGAACATTAGAGCCACTTGGGATAGTCTCTACGTCATCCGGATCGAAGCTAACACCAAAGTCTCCAAGATCAGCGCTTGAGCTCTCGACCTCGATAAACTCCTCTGCAATTAGTTCTCTCTCCTCAGGTTGAACCGCACCATCACCATTATCATCAAAGAAAGTAAAGACCTGGAAGTTTACGTCTGCGATAAACTCAGTAACATCGTTAGTACCACCTTGGAAGGCGAGACCAGCACGAACAGAAATAGGGTTAGCCTCATTTACTACATAGTAGTAGTTACCGTACGAGATAGATGTTAAAGTAGGACCTCCGAAATTACCAAGGTCTTCTCCTAACTCTGCTTCTGAAAGCGTCTTAGAGAACACCTCATTAGTCGAAGGTGTTATCTGCCAAGTACGTGATCTAGGCTCGATCGGTGTGATTGTATTGTTAGGCGAGTTAACCGTGTATCGTGTCGTGTACGAACCTGGAGCTAGGCTAGTCATATCAAAAATGTCAGTGAATGCTCTGTTCTCATCTAAAAAACATGACTCAATAGTACCATAATCTTGAGTTGTAGTAAACATCACATTACCTGCACCATCTAGGACTTCTGCTGTTACAGTTACATCATCAGCTCCGAAGTTACCGAAGTTCTCTACATCGATAAGGAATGGGTGCTGATCTAGTTGTGTAACAGGCGTACGGAAGTTAGGCGCAGAGGCAACGAAGTTATTATTACCCTGTACATCTACGTTTGCAACTTGAACAACATATACGTCATCGATCACCCAGAAGTAGTAACCTGCCGTATGGCGGAATCTGATCAATAGTTCGTCTTGGCCTGCAGCATCGCAAAGAGATACTCTTTGTGTTTCGATGACGATTGGGCCAGCTTGCTCGATATCAACATTAATCTCAGTAGTATCCCATACAGTACCTCCATCATAAGAGTACTCTACGAAGTACTGCCCTAGGAAGTCCCTGACCTGCTGCTGAAACTGGATCTCTAGGTCACCACCAGCAACACCAGAAATATCAATAGAAGGCGACGTTACGACACCATTACAACGTTGAGCCTCGTCTAAAAAGAACCCATTAAATCCTACACATGGGCAATCGCCAGTACCGAACAAGATATCACCAGTCGCAGGGTCTCTATTACCAGCATTGTCTAAGAAATCTGAATCAAATACTAGAGCTCCATCGCATGCTGAATTCGTCAATGCATAACCAAAGTTACCAGTACGGTTACCGTTTGCGTCAGTGGTACCACCTGTAATGGCACCTGCTCCCATGTAACCATCTTCGTTGTACTCCCAGCCATTACCTGCGACAGACCATCCATCAAGACCATCAGCGAAAGTAGTACCCCATACAGCATTAGCTGGAGCCTCTGGCATACAGTTAATGTCATAAGTACCAGATACAACATCGCCATTACCGATAGCCATCTTGATCTCATTACATCTCTCTAGAGAAAGTGAGAATACAGGCATAGTGGATGTAGTAGAGTTACCTCTAGGTGCTACCTGAATCTCATAATCCCGATCAGCACTATTAGGACAAACCATAAGTGCAGTAGCGCCGTCTAGGTTAAGACTAGCTTGAAACGCATTACAGACGAATGTTCTATCTGTAAGTACAATCTTACCAGCAACATCGGTTGAGACAGCCTGACATGCGTCAGCTTCAGAACCAGCGTTACCGTCAGCATCGAAATTAGCATCACCATCTTCGGCGATAACAATCTCTCCAGAAACTACAGTTCCTCCATCATTTTGACCAAAAAGACCAATGACAGCAGGTGTCTCTCCAGCGATTGATGCTGGTGCATCTACCGAAAAGGTAGCTTGAGCAGTCAAGTCAGTGCTTACGATAAGCCCAAAGACTGCCAGAAGTGAAAAAGTAAACTTTCTTGTAAAAAGAATCCTCATAGTTACAGTTTTAGTGTTAGTTCTAATGTTAAAAAGTACCATTCACGGGATGCCAAGACAACTCGTGAGGAGGCGTGTAGCGGTCAAATGTAGTAATATCGCAAAACATCCGCAATATAGATCCACATAAAGTGATAAATGTACGTCCCTTAAGTCAATGCGCAGACAAGAGATTACGACATAGCGTACCTAGACGACATTATATTCTATTAAAAATCCTGAAGCCGTATAGGTGTGAC
Source organism: uncultured Saprospiraceae bacterium (assembly GCA_964389475.1). Lineage (GTDB taxonomy): Bacteria > Bacteroidota > Bacteroidia > Chitinophagales > Saprospiraceae > CAYMFD01. Next base: position 12,547 of record CAYMFD010000042.1, read on the forward strand.
ACCCGTCACGCTACAGGCGATAGCACCTGCTCGTACCGCTAGATGGGGGAGTGCAGACCTCTTGTCGGCATGTACCATAGCCATAGCGCATGTCGCCAGTACAGCATCACCAGCACCACATACGTCTACGACCTTATCCTGTGATGCGGGTGCATGAGTGCTAGCACTCGCATCGGTGTAGACTACACCATCAGCCCCGAGTGTAAGCAGTACTGTCTGCGCTGAGAGTAGTTGCATTATATAAGTTGCAGCCTCCTTTGCAGCGTCTATGCTGACAATAGGACGTCCTACGATGGCCTCGGCCTCTCGGCGATTGGGCTTAAAGAGGTCGACGCCTTTATAGTTGTCGATAAACCTGAGCTTGGGATCGACCGCTGTAGAGATTGAGTGACTCTTGGCGAAGGCAAGTATAGCATCTATACTCTCTGGCACAAGTACACCCTTATTGTAGTCCTGCAGGATCAACACGTCGATGTGTCGCTGCGCCTCTAGGTCCGATAGCCTACTCATCAGACTTGTGACGTCCCTAATATCATCTGTGGACTCTCGATCGATACGGAGTAGGTGTTCGTCATTGCAGAGGACTCTAGTTTTGACAGTAGTCGGACGATCAGCATCTATAATCATGTGTGCATCGACATCTGTAGTCGATAGCAGGTCGACAAGCTCTCTACCTGCATCGTCGTCGCCTATCAGGCTGACTAGGCTCACATCAGCCCCTAATTGCTGACAGCTCAGTGCGACATTAGCCGCACCACCCAACTTGGCTGTGATCTCATAATCTTGGAGCACAGGCACATCGGCCTCGGGTGACTGACGGACGGACTTGCCCACCATATATCGATCTAGCATCGCATCGCCGACTACGACTACGTGAGGACTACCCAGATTAAAATTAGGATCGTGCATGACTGCTAATGTATTGAATAATACCATCGACGTCCGCCTTATGTGACGCAAAAAAGCGCCTGTAAGCATTCGTAAGTGCTCGATCATCTAGCTGTAGGAGTCGAGCTACGGCCGCAATAGCCGATGCTGGTGAGTTAACAGACCTACACACTCCTGCTTCGATAAAGTAGTTGACCTCGCTAAAATTACTAGCCTTGCCATTGCCACCCACAAGGAGAGGCACGTGATATGCTGCAGGCTCTAGCGTATTGTGTAAGGCTCCGTGCATGCCACCACCTATATATACTACGTCAGCGTATCGATACAAGTACTTAAGAATACCAATCTTGTCAACAATAGTGATCTGACCTAGGTCACCACTAGACCACAAAGTAGTGGATGGTGTGATCTCGGTGATAAATGATACATCGTCTACTTCATGTGGCGCTATCAGGTGGTATCCATCAGGATAGTGCTGTATGATAGCGGATACCACAGGCACATCGTCCGGCCATATGCTACCGTATATAAATACAAGATCAGAACCACTAGTGACTTGAGACAGTGCTGGATGATCGAAGTCCTCGTCCGGCAGGGCGGCGGATCGATCTACCCGCGTGTCGCCACCTACTGCGACATTGGCATAGTTAACAGCTAGGAGCCTGGCTTGGTCATCCTGAGTCTGGACGTAGATCCTATCTATTTTTTTCAATATCGAAGAAAACCAGCTGCCATACCATCGAAAAAGAAAACTATCTCGCTTGTAAGCAGCAGCGATTACGACCTGAGGGATCGATCGCTTTTGCAAGATGAGAAGGAGGTTATACCAGTAGTCGTACTTGACCATGACGTAGACACTGGGTCGCATGGCCACTACTAATGGCCGCATAATAGACGGTAGGTCGGCTGGGAGGTAGATCACAAGATCTGCACTGTCGGTATCAACGACCTTGTATCCGCTAGGCGAGTAAAAAGATAAGACTACGGCCATGCCCTCCTGCCGTAATGACTGGATGATGGGTAGTGCTTGCTCGTACTCCCCGAGACTAGCGCAATGTATCCATACTACAGGCCCAGCATGGGACCGACGCCAGTTAATGACACGAGAGAGGGTAGCGGCCCGACCTCTGACTATCAGTCTAGCCTTGGGGTGCCAGATGCTACTTACGTGAAGGAGGAGTGTGTAGCAGGCTATACCTATCGTATAAAGCCATCGCATTAATAGAAGACATCCTCATTACTCTTACCCGTCCAGAAGGGTAGTATCCACTCAACCTTGAGGCCTATCATGAGATCTAGACGGCCCGACTCCGGAGGTAGGCCAGTATCCCAGTTGACTGCTCGTACGCCACTTGTAAACCCCTGCACGAACTCCAGACCTACCGAGTAGTTGATACGTCGATCGCTACTCAAGTGGTGGTAGGCGATGGTCTGCTTAGCAGCAAATCCTCTAGAGAGACGGTCATAGCCTCGCTTACGAGATCCTGCTATCTTAAGTATGTTCTGACTATTATCTACGAGTCTGATCTGATGCTGCATGACGCCTAGGCCTAGCGTGGCCTCTATCCCTGACCTATAAAATCGCTCCATGGCAAAGATCTTTCCTATTTCGGCACCCATAAACATCCCACGCTGACGCAAGATGGCATTGGTAAAAGACTCACCTGCAGATAGTATCAACCCTCGACTAGAGGTTCTTAGCGGTGTTAGGACATCTTCCCTGACATTATCACCATAGTAAAAGGATACATCACCACCTATGACCCAGTCGGTCGCCGTCAGATAGCGATAGCCACCAGTCACTTTATTGTTACGTCCAAAACGATCGGCTAGCTGTCCCACTGACAGGTCTGTACCTAGCCCTAAGCTAAAAAGGTGGGCTGCCGTCTTGGTCGACACGATATCATCCGCATCAACCGAGCGGCGCTGTGCCTGTAGAGAGACAACGGCCAGGAGTAGTACGAGTGTGCTAGTATATCGTAAAGGAGTCAAAAAAGTACTGGGTGTCATCGTTGAGGCTATGCGCAAGTGGAGTAAATACTTGCAAGGTATATATACTATTCGCTTCCACAAATGTAACAAGGCGACATACTTGCGATTTGTGGTCTAGCGTGATCCTGGCACGTAGGCCTCCGCGATCAGGATCATCAGAGACATAGTCGAGCCTACCCACCAGTTGCTGGGCGATATCCTCCACGAGTGTCTCTAAGGCACTCATCGTGTCCACCATGACTGGATATTCGATCACATTGATCAGGTAGGCATCATTATCTGATATACTGGAGTCTCTCGAAGACACGTACAGATTTCGCGTAATAATCGCTCCATTATCCTGGACGATCGTATCGACCTGCTCCACGGGTAGCATGGGTAGATACACCGAATAGACACTATCAACACTAGAGTAGCGTAACCACTCCTGGCTGCTACACACTACGGACGTCAGTAAGAATAAAATTAAGGACAGCTGTTTCACTTTACTACAACGATAGGATGACACACTTTGTATCTAGTCTTCTTTGACTTTGTGCGGCCCAACGTACGCCGCCTCACCAGCTATGATGGGCAGGTCGATGTGATTGGCTACTGGCGGTATAGGACAGGCATACCCGTCGCTGTAAGCACACCATGGATTATATGCCTTATTGAAGTCTATGGTGATACTATTATCGATGATGGTATCGACCTTGAGATCGATGTAGCGGCCCCCACCGTAAGTCATCTCTCCATTGGTATGATCTCTAAAGGGTAGGAAGTAGCGATTGCGGTACATGGGCATCCGTAGCATCTTCATATTCTGGTAGAGCTCAACCGTAATACTCTGCGATGCAAGCGGACAGGTCACGGTACCTACCTTTATGTATTCCTGCACGGTACCTGCATAGGTGGCCATAGGGAAAGGCTGTGGCTGCTCGTACTTATCATATGCGCAGGTACAGAGGTAGTCAACATCTGGGTCGAAGAACTTTATAAACTGTAGGTCCGTGCTATCTAGGGGACTGCGGGGATCACGGATAAAGTCTGCTAGGTAGGACGTGCGGTGATCCGCTAGTTCTGACGCATACTGGCCGATATCAACCGTAGCACGATTATCACTTGTCTTACAGGAGGTAAGTGCCAGCACGAGCACGGCTATCATCCAACGCATTGATTCTATTTTGTCTTATTAACTACGAATAGCTGACCACGCCTGGCAGCCAGTCGTGAAATATCCGTGATACCATAGGCAGAGAGATCTAGTATCGACTTCCACGAATCTCGGATGTAGAGATATACCTCAGCGCCTCTTGCCATGAGGACACGACCACCTGGCAGCACTAAAAAATCTTGAGCACCCTCCAAGGCAGGACAAATGCAGACTATATCCCCAGTCATCGTATTGTAGGTAGCCACACTAGAAGTCCGGTCATCGAGAGTCATGTAGTATACTAGATCATCATTGACGACCTGCAGGCATCGTCCGACCGCCTGATCGACGATGGCTAGGCTGTCCTGCTCTCGCTGATATACACTTAAGGTCATCGGAACAGGTAGGGTAGTGACGACCGCATGCTGATCATCCAACCATCTGTAGTAGGCTACATTGTCGAGGCTAGGTGCGAAGTTTTTATGTCTACCGCTCTTGAGGGAGTAGGCGGTGAGGGTCTGGCTGCTATCCTCCTCCACACGTACCGTTGTGTACGACCGGCCTCCAGGGTGGGACTGTGGGCTGTATTCGCTTTCGGGCGACTGGGTGAGGCGTTCTAGTATCTGCTCGTCTAGGTCTAGCCGAGCTACCTCGGTGGCTTCGTCGTAGTAGTCTGTTGTGAAGTACAGGTAGCGAGACCCATCGTAGTAGGGTTGATTATTATATCCATCAGGATTAAATGCAGATAGATAGCTGACCGATCGAACCGTCCCTCTATCACCATTGAGGCTATACGATACCGCATATAGGTCTGTTGCTGGTAGTTGCGCAATAGCTAGACTACCCAACGAAGTAAAAAAAACAGCAACTATAAACCTAAGTGTGATCATGATACTCCTATAAAGCTTTAGTGGTCAATAGGTTGTAATATTTATCAATTAATCATGAGCACGAGACCGCTAATGCTTAGTCGACATTGGCGGAGCGGAATATCCGATCCCAGTTGATACCCTGACTTATGCTACCATTCTTGGTACTAAACCAGATGAAGAGTGGTTTACCCACGATATGGTCCTCAGGTACAAAGCCCCAGTAGCGACTATCCTCACTATTGTGCCTATTATCTCCCATAGCCCAGTAGTAGTCCTGCTTAAACGTGTATGAAGTCGCGACACTACCATTGATCTTGATGGTATTACCCTGTACGGCGAGGTCATTACCCTCATACACGTCGATGATACGACGATATAGGCTGATATTATTGATGTCTATATCCACAGTAGCGCCTTGCTCGGGTATCCATATAGGGCCATAGTCATCCAGCGACGCATTGGGGAAGTTAGCCGGGTCATGCGGGAATAGCTTTACTGGACTTTTGGCGTGACCTACGACGACCGTCTTGATGCCTTTGTCGTTAAGGACGGCTGCCTCATTGGGTGTCATAGCGGCATTGTAGACCGTGCTACTTACCTGCTTAGTAAAGTCATCTCGTTCTACACCTATGCGGTCTAGCTGCTTAAAACTCGTCTGACTGGCATCGAACTGATAGTTGAACTGTACATTTTTGGGACCGTCGACTTTCTCACCATTGATATAGATATCACGATTGCGTAGCTCTAGGGAGTCTCCTGCCACTGCCACACAGCGTTTGATATAAAAGTCTTTCTTATCTAGCGGTCTGACCTTGTAGTCCTTGTTACGGACCTTACTTGCAAGTGCTGAGTCGTATTGCTGATATTGCGGCTCTAGCTTGACCTGCTCTACGCTATAAGATCGTGACGGCGTGATGTAGACAGAGTCTCCAGCTGGCCAGTTAAATACGAAGGGAGCTCCACGCTGTACCTCTTCGATCTTGGGTAGCCGGAAGTAGGGTAGAGAAGGCGACTTGCTGTAAGACTCCATCTGTGTACCCGGTATCACATTGTGCACCAGTGGTACCATCGCTACAGTCATAGGCGTACGGATCCCGTAGTGGGCCTTACTGACGAATAAGAAGTCACCTACGTTAAGACTGCCCTCCATCGAGGACGTAGGTATCACATAAGCCTCTATGAGAAACATGCGTATAAAAGCCGCTGCGAATACGGCAAATACGATAGACTCCGTCCACTCTCTCCAGAAAGGCTTGCTGTACGGATTGTTAGATGCTAGCTTGCTAAAGGTGAGCTTATCTCCTGTCTTTTTGGCGGTCTCCATGCGACTCATATACTCCTCCTCCTTGGGTAGGATAGGGCCTTCGTACTTGTCATCGTCATTAGTACTTATCCTAAAGAATATGAGCGGCGCATAAATCACTGCCATAGCCGAGCTCAGGAAGTCTAGCCTCCCAAACGATCGTACCATATCAACCGCCATACCGGCAAAGATGAAGAAGTTGACGATCGGCAATAGTAGCAGGGCTGCCCACCACGTAGGTCTTCCTATCAGCTTGCACCACTCTATGAAGTTGACCCCTGGTATCAAGCCCTTGACACCATCTACGCCGGCTTTGGGGAAGAGGAGAAACAGGCTGATCGACAGCAGGATATAAAAGACGATAAAGAAAATAAGTACGGACACGGAGCTATCTCACTTTGGTTACGGTACAAAGATATTTTAATTGCTTAATGACCACAGAGCTTCCATCTAACAAAGCGCTGCCTTAGTCGATATTACACTTCGATGTCGTCTAGCAACTTGCGGAAAGAGTCCCAGCCATATAGCCTACTGCAAGCGAGCAGAAAGCCGATGCCCGCGACCACAATCGTCAGTGTCATCAGCCAGGGATAGACCACCCGCTGAGTAAATAAGGTATCCGTCTGTAATACGCTGCCCTCATAGCCGAGCATAGTAGCTCCGAAAAAATTGGTCGCAGCGTGGACACCGAGGGCTAACTCTAGGCGGTCATCCATAACAACGATGATACCCAAGAATACTCCTGCGATGATGTAGTAGGTGAACATCGTGACGTAGCCAAACTTTGCTATCTCAGGATTAAACGAATGAGGTAGGGCAAAGAGCACGGCAGTAATCAGGACAGGATAGATCTTCTTACCACCTAGCAAGCCAAAGCCCTGTAGCAGGTGGCCTCTAAAGACAAACTCCTCGAGAGAAGACTGTACGGGTAGATACAAGAAGGCAATCAGTACCAAAACTGCCCACGTAGACCAGCTCACCTCGAATACGTAGTTATCTGGCATCGCTAGGTAATAGAACAACTCTATCAGGCTACCCAGCAAGAACCACAGCCCCCAAGAGACGAAGTAGCGCCGCCAGTCCACCTTATCAAAGGCCGTAACGATAGACAGGAATGGCTTGTCCTGTACAATGCGGAGACCCAGCCAGAGACCCAGCGTAGCAAACAAGAATACCGTAATCATGGTAGCAAAACCCACGGTGCTAGAGAGGCCTAGGATCGACCAGTCGTAGGTCTCATAGAAGCGATTGAGCTCAGTCGTCCCGATCTCTTGGTTTTGATTGATGGCATACTTGATGAGCATGGTCATCGGTGTCTGACCTATGGTGTAACCAAAAACCATAAATGCGAATACCAATACGTATCGCCACCAGTCTGTCAGACCTGTCTTGCCCTTGATATAAAACATCCGCTAAGATTGATTTTTAATGTTCTGCCATGTCGCATACAGCGTTTCTTGGCTAGGGCGGTCAGCGGGCATCTCTGTGAGTGGCTCGACCTCCTCCCATTCACTTTGCATAGTAGCAGGCAGCGACTGGTAGAGGGTAGTACCCTTAGTCTTCCAGGTGATCATATCATCACTCACCTGCTTGATTATCCTTGCCGGATTGCCTACGAGCAGACTACGGTCCGGCACAGTAGTACCCGCCTTGACGAAGGCCAGGGCACCTACGATACACTCAGCACCTATGGTCACGTCATCCATCACGACACTATTCATACCTACCATACTATTACGACCTATGCGAGCACCGTGTATGACGGCGCCATGGCCGATGTGTGCACCTGGCTCTAGTACGACGGTCTTGCCAGGAAACATATGGATGGTACAGTTCTCCTGCACATTGCACCCATCGTGGATCTCGATGCCGCCCCAGTCACCTCGCAGACAGGCGTGAGGGCCGATATAGACGTCTTTGCCGATGACGACATTGCCCGTCACCGTAGCCTGTGGATGTACAAATGATGAAGAATCAACGACGGGAATAAAACCTTTAAAGGCGAAGATCATTGAATAGCAGTCTAGTAACTAATTAAAGAGTAAGAGCGAAGATAGGATTATGACTGTACTCAACCACCATGACATCATGCAACTCAATGGCCGCTATCGAGCCAACTTGATCAATACAGCTAGTGGCCCCCGATCCGTTTGCCTGGTAGGCACTGCTAATGAGGAGGGACAACATAACCTCGCGATCTTCAATACCGTCACCCACATAGGCGCTAATCCTCCTTTCTTAGGCCTTATCATGCGGCCACATACCGTGGATCGACATACGCTAGAAAACATCCAGTCGCTCAAGCGATACACCATCAGCCATGTATGCTCTGAGTGGGTAGAACGGGCACACCTTACTAGTGGCAAGTATGACCGGGACTACTCAGAGTTTGATGCAGCAGCTCTCACACCATCACTAGATAATGATAATATACCCTACGTACAGGAGAGTAAAATCTCAATGTCCTTAAAGCTCCAAGAGATCATACCTATTAAGGCTAATGATACCATGCTGATCGTAGGTAGTGTGACAGAGCTTCGGGTAGACGAGCAGTATATCCGTAAAAATGGCAGTATAGATCTAGCGGGTGCGGGATCAGTAGCCATCGGTGGTCTATATGACTACTACGACATACAGCCGCGACACACTGCTGGCTACGTGGTCGTAAAAGACAACAAGGCGTTATAAACCTTATCGGCCAGCGTTACCGTGGTACTCTGACTTAACGAGACCCTACGCAGACGGTCTTCCCCATCTGCCTGGAAAGCGGCTTCTACACGGTAGTTGCCATTTTTATCACGCTGACAGTACACGCCAAGAGGTACGTGGCACCCACCATCCATCATCTGCAGGACCGTCCGCTCGACCTTGATCACCTGCGACACTAGCGCATCGTGCAGGTGCTGTGCTAGCATCTTACGAGTGGGCATATCATCTAGTCGGCACTGGTAGGCGAGTACACCCTGCGCAGGTGCCGGTACGAATTCTTTGGGGTGTAGATGCATCGCCGTCAGGTCGCTTACATCTAGGTCTAGCCTAGCCAGTCCAGCAGCAGCTAAAACAATAGCGTCGAACTGACCCTCACGTAGTTTGTCAATCCTCCTCGGCACATTACCACGGATATCCTTAGTCGTTACGTTAGGATTGAGATCCATGATCTGCGCCTTCCTACGTACCGAGCTGGTACCTACGACGGCGCCACTCTGCAGTCGCAATGGCGCCGAGGTGTCTACCTTATCATTGCGTATCAGTAAGATGTCTCGAGCATCTTCTCGGTACGATACGGCACCTAGGACTAGGCCTTCTGGCTGGGTAGTGGGCATATCCTTCATGCTGTGTACCGCCATATCGACGTTGCCAGCAAGGAGTTCGTCCTCTATTTCTTTGGTAAAAAAGCCCTTACCCTCTAGCTTGTCAAAGCCCAGGTGCTGCACATTATCACCCTGTGTCTTGATGATGATGATCTCACTCTCCAGGCCTACCTGCTTGAGAAGGTCTTGCGTATAATGTGCCTGCCATAGCGCCAGTCTGCTTCCTCTAGTTCCGATACGTATCATGGGCACAAAGATGCTCTATGTCCTTTAGTTGAGCGAAAAAAAGTCAGTAAATCAATCGAATGAAGAAGTAAGGCTACTTCGCTTAAAATGCAAAGCCCACCTGCAGCGTAAGGATATCCGGGCGACCCTCGAAGTTGCTAGGTGTCTCGCCATACCAGATATGCTCGCCTATACGTCGGAAAGACAGCTCGTAACTAAAGTCGATCGTGAATAGCCCTAGGTTATACCCCGTACCGAAGTTTAAGCCATAGGTGAAGCGGTCGAGTTTTTCGTTGTACAGTGGTAGGAGGGAGAAATTACTCTCATGGTCTGCTAGTATGTGTACGGTCGGACCCACACCTAGGCGCCAATGCTTGGTATGCAAACCCGCCATCACGGTCCAGTCGATGTAACTCCACCGCTCCTCTATGTCTGATATGATGGCATCGGTCTGGCCGAAAGGCGTCACGATAAAGTCGGTCTCATAACTCTGAAGCATCAAGGAAGACTGGAAGTAAAGCCAGCCTATCTCATCCTGTACCATCAGGCCAAAACCAAAGACTGGACTGGCATCTACGTACTCAATCTCGAACTCGGCAGGCTGTATACCTGGTAGTCTCGCTGCGAATGTCGACTCCGATGGAGCAGGCATATAACCTACGCTGGCCGCAGCCCCAAACCTCAACTGCCCCATGGCAGCAAAGGATAAGAAAACGAAACAGACGACTATTGACGTACGATACATAGGGGCAAAATACGACTACAAGCGACGCCACGCAGCAATATCAGAGAAAATATATGTGAGTTGTCACTTAGATCAAGCGTACAGTGCTTGACGGAGGGCTGTAATCTCGCCATCCTCAGTATACTCGTCATACTTCTTAAGCCTATCTATATAGCCGATAGGGCTAAACTCGATGATCCTGTCGGCAACCGTCTGGGTAAACTCGTGGTCATGACTGGTAAACATCACCGTACCAGGAAACTCTACCAGCGACTCATTGAGTTTGGTAATCGTCTCTAGGTCTAGGTGGTTGGTAGGCTCGTTGAGCAAGAGCACATTGGCCTGGGCCATCATCATGCGCGACAGCATACATCTGACCTTTTCACCACCAGAGAGCACATTACTCATCTTAAGGGTCTCCTCACCAGAGAATAGCATCTTACCTAAGAACCCACGTATGTAGGCCTCGTCCTTGTCACTACTGTACTGGCGTAACCAGTCGATGAGGTTGAGGTTATCATGGAAGAAAGCCTCATTATCCGATGGCAGGTAGGCCTTGGTAATCGTCTGGCCCCACTCGATGAGACCGCTATCTGGTGTGAGATTGCCCTCTAGTAGTTCAAATAGTGCGGTCAGCCCCAGGCTATCCTCACAGAGAAATGTAATCTTATCGCCCTTTTCTACCGTGAATGATAGATCAGTGATCAGCTTGTCGCCTAGGGTATTGGTATAGTTAAGGCCTTTTACGGTCAAGATCTGCTTACCAGCGTCTCGCACTTGATCCCATATGATACCCGGGTACTTTCTGCTAGAAGGTTTAATCTCGTCAAAGCTGAGCTTCTCCAGCATCTTCTTACGAGCCGTGGCTTGCTTGGATTTACTGGCATTAGCCGAGAAGCGATCGATAAAGGCCTGCATCTCTTTACGCTTATCCTCCGTCTTCTTGTTTTGTGACATGCGCTGCTTGAGAGCTAGCTGACTGGACTGATACCAGAAACTATAGTTACCCTTAAACATCTGCAACTTACTGTAGTCTATATCTACGATGTGGGTACATACCGTATCGAGAAAGTGCCTATCGTGACTCACAACGATCACCGTATTGCGAAAGTCGAGCAAAAAGTCCTCTAGCCACGTAATGGTTTTAAGATCTAGATCATTGGTCGGTTCATCGAGAATGAGTAGGTCAGGATTGCCAAATAGCGCCTGAGCGAGCAATACCCGTACTTTTTGCTTACCGTCCAGATCCTTTACATGCTTCCAGTGGTCTGCTTCTTTGATACCTATACCGCTCAGTAGTGCTGCTGCATCACTTTCGGCATTCCACCCGTCCATCTCCGCGAACTCCGCCTCTAGTTCTGATGCCTTGATACCATCCTCATCCGAGAAATCTTCCTTAGCATAGACCGCATCCTTCTCTTGCATGATGGACCACAGCTTATCGTGTCCTTGCAAGACCGTATTCATGACCGTCTCATCGTCAAATGCAGAGTGATCCTGACGCAATACCGCCATGCGCTTACCTGAGTCGAGGTGTACTGAGCCCGTATTAGGATCAATATCACCTGCCAGTATCTTTAAGAAGGTCGACTTACCTGCCCCATTGGCACCGATGACACCGAAGCAATTATCACCAGAGAAAGTAATATCAACATCGTCAAAAAGTACCCGCTTACCGTATTGCAGGGAGACGTTTTGTGTAGAGATCATAGTATAGTATTGATGTGTAGAGGATACGCTACCTAGCCCGCACCTCCGTTAAGCGGCGCAAAGGTATACAATCATGGGTGGTATCTACCTATGACTTATCAGGATCCTGCCGCAACTGTGTAAAGGCGAGATAGAGCAATGATGAGGCGATAAATAACTCATAGACCACGTAGGGCAGCCGGCCGATATCCACACCAAATACAGCAAAGACCAACCTATCGTAGTCGATAAACATAATCTTTAAGGCATCGGTCAAATAGTATAATCCACCGATAAGGAGGAGAAAATAAAGGATTCGTCGTGTTAGCATGCGATGCAAAGGTATGCGATAGATATCACGAACCCTACAGCAATACGACCACTTCTTTTACTATTCGACATTAATCCGACTTCCCTCGCTGTGGCTGCTGTACTCTGGTGCATAATAAGACTGCAGGGTAGCGATACCTGTACTAAAATCGCCTAGGTGCGAAACAAAGACATCATACTCCACGACATGCTTGCCCTTGGGCAAGTAGTCGATGTAGAAGTCCGTACTAAGATCACGGGTAGCATGGTAGTACGCCAGACCGTCCCTATATGTATAGGCTGACAGTACATCCACAGGCTCTACGCCGGCAGGTCGCATATCTTGCATATGTACGAATGACATGGGTCTATCCGACTCTATGACGATCCGTGACACGAGTTTATCACCGAGCTTGAGTAGCTCTCCTGATACTACAGCCTCTAGGACGGTACCTCGGTCAGCCTTCACTTTTTTGTAAAAGGCTTTATTCACCTTAAGTGGGGTATCGTCGAAAACCGTGATCTTATCCAGATCCTCCCAGTACTGCCAGTAGGCTGCTCCCCAGGCTACTACCTCATTGGGGTTGGTGACGTTGATATCAGACAAGCCAGCCTGTACAGGTTTAAAGTCTTGCTGGGCATAGAGGGTGCCGGCCTCTGCTGCCCTGGTATCGAGAGCTTGGCCACCGACCTTAACGTAGACGGGCTGTGCATTGCTTAACCAATCGCCTTGTTGAGATTGCTGTGTCAAGAATGTATGGATAGCCGCCGTGGTAGCTGCACTCGTCGGCCATCGATTGGTCTTTTTGAGCTGGAGGAGGTGTAGCGTCTGTTCTGCTACTTCGTCATCATGGTCCATTAGGGCAAAGAGTCGGATCATCTCCGTCTGTCGCTCTATGGGTAGGTGCGACCATCCGTAGCCACGTTGCTCCCAGTACATACCCATCTCTGGACTCGATATGCTGAACTGCCTGAGTGACTCGACGATCTCTGTTGCTACTGCTTTGTCGTCAAGGTGATACAAGGCCTGACCGATTATGGCCTGCTCTGTCAGCGGTCGTGACAGCCAGTACTTATTCATCTGCCCTAGGTAATACTTGTAAGCCTCACTCGCCACACGCTGGTCACTACGCTGGAGTAGGCTCTGCACCTGCACGTAACGGATGGCAAACGAGGACAGGTGATTATCCTCTGCTTGATAGCCAGAGGTTCTTTTCATCTTGTCGTACTGCTCCTTAAGCGCTTCGTCATGGTATCGATGGGCCTGTGATAGTAGCTGCTGGATACCCTCATCCTCAGGTAATAAGCCCAGCTCGTGCAACCTGCCTAGACTGAGCAGCACACGCTGAGTAGTCTGTGAACTAGACCGACCGCCGGCACACCATGGAAAACCACCATCTGGACGCTGTCGCTCCTTAAGTTTACGTACGATAGACGACTCCGCTGAGGAGAGGGCATTGACATCAAAGAATGCGGCTATCAATCGACGCTGCATCGTCTCATCCGCTGCATCGCGTACCCACGGTGTCTCATTGAGTACGGTTGTCTTTAGGGCTTCGTTCTTCTCTAGGTTACTGAGCAGGGCATCACTACCTGCAGCCTGCCACTGGTCAAATATGCGCTTGACCTTAGGACTTAACTGTACGACGTGCTGTCCGACCAGAGTAGCGTACAGTCGCTGGGCTATGTAGTCACTCGTCTCCACCGTCTTGGGGAGTAAGGTAGGAAGGGCTTGTAGGACGTACCACAGCGGATTACTCGTAAACTCCACGGTATATTGCTGGTGATGGAGGGTAGGGGACTTAGCTTCTTTCAATCGGTCAAAGACAAAACCCTTAGACTCTCCTCCTGGCACGTACATCGGCATGGTCTCTGTGACGAGTTTCCTATTGGACACGGTCGGCAAGAGGTGTCGCTCGCCGTCACTATGGTCTCCTGCCTGTGCTACGATCTCATAGGTTACTGGCGTTACAAAGTCACGAGGTATCTCTACCTCCCATGCTAGCGTGGTATTGCCGCCTTGGTCTAGTGCAAATGACTGGTCAGAAGGTCCTGCCATGAAGGTAAGTGCCTCCTCCGTCAATGCATTAATCAGCCGTAGACTCGCGGTCCCATTGATAGCAGCATCACTGAGATTAGACACCTTGCCCGTGAGGCTGATCTTATCGCCAGCTCGCAGAAACCTAGGACTATTACCTACGATCATCAAGTCTTTCTGCGTCTGTACGTACTGCTCTGTATAGCCAGTCTTGAGATCCTTGGTATGCGCCAGAAACATTGATCGCCACTTGGTGAGTGCCTCTGACATTGTAAAGGTGAAGGCAACGTTACC
>CAYMFD010000043.1:0-19787 GCA_964389475.1 uncultured Saprospiraceae bacterium
CCCTATTGACTACCGCTTCTTCCGCTTCTTGGCCTTCATATTCTGGATCTTGTCCCCTCGGGTCTGCGGCTTCTTGTATTTGGCAGCCATCTTACGCTTCATCTTACTACCGAGGTTAGTTTTCTGGTTTTTGAGGCTTTTTTCGTGAAAGGCAGGTCCCCGCTCTTCTTCCTTAAAGTTACGAGCGACAGCTCGCTGTCTACCTACGCGGTCTAGCTCTTCGGGTAGGTACTCCTCAGATACTTCCAGGCCAGCTGGATTGTCTGCGATCGGGATCTCATAATTCATCAATACCTCGACCTGTAGCTTGCGTTCTTCTTCGCGAGGGCTGTACAGAAGTATCGACTTACCAGGAGCCTCGGCTCTACCTGTACGACCTATCCTGTGCAGGTAGTTCTCTGGGTACTGCGGCACATCCATACAGATGACATGCGATATCAGCGATAGGTCGATACCCCGGGCCATGAGGTCGGTCGCAATCAACACTCTCGTCTCGCCACTGTCGAACTTTTGCAAGGCCTTGATCCGTCTATTTTGCGACTTATTGGAGTGTACGACGTCGAGGTCTTTGCCGATCTTATGCGATAGTAGGTCGTATAGGACGTCTGCCTTTTTCTTACTATCGACGAACACCAGCACCTTAGGGTAGAGGTCTTTCTCCTTGACGAGGTCGCGGAGCAGGTTGGCCTTGGTGTAGAAGTTAGGCACGTGGTAGGCGACCTGGTCGATATTGTCTAGCGGCGTACCACTTACAGCGATTGATATCTTCTGTGGCTGCGTGAAAAAATCAGCGATCAATTCTTCTATCTCCACCGTCATCGTTGCTGAGAAGAGCACATTCTGCCGTCGCTCTGGTAGTAGCTCTAGGATATTCACGATCTGATACCTAAACCCGAGGTCGAGCATCAGGTCTACCTCATCGATTACCAGCTTACGTACGGTCTTGAGATTGATAGATCCGTGGAGGACGATGTCATAGAGCCTGCCCGGTGTACCTACGAGGATGTCGACACCCTCTATGACGTCCGCCTTTTGCGTATTCATATTGACACCACCATAGACGCCTACGATGCGTATCGTCTTGTAAGTGGCTAGGGCCTGCAAAGCTTCTACGACCTGGAGCACGAGCTCTCTAGTCGGGACGAGGATGACCACCCGGGGATGCCTTGACGGCGAATAGCCCAGCTCCTGTATGATCGGCAGGCCAAAGGCAATCGTCTTACCCGTACCCGTCTGCGAAATACCGATGATATTCTTACCGCTCATCAGCGGCCCGAAGGTCTCGGCCTGGATCGGCGTGGGGTGCACCAGACCTAGGTCGTCTAGAGCATATTTAACTTGCTTGCTGAGCTTGTAATCCTCGAATGTCATCATGGTGCAAAGGTAGTGTATCGTGTCTCAGGAAAAATAACATCTTAACTTGCAAGCATTATACATTTTGGCAACCGCAAAAACCAAGGACAAGCGTACATGAAAAAAGTAGTTGTTACCGGTATTACCGGATTTATAGGATCACACATCGGCGTAGAACTACTCAATCGAGGATATGCCGTGCGAGGTACGATGCGAGACCTTACCAAGGCTAGTCACATACGATCCGTCATCGAAAAACATGCGCCTACCACCCACCTCGAACTTGTGGAGGCCGACCTGCTCAATCTCAGCGACTGGAAGGCCGTCATGCAAGACGTGGACTATGTACAGCACGTCGCCTCTCCATTTCCGAGGACGATACCCAAGCGGGACGACGACCTCGTCAAGCCTGCAGTAGATGGCACGCTACATGTCCTCCAAGCAGCCTTGCGAGCTGGCGTGACAAAGACGATCGTTACATCATCAATCGCCGCTGTACTGTATGGCAAAAAGAATATGTACAGAGATAGCACTTACGATGAGGAGACGTGGACCGACCATGAGGTCATAGCCGATACGACAGCCTACATCAGGAGCAAGACACTAGCGGAGCGGGTAGCATGGAACTTTTACGAAAACGAATGCTACGGCAAGGACAAGATGCAGGTATCAACGGTACTACCAGGTGCCGTACTAGGTCCCATACTAGAGGATGACTACGGCACCAGTGCTGAGATCATCCTAAAGATGATGAATGGCAGCCTACCGATGATACCACGCATAGGTTTTGAGATCGTTGATGTCCGTGATGTCGCCGACCTACACATCAAGGCTATGGAAAGCCCCCATGCCGATGGCCAGCGCATACTAGCTACAGCAGGCTACACCACGATGGCTAGCATGGCACAGACCCTGCGACAGGCATTTCCTGATAGGAAGATACCCTCACGTTTACTACCCAACTGGCTCATGCGTACACTAGGGCTAGTAGACGGATCAGTACGACAAGCCACCATCGAGATAGGTGCCGAGCGAAAAGCAAATAGCGCTAAAGCCAGAAACCTACTAGACTGGCAACCACGATCACCCAAGGAAGCCATCATCACCTGTGCGGATAGCCTCATCAACCAAGGCATAGTAGGGGAGTGACCTACATTGACCTACCTGTCCCCACCAACATTGTAAGCATGACTACATCACTATATGACCGCCTCGGCGCCGACCAACTCGACCTCTTGGTAGATGCCTTCTACAGTCGAGTACAGCAAGACGACCGGATCAACCACCTATTTAAGGATGACTTCGCGACCATCAAGGGCAAGCAGCGACTCTTCCTCACACAGTTCTTAGGTGGGCCAGCCCTCTACACCGAGCAGTATGGCCACCCGCGTATGCGTGCCCGGCATATGCCCCACCAGATCACCGCCGATGGCGCCTATGCCTGGCTAGAGAATATGTCTGCCGCCATAGATACGCTTGACATCACACAAGACCTCAAAGTCGAGCTCCTACAACGATTTCCCCATGTGGCGGCTCACATGGTTAATACGTGAGGTATGCTCTCTGATGCGCTGTAATTTCAGGCATGAGTAGCAGAGCAGAAATTAAAGAAACCTTTTAATATTGAACTTCCCAGTCTTATTGGTGCGATCAAAATTCATATAGGAACACAGCCAAACATTTTGTACTATTGTATGGAGATCTAAATACATTAGAATTGAGATTTAAAGAAGATTACTACTAAATATCAGTAACCTAATCATGAAGATCAAAGCAACTTCAAATAAAGGACCATTATCTAAAGAATTACGATGGATTACAAGGAGATAGACCGCTCTAATTTTATGCTGTTTTTTAGAGACTCTAAAATGTTGCACAAGCTGACAAATGATGATAGAGTTGAGATCTTTCGGACCATATTAAGCGGTAGCTCTGACCTCACGAAAGAACTAGTAGAATCAATTTTTTCGGACTATTCGATTAACAATCTGATAATTGTACAAACAAAAGATGAGGAATAAAAAGTGGTCTAGAGAAGAAACGATCATTGCGTTTAATGTGTATTGTAAAGTACCATTTAAACAAAGCAGTAAAAGCAATCCAATAATTATTAAATACGCCAGAATTCTTGGCAGATCGCCCTCGGCCTTGAATATGAAGATTGGAAATTTAGGGAGGCTTGACCCTGCTCTTAAAGAACAAGGGATTGTCGGGTTAAGCAATGGTAGTAAAATGGAAGAAATCGTATGGAATGAATTTCATGGAAATTGGGAGAAATTAGCCTACGAAAGTGAA
The DNA here is from genome assembly GCA_964389475.1 of uncultured Saprospiraceae bacterium. Lineage (GTDB taxonomy): Bacteria > Bacteroidota > Bacteroidia > Chitinophagales > Saprospiraceae > CAYMFD01. The sequence goes on from CAYMFD010000043.1 coordinate 3,649, forward strand.
TTATTGGTTGCACAACTGCAAAACAAAGACATTTCAGACTCCATAGAATTAAACCACTTCAACAGGGTTGGACTAGATAAAGATGCAGTGGTAAAAAAGAGAGTAAATCAAAACTTCTTCAGATCTACAATTCTATCCTCTTACAACTGCAAGTGCTGTATCACAAATCTGTCAATAGCAACTTTTTTAGTGGCAAGTCACATTAAACCATGGGCTTTGGACAAAGAAAATAGGCTCAATCCAAAAAATGGTCTATGCTTAAACTCGATCCATGATAGAGCATTTGACAAAGGATATCTGACTATTGATGTCAACTTTAGGGTAAAGATATCTCCGCTTCTCTATGAAAAGAAGCTATCAGAGGAGGTTAGTACGTTCTTTTTACAGTATGATGGAAGGCTAATAAATATGCCTGACAGGTTTCATCCTAATAGAGAATTTCTTGATTTTCATGCTAATGAAATTTTTCTTGGGTAAAGTCTTTGGATTCTAGACTCAAACCTTAGTTTAAGTTTAGCCATGCATTACTTACCTAGTTTTGTGCTATCACAAGCGGTGAGATTGTTAGGATAACGGGAACGAGAAGGGTAATAGTTCTAGAGTACTTCCACCATTTAGATAAGCACACACCAATCAAAGCAACAAAAAAAGGCAGCTACACGATCGCGTAGCTGCCTTCTCTATTTTTTGCTTTAGATGTTCTTACATCTTAGACCACTCGGAAATTGAGTTTTCGTTTAGTCTTACGTAGTCATCGTTACCAGCTTTCATAGCTAGCTCTTTAGACATAGTAGCTGTCTTGATTGCATCCTTAGTCTTGCCTAGGTCAGCTAGTATCAGTGCCTTGCGGCGTACCTGCCAGTACTTAGGTTCTGCTACATCTGTTGCGACAGTGATCATCTCTAGCGCCTTGTTAAGGTCCTTACCAGAAGTGTGGTAGTATGATGCTGCAGAGTAGTAATCGCCAGGAGTAGGTCCTGCCATCACTTTATCGATCTGCTTCATCACTACGTCATCTACAGGAGTAGTGATCGGTAGTGCTACCATCGTGTTGGCCCACTTGACCTCCATATGCGCATTACCACCATCTAGGTGAGTAAACTCGATCGTAAAGTTCTCGATCATCGCTGGTGACTTCATAGACTTAACAGTAACTACGGCTGCAGGCTCTACCTCTAGGTAGTTTGACCATCTCCATGTGTCGTACGTGTAGAAGTGTACATTCCAGTCTTTTTCGCCAGGCATAGTGAGGATGGCGTAATCACCTGCTGCGAGGTCTGCGCCAGCTACGTTGATCGGTCCGTCTGTTGACATCTTAGTAACGGCATTGGCACCAGTTCTCCATACTTTGCCATACGGTACTAGACCATCCGCTGCGAAGATCGTACGGCCTTTTACGGCTGGTCTGCTGTACTCTACAGTGATGTCTGTGAGACCGACTGTCTGCATGGTCATAGCCTTGGGGCTGGCTGCTGGCGTCTCGATCTGTGCCTGTACTAGCGCTACAGATACGATCATTAGTATTGCTGTGAAAAATTGCTTCATAGTGTCTTAAAATTAGTTTTGAAGTATTGTTAATTACAAATAAGTATCACTCACTATACGTGGGCGACCCTCATACAATCCAATCTGTAAGCTATTGTTTAAAAATGTGGAGGCTATTTGCCTAGCCGACCTGCGGCATAGGTGGAAGTGGCTTACCGTCTGAGTTATCACAGGCCTCACCATCCTCGACCTTCTTACCACAGAGGGTACACTCGCCGAGCTCATCCTTGAGCATAGGATTATTACTAGCACAGGTACCTCTAAAGTCCTGACCGGTGACGATCTGACGTAGGTTAATCAGTACGAAGGAAGCGCCGAACGTGACGAAGATGATTGCGAATACCGCCCAAAATTCATTCATGATACTGTACCTTTAGTGACAATATGAGTAACAAAGTTATGGAGAAAAAGGTCAATGCTTTCGGTCGGTTGCTAGAGATAATGGATACCCTGCGTGCTGAGTGTCCGTGGGACCGTAAGCAGACGATGCAGACACTGCGTAATCTCACGATAGAGGAGACCTACGAGTTAGCCGATGAGATACTCGATAACGACCTAGATGGCGTCAAGGAAGAGGTGGGCGACCTGCTGCTACACATGGTATTTTATGCCAAGATAGCAGAGGAGACCGAGGCCTGGGACATCGCCGATGCCCTCAATGCCGTATGTGAGAAGCTGATCACTCGCCATCCGCATATCTACGGTGACGTTAAGGTCAAGGACGAGGCAGAGGTCAAGCGTAACTGGGAGCAGCTCAAGCTCGCCGAGGGCAAGAAGTCCGTACTAGGCGGTGTGCCTCGCTCACTGCCCGCCATGGTCAAGGCCTACCGCATGCAGGAGAAGACGGCTCAAGTAGGATTTGAGTGGGCGGAGACGGATGACGTCATGGCCAAAGTAACCGAGGAGATCGCCGAGCTCCACCAGGCACGTCATGGCAAGGACAAGGATGCCATGGAGGATGAGTTCGGTGATGTACTCTTTAGCCTGATCAACTATGCCCGGTATATTGGCGTAGATCCTGAGACGGCTCTAGAGCGGACGAATAAGAAGTTTAAAAAGCGATTTGAATATATCGAAGCGCATGCCGCCAAAGACCTCACTGATATGAGCCTCGACGAAATGGACAAACTCTGGGACGAAGCCAAAACTGTCTAGACGAAGCCGCCGTTACTGCTATATGCAATACTCACAGATCATGGGTCTACTCGACCAAGAAGACGTTACCCTCGTAGCTGTCTCCAAGACCAAGCCCAAAGCGATGATCCAAGACCTCTACGATCAGGGGCAGAGGATCTTTGGCGAAAATCGAGTACCTGAGCTCGTCGATAAAGCCGCCACCCTGCCCGAGGATATCGAGTGGCATATGATCGGTCACTTACAGCGCAACAAAGTCCGCGACATCGTGCCATTCGTCTCGATGATCCACTCCGTAGACAGCATCCGCCTGTTACGCAAAATCAACGCTGAGGCAGAGGCGGCAGGCCGTACTGTAGATATCTTGCTACAGTTTCACATAGCGACCGAGGACAGCAAGTATGGCCTGACTGACCAAGACATAGATGAGGTCATGGCGATCGTTGCTGACGCAGATCATGTATGTGCTCGTGGTGTGATGGGCATGGCGACCTTCACCGATGACAAGGAGCAAGTACGAAAGGAGTTTAGAAAGCTTAAGGCGATCTACGACAGGCTCCTGCTAGACTACGACATGCCATCAACTTTTGATACAGTAAGTATGGGTATGTCCGGCGACTACGAATTGGCTATAGAAGAGGGTAGTACGATGGTAAGGTTGGGTAGTTTGCTTTTTGGGGCGAGATAGCGGTATGCGGTATGCGGGGTGCGGTGTTCGGTGTTCGGTGTTCGGTGGGCGGTAAGCGGTTTGCGGTTTGCGGTTTGCGGTGATCAGCCAAGCTTGACACACTCCAGCTCCAGGGTGTCAATATTGTCGCCGATGGCTCCAGCCGTGCAGGCATATGATTTAAACGATCCAACCAGTGATCCACTCAACCAACAAACTATCTACCTACCCGAAGAAGCAGCCATAGCTATCATCATCGATCACGGTCAATAGTTCATGGATGTCTGCATCTTCTATGTTATGCTCATAAAGATCCCAGGCACCACTCGCTCTTTTCCAGTATAACTTCCACATATGCTGTGTCTGTATCCAGCGTAGCTTGGCAAAAGGATAATCTACGTACTTCGTCTTATGAATTGGATGTGGTCTCGTCTCGTGTAGCAAGAACACGCCTTTCTCGTAAGTAAAGCCTAAATCTAGTTTTGGTCGTATGTCTGCCGGAGGCCTCTTAGCTTCTATAAAGGATGCTACTTTGACTTGAGCATGCTTTATTACTAGTAGATCGTCTATTGCCATGGATAGCTAATCTACACTTTTATAAGGAAACGGCGGCTGCGGACAACTCCCTCCGAAGCGAAACTCAAGTTAGTCGCTATCGACTTACATTTCGATTTGCTGTATTTGCTGATTTGCTGGACAGAGAACCTCGCCTGGTGTGAGGTTTACAGACGTGTTGTGAGCGGTAAACTGGCTCCTATGATGTAAATTCGTGTAAACCCACTTTTACCAAATGATTAGTCATGAAACAAACACTTCTAATTTTCGCAATTTTTGCCTTTAACCAAGTAGTAGTAGCTCAATCCGGAACTGTAGGCATTGGCACAAATATGCCAGACTCTACAGCAAGCCTAGACTTAGGGGCTCCAGACAAAGGTTTTCTTCCCAATAAAGTTGCTCTCAATAGCATCATCGATACTGCTCCCATATCTAAGGACGGCGTAACAGTTACTCCAGCCATAGAAATGCCCGATGGCTTATTGGTCTACAATACTGCTACGGCGGGTACGGCACCCGACAATGTCGTCCCCGGCTACTATGCTTGGAATAGTGTATCGAGCAGTTGGAAGGCTCTTTCTCCTCCACCTGTACAAGTATCCTCCACCTATACTCACTGGGGTAGGAACGATTGTCCGGGAGCTGATTTAGTTTATTCTGGATATGCAGCAGGTACTCAATTTAATCACACTGGTAGTGGCGCTAACACACTATGTATAACTGATGCGCCTGTCTACCAAGACATTATACCAGGTGCTCAGAATCTTAGCCTGATTTATGGGACAGAATATGAAACAGCATTCCCCAGTGGGACCGATCATAGTCAAGCTACAGGCGTCTGTGCTGTATGTGAGGTAGAATACGCTAACACCATCATGATTCCAGCGACTAACACATGTCCTGTAGGATGGACAGAACAATACTCCGGGTACGTGATGTCAACGACGTACCAACAAGAGAAATCTAATTATGTCTGCGTTGACGATAATCCCTCTGCTCCAACAAGTCTCGCAAATGAAAATGGTAACCTTTGGTATACAACTGAAACAAGGTCTAATACTGGCTCACTGCCTAGCAGCATATATGTAGACGGCGGAGAGCTAACTTGTGTTGTTTGCAGTAAGTAACTTCCATCTCAGCAAGTAAGAGAGGTTGGATAACTCGGTTTTCAACTCTCTTACTTTTATACATTACATCTTAACCACATCCCGATGCACCATCACGCCAACCGTCTTAGCCTTAAGGTAGGGTAGTGACATGTAGAGTAGTCCATCGTATGGGCCTCGCTCACCCCAACTATTTTTGATGATGTAGTAAGGTGTGCCATTCTGATCTTTGGCCTTACCGATGATGTGCATGAGGTGATCGTCCGTCGTGCGGTAATCCATAAAGGCGGCTTGGCGACTCTCTTGGGTTACTATCTCTTCGTCAGCGGGTGCCTCGAAGGTCTTCTCTTTATCAAAGTCTATAGGCAGTACAGCGACGCCATGCTTACTACTAAAACCATCCTCACTCACGTCACCGTCCCAGGCGACCGTATATCCATCATCTAGCGCCTTATCTATCGTCGCGACCAGGTCATTAAGTGGCATATTGTAGTAGGATCCATTACTGTAGTTGTCTGGGATCTCAAGTATAAATGACTCACCGAAGGGGTGATGGGTAAATGATGTGATCGACAAATAGTCCCTTGGGTTAATGCCCAGTGCCTGCGCATAGCTGTACGGATCATACGACTTGCCATTGACCGTAAAGCGATCTGGCGCGGCACCCATGTAAGCGTCCATGATGCCGCCAAAGGCCGTCTGCCAGTATGGGCTCAGGCGAATCTGTTTACGTACGCCATCGAGGTAGCCCTTGAGACCGGCCTCCATCTCAGAGTGATCGTGACCTTTTGCATCATCTATCATCCCGTCATAGACTGCCTCTGGCATCACACCTGCGACGCTGACTATCCTCATCAGGTCATGCGAGAGGCTACCCTGGCTAAAGTTGGCCTTGCCCTGACGTAGCATGTAGTTCATGGCCTTGTCATTGTAGATACTGCGTACGACGTACATCTCTGATAGGTCGACGTCACCTTGGCCCATCCGCTTGAGCTCACTCTCTAGGAATGACGCCGTGGCAAACGACCAGCAGGTACCCGTACGTTGTTGGTTTTTAACTTCGGTACATGGTAAGCGTACATCATCCGTAAAGGTGTATTGTGCAAAGGTCGAGGCAATTACCGCTATTACTAGGGCGGCTGAGGAGATTGATCGTATCATGTATAGGTGTTTTGTCCAAAGATAAAATAATCCATGACCATGTATAAAAGTCCATTCTCAAACGTTATTGATCCGTACACATACAATAGATCATGAAACTACTCGCCTTACTAACCATCCTTTGCACCTGCACAATGCTCTCTGCGCAGTCTTACTTACACCTAGACGCAGGTCTTGCTTACGGTATCAGTGGCCCTACTTACTTATCCGATGTCGACGGTGTGCAAAATAGCGGAGCAACCACGCGTAGCCTATCACTCAAGTATGGAAAGACTATGCCTAACCATCTCTACTTTGAGGCCGGTCTAGCTTATTCAACATGGAAGTCGCAAAAAAACTTTGTGGGTGATGGTTGGAGATGGCCAAGTCAGATCGACTCTACAGGTGTGTTTAACCCCGACATTGAACCAGAAGAAGGTCTCAGTTTCACAGATACCTATACATCGGTCGGTGCCATCTTTGCCGTTGGGTACAGCCAACCGATATCTGGTCATCTAGTGACACCATATTTCAGTGCTGGACTGGAGCCACAAATTGTCTCGTGGAATCGTCCCGCCGGTAGTACGAGCCCTGCTCGTAGCGACTTTAACGTAGCGGCTCACCTACAGGCAGGTGTACGACTGGGCTTGACAGCTAACCTTGATCTAACCGTGGGTGTAGATGCTCGCACGCAGCTGATGGACGGTCTCCCAGACAATCAATTCGACACTGAAAAGCGTCACAATCTAGGCGCTAGAGCGGGAATACTGTACAGACTTTAACTGATCTCTTTCCATACCGCCAGTTCATTACCACTGGGATCGATAAACTGAAATCGCTCTCCACCAGGGAAGGAGAATATGTCAACGGAGATGGTGCCACCCGCCTCGATCACCTTATCCTTGGCAGCCAGCAGGTCGTCATCATAGAGTATGACTAGGGCCCCATTGACGATAGGCTGATCTGTGAATTCAAATCCGCCATCAATGCCCGTCTTCGTAATCGCCGTGTAGGTAGGGCCGTAGTCTGTAAAGGTCCAGCCAAAGGCAGCGCCGTAAAAGACCTTAGTAGCCGTAAGGTCAGTTGACTTGAATTCTACGTAGTGGATGGGAGTCATAGCGGTGATATTTTGTCCAAAAGTACGAAAGTGAAGGACTGCTAGTTGGGAAGCTGGAGAAATGAAAAGTCTTAGCTGTCTACTTGCTTACTTCACTAGGCTGTCATATTACGATAAGGCATATGAGATAATCATCGCTAGGCAAAAGGTATGCATGTATATTTGTCTCCGAATATGAAGAACATCCGAAACTTCTGCGTAATAGCACACATCGATCACGGTAAGAGCACCTTGAGTGACAGACTATTAGAAGAAACTAAGACCATCTCAGAACGTGAGATGAAGAATCAGGCCCTTGACGATATGGATATCGAACGAGAGCGAGGGATTACGATCAAGAGTCATGCGATACAGATGTACTACGACCGTGCAGACGATCAGAAGTACGTATTTAACCTAATCGACACGCCAGGTCACGTTGACTTTAGCTACGAGGTATCAAGGTCTATCGCTGCTTGTGAAGGAGCCTTACTGCTCGTAGATGCCAGCCAAGGTATACAAGCTCAGACCATCAGTAATCTATACTTAGCTATCGAGCATGATCTAGAGATCATACCTGTGCTTAATAAGGTAGACATGGAGTCTGCCATGATAGATGAGGTGTCCGACCAGATCATCGACCTGATAGGTTGTGACAAGGCGGATATCGTACATGCGAGTGGTAAGACAGGGATAGGGATTACCGATATCATGGAGGCTATCGTTGAGCGAGTGCCAGCTCCAGAGGGAGATCCTAAGGCGCCACTGCAGGCCCTGATCTTCGATAGCGTATTCAATTCCTTCAGAGGTGTAATCGCCTACTTCCGCATACTCAATGGAGAGATGCGTAAAGGAGACAAGGTCCGCTTCTTTAATACAGGTGCTGAGTATAATGCTGATGAGATAGGAATCTTACAACTCGACCAAATACCGAAGAAGGTCCTTTCTACAGGTGATGTAGGATACTTGATCACAGGTATCAAAGAGAGCAAGGAGATCAAGGTCGGTGATACCATTACCAATGCTGAACACCCTTGTGCTGAAGGCATAGACGGATTCGAAGATGTCAAGCCGATGGTTTTCGCTGGAGTGTATCCCGTCGAGAATGAATACTTCGAAGAACTACGAGACAGCCTCGAAAAGCTCCAACTTAACGACGCTAGTTTAGTCTTTGAGCCTGAGAGCTCAGTGGCACTTGGTTTTGGCTTCAGGTGTGGATTCCTCGGGATGCTACACTTGGAGATCATCCAAGAGCGACTATCTAGAGAGTACGACCAGGAGGTTATCACGACGGTACCTAACGTAAGCTACTACGCCTATACCAAGCGGGACCCTGAGACCAGAATGAAGGTCAATACGCCTAACGATCTACCAGACCCTACGCTACTGCAGGCTGTAGAAGAGCCCTACATACGAGCACAGATCATCACCAAGCCTGAGTACTTCGGTACGATCATGAAGCTCTGTATGGACAAGCGTGGCGAACTGACCAAGCAAGTCTACCTCACCGAGGAGCGAGTAGAGCTGACTTTTGAGATGCCGCTGGCAGAGATCGTCTTTGACTTCTACGACCGGCTTAAGTCCATCAGTAGAGGTTATGCGTCTTTCGATTATGTGATGATCGACTATCGCAGTTCTGACCTCGTCAAGCTAGACATCATGCTCAATGGTGAGCCCGTAGATGCCTTGTCATCACTCGTACACCGCAGTAAGGCCGAGTACGTAGGTCGTAAAATCGCCAAGCGCCTCAAGGAGCTATTGCCTAGACAGCAGTTCCTTATCGCTATACAGGCTAGTATCGGTGCTAAGATCATAGCAAGAGAAACCATCTCTGCCCTGCGAAAGGATGTAACCGCCAAGTGTTACGGAGGTGATATCACTCGTAAGCGTAAGCTACTAGAGAAGCAGAAGAAGGGTAAGAAGAAGATGCGCCAGATAGGTAGTGTCGAGGTGCCGCAGAAGGCATTCTTGCAAGTACTTAAGTTGGATTAGTAAAGAAGCTACTAGGGGTGTGCTTTTCAAATGAGATAGATGATGCAGTAAGAAGGCTTGGATATAGTAGATAAATCCAGGGTAAAACTACTGATGACTTTGGCTGCAGAAAGCCCGGAGCAGATTCCCCGTGAGGACCGTCTGGAGGCGGTTTATGTGGCATCTCTACAGGCTTACGGCCTAGATCCATACGTCAAGCACCCGATTGATAAGACCGCACTTTCTAAGGGTAAGCAACCTATGCCACCCGGAGCAGAAGTTGAACCATTCAACAACTAAACAACCACCTCTTTCTTACTGAAAAACAACCAATTATCGACCTTTTGCTCACGCATCACTCTAGCCTGATCACGCTTATGGCGGATGCTACCTGTGACTGGGTTAAAGTCGTAATCCTCTAGCATGGTGCGGTAATTATTAGCGACCTCCTTAATACCTTCACAGATGTATCTGACCTCCTCATCGGTATGCGTAGGGTGTATGCTAAAACGTACCCAGCCCGGCTTATTGCTGCAGTTGCCACTGCTGATTTCTTTGGTGATAGCCTGTGACCACTCTTGATCTACATTGAGTAGGTAGTGACCGTATGTACCTGCGCAAGAGCATCCACCACGTGTCTGTATGCCGTAACGATCGTTAAGCATCTTGACGGCTAGGTTGTAATGCAGGCCATCGATGTAGAACGAGATGACGCCTAGGCGGTCTTTGTGCTGATCTGCAAGTATGTGTAGGTTGTCGACTCCCTCTAGGTCTGACCATATAATCTCTAACAGCTCAGCCTCCCTAGCGTGTATATTATCGACTCCCATCTGATCCTTGAGCTCGCAGCACATAGCGACTCTGATCGTCTGGAGGAAGGGTGGCGTACCACCGTCCTCGCGATCTTCTATATTGTCAACGAACTTGTGCTCGCCCCAAGGATTAGTCCAGTCGACCGTACCACCACCCGGGTGATCTGGGACTTCGTTAGTGTATAACTCTTTACAAAATGCAAGGATGCCCGTAGTGCCTGGCCCGCCTAAAAACTTGTGCGGTGAAAAGTACAAGGCATCGATGTATCGACCTGAGGCATCATCCTCATGCATGACGATATCGATGTATGGCGCTGAGCAGGCGAAGTCCACAAAACAAAGTCCACCCACCTCGTGCATCACCTGTGCGACATCCATGTATGGAGTGATTATACCCGTCACATTACTACAAGAGGTGATCGCGGCAATCCTTGTCGTCCTGTGTGCATATGCGGCTATCGTCTCCTTCCACTTATCTGGACATACGAGTCCTCGTGAGCATGGCGGCACAACCACTACATCCGCTAGGGTCTCTATCCAGCTTGTCTGATTGGAGTGGTGCTCCATATGACTAACGAAAACAACGGGCCGCTCCTCCTCCGTAGTAGCTAGACAGTCCATATGTCGCTCATGGGCCTTGAGACCGAGTATACGCTGTAGCTTGCACACGGCACCCGTCATACCAGAACCACATGATATCAACACATCGTTATCACTAGCGCCGATATGGGCCTTGATGATCTGCTTGGCTTTGTGGTAGGCATATGTCATGGTCATGCCCGTATCGTTAGTATCGGTATGTGTATTGGCCACCATAGGGTAGAAGTGATCCTGCAAGCGCTGCTCTATGTCCGCATACATCCTACCACTAGCTGTCCAGTCTGCATAAACCAGTGGTAACTGTCGAGCATAGGGAGTATCGATGTACTCGTTTATCCCTATAACTTTCTTACGAAAAGTATCAAAGTGTGATGTCAACATAGTCTTGTGTACTGGTGGTATTCCCAAAGTAGTAAAGATAATCGCTAATTGCAATAAGGATGTAAGATAAATCTGATAGTCATCTCACTACACTGTCAAAAATAACAAGATGCCACAGTCGATCAGCCGATGCCGATTGAGGGTCACATCTCTATTGTCTCTATTGATTAGCTTTGTCGCCATATATAGATAGCATGTCTCCAGCAGAAAAAGACTTATTACTGTCGCTCATAGATCGAGTGGTTGACCGTGAGCAGGCCGACCCCGTACCCAAGCCGCAGTCACCCGAGACCTATCATAGCTTGCTAGATCTAGATCTTAATGACAAGGGCCTAGACCGTGAGCAGTTGCTAGCTGTGGTATCAAGCCTTATCGACCAGACGCCTAAGACCTCTAGCACGCGGTTCTTTAACCAGCTATTCGGTGGTAGAGAAGAGATAGCTACGATCGGAGATATGCTAGCTGTGATGCTTAATACGAGCATGTACACTTATAAGGTCGCGGGTCCGATGGTCTTGGTCGAGCAGGTAATTATAAAGGAGATCATTCGTCGTATAAACTATGGGGCAGAGGCACATGGTACTATGACGGCTGGTGGATCAATGACCAATCTCAAGGCGATGATCATGGCTAGAGATCGCCGTGACACTAAGTGGAGCGAGACGGGTGGTACGCTGCAGCTAGTAGGGTACACCAGCGACTGCTCTCACTACAGTATTACCAAAAACGCAGCACTCTGTGGCGTCGGTCGCCAGCGTATAAGACGCATCGCTACGGACGATCGTGGCAGGATGCTAATAAATGCCCTGCGACAGCAAATCGCAGAAGATAAGGCCGCCGGCTTGCATCCATTCTTCATCAATGCTACAGCGGGTACGACCGTACTTGGAGCCTTTGACCCCATAGACGATATAGCAGATGTCATAGCCGATCATCCCGAGATATGGCTGCATGTCGATGGTGCCTACTGCGGGTCTATGATCTGGAGTAAGCAGCATGTCCACTTAATTAAAGGAGTGGAGCGGTCAGATAGCTTTAGCGTCAACCCACATAAGATGTTGAGCACACCTTTGTCCACTAGTTTTATTGTGGTCAAAGAAGGCAAGCACCTTTACGACTCCTTTGATGAACCAGCGAGCTACCTCTACCAGACGGCAGATGATGACCTCAACCCTGGCAAGATATCGATGCAGTGTGGTCGCCGTAACGATGCTCTTAAATTCTGGATGCTATACAAGGAGAAAGGCCACGAGGGGATAGAGCACATGGTCGACCACCAGATGGCACTCGCCAAAAAATGTCGTGACTACCTAGAGGCTCACCCAGACTACCACCTATATTCCTGCCACCAAAGTGTAGCCGTCTGCTTCAACTATCGAGACATACCGCCGACTACCCTGTGCAACGACCTCAACCGAGACGGTGAATTCATGGTGGGTTATGGTAGCTTCCGAGATGATTACTTCATCCGCCTCGTCATCGTCAATGCCGACAACACGTGGGATGAGCTCAAGACATTTTTTGATCGACTAGAGGCATATGTTGCTCACAAATACATAGAATCGGAGGCATGAAAAGAGTTTTAATTACAGGTGCTGCTGGCTTTCTAGGTAGCCACCTATGCGATCGTTTTATAGCGGAGGGGTATCATGTCATCGGCATGGATAATCTACTGACGGGTACGCTAGACAACATAGAACACCTCTTCAGCCTAGATCGCTTCGAGTACTACCACCACGATGTATCGAAGTTCGTGCATGTACCTGGCAAGCTTGACTACATACTGCACTTCGCCAGTCCAGCAAGCCCCATCGACTATCTCAAGATGCCCATCCAGACCCTCAAGGTCGGTAGTCTGGGCACACACAACCTACTAGGTCTGGCCAAAGAAAAGAATAGTCGCTTACTCATCGCCTCGACCAGTGAGGTGTACGGCGATCCCCTGGTACATCCACAGACGGAGGACTACTGGGGTAATGTCAATCCTATCGGACCACGTGGGGTATACGATGAGGCCAAGCGTTTTCAGGAGGCTATCACGATGGCCTACCATACTTACCATGGGCTGGAGACCCGCATAGTTCGGATATTCAACACCTATGGACCTAGGATGCGTGTCAATGACGGACGGGTGCTACCTGCATTCTTTAGTCAGGCACTGAGAGGAGAGGGGCTTACTATTTTTGGCGATGGGAGCCAGACGAGGTCTTTCTGTTATGTGGACGACCTCGTAGAAGGCATCTACCGCCTACTGCTCTCAGACTACCACCTACCCGTCAACATCGGCAACCCTGACGAGGTGACCATAGGCCAGTTTGCGAAAGAAGTACTAGCCCTAGTGGGTAATCAAGATGCCCACCTCATCAACAAGCCCCTACCAGAGGACGACCCCAAAAAGCGTCGGCCCAATATCAACTTGGCTGCCGAGATACTCAAGTGGGAGCCCAAGGTGAGCCGCGAGCAAGGCTTCGTAAAAACGTTACCATATTTCATAGATAAAGTACTCGGCTAGACATGCCTACAACGATTATACAAGACCTCCTATCTGTACTCACTCCAGAGCAGGTAATGACGGGTGATCAGCTCAAGGACAGGTACCACCATATCTGGCATATGGATCAACCACTAGCAGCAATGGCACTGGTACTGCCTACCTCCACGAGCGAGGTATCTGCTATTATGAAGGTCTGTCATGCGCATGGCCAGACCGTCAGTGTTTTCGGTGGACTTACCAATCTCGTAGGTGGTACGGAGGTCTCGGCACAAGACGTCGTGGTATCGCTGGAGCGGATGAATAAGATCGTAGAGATCGACACAGATGCTAGAACGGTCACTGCAGAGGCCGGCGTCATCCTAGAGCACCTGCACGATGCTGTTGAAGAGGCGGGGCTGCTATTTCCGCTCACCTATGGTGCTAAGGGATCGGCTCAAGTAGGCGGTATGCTAGCCAATAATGCTGGTGGTCTGCGTGTGCTGAAGTATGGTATGGCTCGAGCCTTGACCCTGGGTGTGGAGGCTGTGCTTGCCGATGGTACCATCATCACCTCTCTCAAGAAAATAATCAAGGACAACAGTGGCTACGACCTCAAGCAGTTATTCATAGGTAGTGAAGGCACCTTGGGTATTATCACCCAGGCAGTACTGCGTCTCGTAGAAATCAGCCCTGCTCGCTGTAGTGCCTTCGTGGCGTTGGATGACTATGATAGTGTCGTACGATTCCTCAAGCATGTAGATGCTGGCCTAGGCGGCAAACTGAGTGGCTACGAGCTTATCTGGGGCAATACGTATGTACAGATGACGTCTCCGCCGGCACGCATGCAGCCACCTATACCACACGGCCACAACTTCTACGTCCTGGTAGAGTCTCTCGGGACTGACTATCAGCAAGACTACGACACTCTAGAGCAACTCGTGATCGCAGCCGTAGAGCTAGGCATCGTCGAAGACGGCGCTATGGCTACCTCGGATGCTGATCTAGAATGGTTCTGGACGATCAGAGAAGACGTACATGTCATTGCCTCGCAATGCACTTACGATCAGCACTACGATATATCCATGCCTGTAGGAGCGATAGGAGAGACCATCCGCGATGTAAAGGCACAACTACTTAAGCTTGATGGAGTAGATGCCGTCTATCCATTCGGACATATAGCCGATGGAAACATGCACCTCATAGTCGACAAGCAGGACACCAGCGACACGCTACGCCACCAGATTAACCAAGTCGTCTACCCGCCGCTTAAGGCACTCGGTGGCTCGGTCTCAGCAGAGCATGGCGTAGGGTTGCACAAGAAGGCTTACCTTAAGTATTGCCGTACAGAGGGCGAAATAGCACTCATGCGTACGCTTAAGGCAGCAATGGATCCAAAGGGAATATTGAACCCTGGTAGGATTTTTTAGAAGAGATCGACTACTAGTATTAGAGTCGTTATCTTTGGTCATGATGATAAACGTCAAAACACATAAATCTTACACTTACGCGGACTACCTTAAGTTTACTTTCGATGATATGGTTGAAATCATCAGAGGAAAGATATATAAGATGAGCCCTGCCCCTAGTACAACCCATCAGCGTATATCTGCTAGCTTACATCATACGATCTACTCCTATTTTCAAGGAAAGTCTTGCGAGTTGTTTTCAGCACCCTTTGACGTTGTTTTACCCATCAAGGGCAAAAAAATAGAAGCTTCAGATCGAGTCGTACAGCCTGACCTATGTGTAATCTGTGATCCACTTAAGATCACTGAGCAAGGCTGCCACGGAGCACCGGACTGGATCATAGAGATCTTATCACCTCATACAGCCAAGAAAGACCTAAATGACAAATACGACCTATATGAAGAGTCTTTCGTGCTTGAGTATTGGATAGTAGACCCTGTACATCGCTCTATCGAGGTTTTCTCCTTGCAGGATGGCAAATACCAACGTATATCAACCTACGTAGCGGATGGAGAGATATCACCCCAGATATTCCCAGATCTCAAAATTGATCTAAGCAAAGTCTTTAGTAAGAAAGGAGGGTAATTATTTTTGTCTATTGTAATAAATATCTTCAGTGGTAATGCTACAATATTATCGTACTCAACTGGCGAGCAATCTCATTGCGTTCGTTCATCTTAAGTTGCAAGACTTTAATGAGGGTTGCCTCGTCTAGGTCCTCCGGTCGCTTGGATGGCTCTTTGATCATAGTTTCTAGTTCCTTGATACCCCGCTTGACTTTCTTTAATTTGAAGCGCATCACACTCTGAAACGCGTCTCGTTCGTAGTTTTCGTCTGGTGCTTTCTGTGTCTGCAGCATAACGCCTCTCTCTGCCCAGTTAGCATAGTGGTGTGGGGTAGCTAGCAGGTCTACTACTATCTTGCTGATCTCTTGGTCGGGATGATTAACAAATACATCACTGTTGATAGACTCGCCATTAGTCAACCTCGTTCGGCATATAGTGATGATCTGATCATAAGCGGCTGTATCGAACGGACTCTCGAGATCCTGCAGGTTGTCGAGGATATACTGGGCTACTGTATAATTGTTTTCTTCGTCGTAGTAGCGATCTCCATAGCTGATCAGCACCCTGATGATATCTCGCTCCTGCGGCTCATCCGTGATCAAGAACTTCGTATCAGGCGGAGTCTG
>CAYMFD010000043.1:19887-27263 GCA_964389475.1 uncultured Saprospiraceae bacterium
GGTAGGAGGACGAGCTTGACATTCATGTCTTGCTCCAGGACTAGGTCTAGACCTCGGAGGGCGGCCTTGATACCCGCTGCATCGCCATCATAGACGATCTTGATATTAGGTGTGTAGCGCTTGACGAGTCGTATCTGATCTTTGGTTAGTGCTGTACCCGAGCTAGCCACGACATTCTCCACACCGCCCTGGTGGAGGGTGATGACATCGGTATAGCCCTCAACCATGATGCACTCGTCCTGATCTCTGATCGCTTTCTTACCCTGGTAGAGCCCGTAGAGGACTTTACGCTTATTGTATATCTCCGACTCTGGGCTATTGATGTACTTCGGTACCTTCTTATCTGTGCTGAGGGTCCTACCTGCCAGCGCTACGACCTTACCCGATAGATGATGGATCGTAAACATGACCCTATCTCTAAAAAAATCAAAGCCCCGCTTACTCGTTAATCCTAGTGCCTTGAGATATTCTGGATTGTATTGCGCTGCGGTAGCTGTCTGTGTGAATGTGTCGCGGGTAGCTGGCGCATATCCCAGGCCAAACTTCTTGATCGTAGCCTCTCGATACCCCCTCTCTTTAAAGTAACTCAGCCCGATGGCCCGACCACGATCCGACTCAAAGAGTTGTTTCTGGTAGTATTCGCTGGCGTACTGGTTGAGGATAAATAGACTGTCACGGACCTGTTTCTCCTGTATCTGCTCCGCTGTCTGCTGGGTCTCTTCTATCTCGATATTGTACTTCTTGGCCAGAAATTTTAAGGCCTCGGGAAAGGACAGACCCTCGTGCTCCATGATGAAGTTGACAGGGCTACCGCCCTTACCACAGCCAAAACACTTGCATAGGTTCTTGGATGGTGATACGGTAAACGACGGTGTCTTCTCATCATGAAAAGGACATAGGCCAATCATGTTGGACCCACGACGCTTGAGATTGACGAAGTCCTCGACGACGTCTTGTATCTGAGCTGTCTCTAGTATATGTTGTACGGTACGTTGCGGTATCATGCCGCTGACAAAGGTAGTTTACTTACCTTCTCCAGTCACGACCTCCTTACCTGCCTGGTAGGCCTCGGTCATATCCTTGTTGATAGCACCTTTGACGAATGGTATAAATGTCTTGGCACTTACCTCTAGGGTCACCATGCTATCTTCGATCTTACTGACCTTGCCGACTATACCACTTCCTGTCACGACCGTATCTCCCTTTTTGAGATCTTCCGTAAAGGTGTTCTGTTCTTTTTGCTTTTTAGCCTGTGGGCGAATAAAGAAAAAATAGATAATGAAGAGCACCAGCAAGAATGGTACAAACTGCAAAATAGGACTCTGCTGTGCCTGGAGTGTAAATAGTAACGCGTGCATAGTGATCAACTTATGGTTGGGTAGTGGTGCTTATAACTTCACCACTTAAGCGCAAGGTATGATGATGAGGCTTGACATTGGTAAAAATGCTCACCTTTTTATCAATAGATCCTGACCTGCCATCACTGGCAAATCGCACCTGTATCACCTCACTGGCACCGGCCTCTATCGGTTTGTCCTCATAAGTAGGCACAGTACAGCCGCAGTCGGTCTTACTACCCGTGATCAGAAAGGGCTTCTTGCCTCGGTTAGTAATCACGAAGTCGTAGACCACAGTATCGCCCTCCTGTACCTCCCCAAAATCATAGGCGGTGGCATCCCACTCTGGTATACCACGATCAGGATCGACGGGTGCTTCTGCCGTGACGTCTATATCTATAAAGTCTGCCATCTCTTGGGCGGACATAGTGCTGCCTGGCTTATCTTCTCGGCAAGAGCATAGAGATATTATGCACAGTAAAAGTGTAACTCGTATCATTGTCACAAAAGTAAGGTATGCGCATCTTCCTTGTGGGATATATGGGATCAGGAAAGTCGACAGTCGGTAGATTGTTGGCTGATCACCTTGATGTGCCTTTCATAGATACAGATAACTACATAGAGGAGGCAGGTAGGTCTATCAGTGACATCTTTGCAGAAGAAGGTCAGGCCCATTTCAGATCGCTGGAGTCTCAGGCCATAGCGGCAATCATCAATCACCATCCAGACCACATCGTGATCTCCACCGGTGGAGGGCTCCCGTGTAACGACGACATGATGGACAGATTGACCTCTGCCGGTAGAGTCGTATACCTCAAGACCTCTATTGCTACCATCGCAGAGCGACTGCAGGCGTCTAGTGACCGACCGCTCGTCGAACAACACCAAGGTCGATCGCTACTGCGATACATACAGCAGCACCTAGGAAGTAGAAGACCTTACTACCGTCGTGCAGACGTAATCGTCTGGAGTAAAGGACCGATAGAGCGGGTAGTACAACGTATAATCCGAAAGCTCCGCATATAATTAATATGGTGCATAGGCCTATCAAGACGTTAATCTATCTTTGCGGTCGATTTTCAAATAGCTGAAAACAGCATATACAGCCCAATGCAGCATTATCAACAACTAAAAGACGGTTTCGTAGCCGCTATGTCATCACTGTATGGCGTAGATGTAGATCCTACGTCGATACAACTCTCGCCAACTCGTAAGGAGTTCGACGGTCACTATACCATTGTCATATTCCCATATTTACGGGCTGCCAAGGTCGCGCCACCACAACTCGGTGAGGCGGTAGGTAACTACCTAGCTGAGCATGTCGATATTGTAGATGGACACAACACGATCAAGGGCTTTCTTAATCTCAGTCTGAGCAAGTCTTTCTGGAATGATGCCTTGGACGAGATGCTATCAGATGATAGTTTCGGCCGTCTACCACAGAAGGGGCAGACGGTCATGGTCGAGTTCTCATCGCCTAATACCAACAAACCGCTCCACCTCGGCCATATCCGCAACATACTCCTAGGCTGGTCTGTGAGCCAGGTCTTACGAGCAGCGGGTTACGATGTCGTCAACACACAGATCATCAATGACAGAGGCATCGCCATCTGTAAGAGCATGCTAGCCTGGCAACTATACGGTGGAGGAGAGACGCCAGAGACTACGGGTGAGAAGGGTGACCACCTCGTGGGTAAGTACTATGTGCGGTTTAACCAAGCTCTAGGTGAGGAATATGCCAACTGGCAGACAACCACTACAGCTACGGAGGTATACCAGCAACAGGGTAAGGCCGATGAGAGCGATGATGTATTTTACAAGCGATACAAGAACGACTACTTTAACAATTACAGCAAGCTGGGCGAACAAGCCAAACAAATGCTACTAAAGTGGGAGGCAGGTGATCCAGATACGGTTAGTCTATGGCGCAAGATGAATGGATGGGTCTATGAGGGTTTTGACAAGACCTATGAGGCGCTAGGTGTATCATTTGACAAGCTCTATTACGAGAGCAACACCTATCTACTGGGCAAAGAAAGCGTGCAAAAAGGTCAGGACAAGGATATCTTCTACAGTAAGGACGACGGTAGCGTATGGGTAGACCTTACCGACGCAGGCATGGATGAGAAAATCGTCCTGCGCAGTGATGGTACAGCCGTCTACATGACCCAAGATATCGGTACAGCCCAGCAGCGATATAGTGACTACAAGGCTGACAAGATGGTCTACGTGGTCGGTAATGAGCAGGACTACCACTTCAAGGTCTTATTTGAAATCATGAAACGTCTCGACGAGCCATTTGCGGAGGGGCTATATCACCTGTCATATGGTATGGTCGACCTGCCAAGTGGTCGTATGAAGAGCCGCGAAGGTACCGTCGTAGATGCGGATGACCTCATCGCAGAAGTCATACAAGTAGCCGCCGATAGTACCAAAGATCGCAGCGCTATAGAAGCACTCAACCCCGAGGAACAAGCAAGTCTACACCGTAAACTAGGGCTGGCTGCTCTCAAGTTCTTCATACTCAAAGTGCAGCCGCAGAAGGGTATGACATTTGACCCACAAGCCAGTGTAGATATGCAAGGGCAGACGGGCCCATACGTACAGAATGCCTACGTACGTGTGCAAAGTCTACTCCGCAAGCAGCAGTCTCTCAGCCTCGATGACGATGGCAGCTATACGTCACCGCTAGATCAAGAGATCGACCTCCTACGAACTGTAGCTGAGTATGAGCATGTACTCGCGTCGGCAGCGGATAATTATGATCCTGCTAGCATAGCCAACTACTGCTATGCGCTAGCCAAAGACTATCACAAGTACTATCACGATGTGCGGATATTAGGAGCGGAGAGCGATAGTGCTAAGATCTGGAGAGTCAATCTATCACAACTGGTTGCAGTAACTCTCCGACAGGGCATGCAACTTTTAGGTATCACTATGCCTGACAGAATGTAGTATGGACATTTCTGCCTTGGCATTCGTTATGCCTACATTGGTATATCTTATAAATAAAAAAGTCTTATGAATCAAAGAATTCAATTCGCCTTCAAGTTATTAGCTAGTATCGTATTGCTGGCTTTGTGCAGCAGTCAGTCGTTAAATGCTCAGGACGTTATATACAAAAAGGATGGTAAGGTCATCAGGGTAAAGATTGTCGAGATAGGAAGTACCAACATAAGATATACCGAGTTTACCGACCAGGACGGCATCATCTTTACCATGGATCGCAGCCTCATACGTGAGATAGAGTTTGAGTCTGGTAGTATCTACGAAGAGCGAGAACCAGGTAATGACAAAGCCTACTTCTTCGACGATAGTAGAAGTAACCTCAAGGTCAATTTCTTTAGAGTGGGTGATGGCGAGATCTTAGTTACCTACGAGCAATCCATTAATCCTAACCAATCGTGGGAAGTAACCTCTAAAGTCTTTCTAGACGATGAGCCGTTTGCCGGATTCAGAGGTGGATTCGGACTACAGGGTGGCTATAAGATCAAGACGGGCACAATATTTAAAGGTGGGGACTATCGGCCCAAGCACTTGCTAGCAGGCGGGTATATCCGACCTGGCGCGGGCTTCACGAGCAGAGGTATAAGTAACAATGATCGATTCTTTATGACTCACGTCGGTATCGATATCGGCAAACAATGGATATTTAGCGATATCCTTTCTGTTGATCTCTTTGCTGGATTTCACTACTACAGTTACTCAGAGAATAATAGTGACCGCCCTGATGCACAGTTCTTTGACGAGGAGATATCAGCGGGTAATCTATTTGGGATAAGTAATCGAGCTATAGCCTTTGGACTACGTGTCGGCTACGTTTTTAACAGTCGAGCCGACAAAGAAGGGGTCAAGCGCAGCCGTAGCAAACGGCGTAATGTGATTAACTAGGTACGCTAGGTACAAAAGGCTATGGCATGCAGACGCGATGTGCGACAATTATATTCTTAGATGTACCTGTAATACCATTTCTACTGTAAGGTTTCGCATTAGCTTTTGAGATTATTCAAAATCAGATGAGTCAAAAAACGTAGTGGTAGCCGTAGCTACCACGAGGCTTTTTGGCGAAATATGATGAAGAATAAGGCAAAAAAAAGTGAAATTCTGTAGCAGAAATGGTATACATACCCGAAGTAGAGTACGAGAAAATTAAGTAGAGATTTTCCACCCTAGACAAAGAGACACAGAGAAGATTGTACTATCTTCGACATAGCAGCGCATACTCAATCGTCGGATTACCGGACTGTGTGTCCGTCACTGTAGTGACGATGTGAAGTAAGCGCTGTCATAATAAGGCGATGAGTTGTGCCTACCAAAGCTGTAGTACATTGCACTGATAAAGATTAATAGAGAGATCGTCTCAAGAATAACATTATAGCAAAAAGGGTATCAGGGAAAAGTTCTTGATGCCCTTTTATATTGCAGGTATAGTCGCATCGGAATAGTGCCAGACTTTTTGACTGCAACATCACTAGGTAACCAGGGCTATAAAGTCAATAATAATCAGTAACTTGACGATGCTGAGATAGTCATGAGCGAGAGGTTCATTTTGTAACATCACAAAAATATTCGCCTTATGATGAACGAAGAAGTACGTAAGATTATGACAACGGACCCTGTGACGGTCACGCCTGATCAGAATGTAGAGGAGGTATCCTACCTTATGCTCAAGCAGCATCTACAACAGTTACCCGTGGTCAAGGACGGAGAGTTTATGGGTATCATCACCACATACGATCTCTGGAAGCAATATGAGAATAAGACAACGCTAAAAGATCTCTGTGTTAAGGACGTGATGAATACTAAGGTAGTTCGTATCAGCCCTATTGACAAGGTAGGCACAGCAGCTGAGCTATTTGCTGATAGACGCTTTAAGACCATCCCTGTTGTCAATCTCGATAACCAATTTAAGGGAGTAGTGACGGCATTTGATGTTATCCGAGAAGCGTTTAATTCTGAGTACAACCATCCGATCCTCTACAATGATAAATTTGAAAGAAAAGATAAGTGAGTAAAATCTTAGAAGAGCTAGCCTTACCAGTGGTAGCGGCCCCAATGTTTCTGATCAGTAATCCCGACCTAGTCGTGAGTTGTTGTAAGCAAGGTATCTTAGGCAGCTTCCCAGCGCTTAACCAGCGTACTACAGAAGGTTTCAGGTCATGGGTCCACGACATCAAGTCTAGGATCAGTGGCGCTAGTTACGCTGTCAACTTGATCGTACATCGTACCAACCCCAGGCTGCAGGCAGACCTAGCGGTATGTGTTGAAGAGCAGGTACCCGTGGTGATCACGAGCCTAGGTGCAGTCAAGGAGGTGGTAG
Source organism: uncultured Saprospiraceae bacterium (assembly GCA_964389475.1). Lineage (GTDB taxonomy): Bacteria > Bacteroidota > Bacteroidia > Chitinophagales > Saprospiraceae > CAYMFD01. The sequence goes on from CAYMFD010000043.1 coordinate 26,545, forward strand.
ATGCCGTACATAGCTATGGCGGTATCGTACTGCATGATGTCACAACACGACGTCACGCTGAAAAGGCGGCAGAGGCAGGAGTAGATGGCCTCATTCTCGTATGTGCAGGTGCTGGTGGACATGCAGGGCAGTTGCACCCGATGGCATTCATACAGGAGGTACGTGGCTTTTACGACGGCATCATAGCTCTCAGCGGATGTATAAGCACAGGTGGAGACGCTGCAGCAGCTATCGCTATGGGAGCCGATCTAGCCTACATGGGTACCAGATTTATCAATACGCAGGAAAGTGCTGCTACCGATGATTACCGACAGATGATCATAGAGAGCGGCGTATCAGACGTGGTCTATACGGCTGCCATCTCCGGCGTACCAGCTAATTTTCTACGCATGAGCTTAGAAGCGGCAGGGATTACTGCTGACCAATGGGGGCAAGCGGCTAAGATCAATTTCGGCGATGAGATGAATACAGAGGCCAAAGCATGGAAGACTATCTGGTCAGCAGGTCAGGGTGTTGCGGGTATAAGCGACAATCCTACCGTCAAAGTCCTGGTAGACCGTCTTAAACATGACTACCAAAATGCAGTAAGAAGGGCACAGGATAGACTAGGGTAGTACTTAAGAGCCCTATTATTTGCGACACCTATTACTTACATCAATGATATCGTGTCAGTAGACTAAGCATTTTGATAGCACCTTTCTTCAATAATCAAGAAAGAC
>CAYMFD010000044.1:0-26487 GCA_964389475.1 uncultured Saprospiraceae bacterium
ATTTTAAATATACACTTTGACATGATAGGTTTAGTAGCCACATTAATTGTCATTCTACTCGCAGTTATCGTTGTGCAGATCGGTAAGGTATCCGAGCTGGCAGGTAAGATTAGAGGAGAAGAAATAGCTGATCAACAAGCTAATAACAGACAGGCCGTTTGGCTGGTCCTTTTTATGGTAGTGATGCTCGTAGTATCGATCGTTTCTGCGTACTACTACAAGAATTACATGCTCGGTTATGGACCTTTGCAGTCTGCTTCTGAGCATGGCTCTAAGATCGACGGCCTTTTCAACGTGACGTTATTTTTTACGGGTATCGTTTTCGTTGTTACTCAAGTACTCCTGTTTTGGTATTCTTACAAGTATCGAAGTATGCCAAATAGAAAGGCGAAGTTCATCTCTCACAACAATACAGTGGAGTTGATATGGACTGCTGTTCCTGCTCTAGTGATGACTTTTTTGGTTGCGCAGGGTCTTTCAGTATGGAATGACGTTATGCCAGACGTCAACCCAGAAGACGAATACTTAGAGATAGAAGCGACAGGTTATCAGTTCGCATGGGACATCCGTTACCCAGGTAATGATAACAGACTTGGTACCAAGAACTATAAGCTTATACAGCAGGGTAGGAATGACCTAGGTCTTGACTTTACAGATACCAAAACGCATGATGATATCATACTGAGTGGTTCTGATAGGATAGTATTACCAGTAGATACAACGGTACGTGTACGTATTACAGCCAAGGATGTACTGCATAACTTCTACCTCCCTCACTTTAGGGTTAAGATGGATGCGATACCTGGTCTGCCTACCTACTTCATATTCAAGCCTGTCAAGACGACAGAGGAGTTTAGACAGGAGTTGCGTAAGTACCCTGAGTACAACGTACCATACGATCCTACAGATCCAGAAAGTAAGATGAAGTGGGAGGAGTTCAACTTCGAATTGGCTTGTGCAGAGCTTTGCGGTAAGGGTCACTACTCTATGAAGCGGATCGTTGAAATCGTGTCTCGTGAGGAGTATGAGGAGTGGTTAGCAGGTAAGACGCCATTCTATCCATCTGTACGTGGTACAGAGGTCGATCCACTTAAGGGTGAGCGACTACTAGGCTTTGAGATAGAGCAGCGCAAGCAAGAGTTGTCGTCTGACTTCATGTCTGCCATCGCTCCTGATGCTACAGACGAGAGTCGAACAATCCAGCTCAAAAACGTATTCTATAATACAGGGTCAGCCGCTTTGGATGATCTCTCTAGATATGAATTAGATTACCTAGCTTCTTTAATGAAGGACAAGCCGTCAGTGCAAGTCGTCTTAGGTGGTCATACTGACAATACAGGAGATGATGCTGCCAACTTAGCATTGTCAGAGAGCCGAGCTAGTAATGTAGCCAACTACCTTTTACAGAAGGGGATAGGTGGTGATAGGATCGTAGCGAAGGGATTTGGTGAGTTATCACCACTTGATACTAACGAAACAGACGAAGGACGAGCCAACAATCGTAGAACAGAATTAACAGTAGTAAGTATCTAAATTATCACAAGATGTCTGACGTAAAAGAATTAACGTACAACGATGAGCAGCTGATAGCTGAACATGGCTTTGATGATCACTTTCACGATCATCACCATGGTGATAAGTATCAGTCTAGCTTTATTAATCACTATGTCTTCTCGATGGATCATAAGATCATTGCGAGACAGTTTTTGATTACTGGTATCATCTGGGCCATTATCGGGGCAGCAATGTCTGTGATATTTAGGCTGCAGTTGGGTTTTCCAGAGGAATCTCTAGCATGGTTGAAACCTTTGTTAGGCAAGTGGATTGTGGTAGATGCTGAGGGGATCGGTACACTAGCGCCTGATTTCTACTACGCATTGGTAACTATGCACGGTACTATATTGGTGTTCTTCGTATTGACTGCAGGTCTATCAGGTACATTTAGTAATCTACTTATTCCACTACAGTTGGGTGCTAGGGATATGGCATCGCCGTTCCTTAATATGCTTTCATACTGGTTCTTCTTTTTGGCTGGTGTTGTTATGTTCTTCTCACTCTTTGTGTCTACTGGACCTTTCTCTGGAGGATGGACAGCTTACCCACCTTTGAGTGCACTGCCTCAGGCTAGTACAGGTTCGGGTGCGGGTATGACATTGTGGCTTGTGAGTTTGACCTTATTCGTAGTATCTGTACTACTAGGAGGTGTTAACTACATCACTACTGTACTGAATCTACGTACCAAGGGTATGAGTCTCTGGAGAATGCCGCTTACAATATGGGCTTTCTTCGTGACGGCCATCATCGGTCTATTGTCTTTCCCTGTATTGGTATCTGGTTTCTTCATGTTAATGGCAGATCGTGGACTAGGTACTAGTTTCTTCTTAAGTGAAATATTTATAGAAGGTGCTCCGCTTGATAGAGTAGGAGGTACGCCTGTCTTGTACCAGCACTTGTTCTGGTTCTTAGGTCACCCTGAGGTATATATCATCATCTTACCAGCAATGGGTATCGTGTCAGAGGTACTGTCTGTACATGCACGTAAACCTATCTTTGGTTATCGAGCGATGGTATACTCGATTCTCGCGATTGCATTCTTGGCCTTTATCGTGTGGGCTCACCACATGTTTATGTCAGGTGTTAATCCATTTATCTCTAACTTCTTCGTAGTGTTCACACTGATTATTGCTGTACCATCAGCGGTCAAGGTGTTTAACTGGATCACCACACTCTATGGTGGTAATATAAAGCTGAACTCTCCGATGCTATTTGCTATCGGTTTCGTGTCACTCTTTATATCAGGTGGTCTTACGGGTATATTCTTGGGTAACTCTGCGATTGATATCCAATTGCACGATACTTACTTCGTAGTAGCTCACTTCCACATCGTGATGGGTGTTGCAGCGTTCTTCGGGATGTTCGCAGGTATCTACCACTGGTATCCTAAGATGTACAGTCGTTTTATGAACGAGACGCTAGGTAAGCTACACTTCTGGGGTACCTTGATCGGTGCTTATGCTATATTTTGGCCTATGCACTACATCGGTATGGCGGGTGTTCCACGTAGATACTATAGCTTCGATACTTTCGATTCTTTCAAGGGCTTTGCCGATATGAATAAGTTCATAACGATCGCAGCGATTATTGTCTTTGCTGTACAGATCGTCTTTGTTATCAACTTCTTTTACTCTATCTGGAGAGGTAAGAAGATGACGACTAAGAATCCTTGGAAAGCAACGACGCTAGAGTGGTCTACACCTATCGAGCCGATCCACGGTAACTGGCCTGGTAAGATCCCATCAGTGTACCGTTGGGCATACGATTACAATAAGGATGAGAGAGACTTTGTACCTCAATATGTACCTCTAGAAGAGGGCGAGGTAGGAGATCATTAATCATTGACCAGGTTTTAGGTAATTGAAAAAGAATCAAACATACACAGCTACTGAGTCTCTAGAGAGAGTATCTCTGTTCTCAGATTACATGGCGCTAAGCAAGGCTAAGCTTTCGAGCTTGGTAGTGTTTACTTCCGTACTAGGCTATGTGATTGTTGCTGGTAGTCAGTTTTCTTTTTTGCACGCCGTCCTCTTGGCTGCTGGTGGCTTTCTGACCACCGCTGCTGCCAATACGCTAAATCAAGTACTAGAGAGAGACTTCGATGCACTGATGAAACGTACGGAGAACAGGCCATTGCCTACCTCTAGACTTACGACAAGTGCGGCAGTGATATATGCGGGTATGACATGCCTAGTAGGTATATGCCTGCTCGCTACATTCAATCCGCTGACGGCTTTGCTGGGTATGTTATCGTTGATCATGTATGCGTTCGTGTATACACCGCTCAAGCGATACAGTACAGTGGCGGTCTCAGTGGGAGCGATTCCTGGTGCTCTGCCGATTTTGATCGGTTGTACTAGTTTCACTGGTGAGTTTACTATGCTAGCTATTGTTCTGTTTGCGTTACAGTTTTGCTGGCAGTTTCCACACTTCTGGTCTATTGGCTACCTATCTTATGACGATTACAAGAATGCAGGTTACAAGCTCATGCCAAGTAGAGGCGATGTGGTCGATCCTTCCCTAGGCTACAGTGCCCTAGTTTATGCGGTCTTGCTGATCCCTATCAGTGGCTTGATATACTTACTGGGCGGGACACTAATAGCCGCAATCGTAAGTGGTCTACTAGCTGTAGCATATGCATACTATACGTACCTATTCGCTAGACAGCCGAGTAGAGAGACAGCACGAAAAACCATGTTTGCTTCATTTTTTTATCTACCATTGGTACTAATAGCCATTTGGTGCATTTAAACCTAGACTAGCACATGGATATGACATTAGAAAGAAGGTCGAGAATTAATCCCCAAAAGTTTGCACTGTGGCTAGCTATGGCTTCCATGGTCATGATGTTTGGTGCATTTACTAGCGCATACCTCGTTAAGCAAGCGGCAGGTGATTGGCTTGAGTTTAAGTTGCCTACCGTATTCTATATTAATACGGCTGTGATACTTGCTAGCTCTGTCGCTTTGCACGCTAGTGTGGTCAATTTCCGAAAAGGTAATGAATCGCTCTACAAGGGACTTCTTGTGGTGGCTTTTTGCCTTGGTATTGCTTTTGTAGGGCTGCAGTACGTTGGGTGGACGCAGCTGTTTTCGACGGGTGTAGACCTCAAGGGTAATGTGTCAGGCTCGTTCCTGTATTTGATTACGGGTGTGCATGCACTACACATATTGGGAGGTATAGCGGCTATCGTTGTGGCCATGTTACATGCCTTCACACTTAAGTTTGACGTGACAGAAAAACGTATCAATAGATTCGAATTAGTTTTACACTACTGGCATTTCGTAGATGTTTTGTGGGTATATCTATTCGTGTTCTTATTGGTGAGTAGATAAAGATTAAAATTACACACACACAGCTAATGGCGACAGAGACATTACATAAGGTAGAGGACATAGACGAGAAAGAGCTATGGAACGGAGGTAGCCAGCCCTTCAAAGCTAGCTACGGTAAGCTCATGATGTGGTACTTCCTACTATCAGATGCTTTCACGTTTGCAGGTTTCTTGATAGCGTATGGAGCATTGCGTTTTAGTATGCCGACATGGCCCATTGCGGATCATGTATTCAGTAGTCTTCCAGGTGGCATCCACGGAGCACCGCTCATCTTTGTAACCATTATGACGTTCGTCCTACTTGCTAGTTCGTACACGATGGTCAGAGCAGTGCAGGAAGGACACCAAGAGAATCAACGTGGCGTCGTAGTCTGGATGGTATTAACGATTATTGGTGGTATAGCTTTCTTGGGCTGCCAAGCCTGGGAGTGGAATACACTGATCAACGTCGAGCACATGACTTTGCATGTCAACCCATTTGGTACCCATACAGAGAGCGGTGTATACTTGGAAGGTGACGGCCACGGCATCAATGCTGGTGATACGTTCGAGGCAGGGGCTCCCTACCTCATACACCAACATGACGGAGAGTATCACCACTTACCATTCGAAGTGACGGAGGGTGAGAATAAGGGTGCTACGATGAAGCAAGAGTTCGGACCTAAAGCATTCGGTGCCTTGTTCTTCTTTATCACCGGTTTTCACGGTTTTCACGTATTCTCGGGAGTCGTATTCCTTATCATCATTGCAGTAAATGCAGCAACGGGCTTGTATATCAAGAGACGTAATGGCTATGAGATGGTAGAGAAGATCGGTCTGTACTGGCACTTTGTAGACCTTGTATGGGTCTTCGTATTCTTGGTATTTTATCTGATATAAGGACGAGGTAAATCAAGACACACAATTTAATTAAGAGCGAAACAAACAACTAATGGGACTAGATTATACAGCATCGAAGCGTATTGCTAATAAGACCATTCTCATCCTCGGTGCAATTACGATTTTCGAGGTAGCATTTGCATTATTAGGAAAGGGGTACCTCGTCGAAGGTGTCGAGTTTCCAGGGTGGATCGTCGGTTCTTTGATGATCATACTCAGTATCGTTAAGGCATACCTCATCGTCTACGAATTCATGCATATGAAGTATGAAGTTCCTGGACTGATCAGATCGGTACTGCTACCTACACTATTATTGGTATGGGCTGTGATCGCCTTCTTCTACGAGGGTAGTACCTGGGAGGATCGTCGTCAGCAGATCATTGATAAGAATGAGATAGAAGTCTCAGCCGTGCAAGACGTAAAGGCTGTCGAGACTGATGTCTACAAGGACTAAGACTTAAGTCAATATAATGTAATACTGAAAGCAAGCTTGAAAGGGCTTGCTTTTTTGTTGCAACCCAGCTAATGGATTGATCGTTTAATATTGTGTATGAAGTACATATCTGCCATCGCTGTAACCGCCCTGATTATAATAGTGCCTTTCGGCTCGTGGTACTATCTGCAGACGGGTATGGACTATCGCAGGGCCCTCAATGAGGAGGTAGCACCTAAGGGTAGTATTGACCAGTACGTTGCTGGCATCGATCTTAAGGGACAGACGACGGTACTAGCTAAGCCTATTACCCGATCGGGATTAAAGGATAGCGTCACGCAGTTCTACGAGCAGTATGAAGGTGCACCTACCTTTGTCTTTATGGAGCAGGGATTAAGCGGTACACCTATGGGTGAGAGGCACCTGGCGCTGCCGGACTCTCTATCTATCACTTGGCCTGAGGGTGTTAACTTTATGGCGGTAGATACATCTGGCGCGGTAAGAGCCACTTATACCAATAGTAAGGAGAGTATCACCAAGATGATTGAGCATATGGCGATTCTGCTGCCGCGACCATCCAACAAAGACGTTAAGATGCGAAATGGTAAGGACGTGGATGCCAAGCCGTCATTTATGAAAAAAGAAGATTAACGGGTAGATGAAAGAAGTAGCTGACATAGAACTCGGTAAGAAGCTTGATAAAGTTGCTATCATCATATCGATCGCAGTAGTAGGCCTCGTCATATTTATGCGTGGTGATTATAAGCCCGACTTAGGCATTGACACTACGTTTATACCTAGGGTCAATGCTATACTCAATACAGGTGTAGCTATAGCACTACTGGCAGCGCTGGTGATGATTAAGCAAAAGAAAGTTGCTGCTCATCAGCTCATGATTAATGTCGCTATGGTGTTGAGTGCCTTGTTTTTAGTAGGATACGTTCTGTATCATTTTACCAATTACGAGACGAGCTATTGCGGCGAGGGTACAGGGAGAACTGTATACTTCACTCTTTTGATTACCCATATCATCTTTGCTGGGCTCTCGTTACCGTTTATTCTGTTTACGTATATACGGGCCTTTACTGGGCAGTATGAGGCTCATCGTAAACTAGCTAAGCGAGTCTGGCCAGTCTGGTTTTATGTCGCGATCACGGGTCCTATCGTTTACTTGATGTTGTCACCTTGTTATGAGTTTTAGCAAAATATAGTCATCATGATCAACCGTAAATACATAGTATTATTACTGACAGCGCTGTTCGTGCTTTGCGGTGGGGTAGAGCTAGTCGCTCAGTGTCCCATGTGTCGCATGGCTGCAGAGTCTAACCTTGAGAATGGAGGTACCGAGGGCAAGGGCCTCAACACAGGTATCCTTTACATCCTTTGTCTCCCTTACTTGCTGGTGTTTACAATAGGCTTTATCTGGTACAGGAAGAATAAGAAAGCCAAGCAAGAGGAAGAGGTGGATCGAGTAGTATCTGACCTTCTGTCAGAGGCATAGATTAGTGTTTTACAGGAAAAATGCGTGGGTTAGTAGCGGCGCTTAGAGTGGGTGAAGATCATCTTGTTCACTGATTGTCGTCATGTTGTAGTACTGTTTATAGTTGCGAGATTTGGAGTACACTATTAACATTAATACAATCACTGCACTATGAAAAAGCGTACCCCTGTTTCTACGATTATGACTTCTGACCTTGTTACCGTCAATCCGACCAACTCGGTGGCAGACGTCGCAAAGATCTTTTCTGATAAAAACATTCATCACGTGCCTGTAGTATCTGGCACCGACCTGATCGGCATCATTAGTAAGACGGACATGGACCGGATCAGTTACGTATCTGACTGGCAATCCGACAAGGCCAATACAGCGATCTATGACAATCTAGAGTTGGATCAAGTGATGACGAAGAATGTAGAAACCATTCAATCGGAAGATCAGATCAAAGAGGCCGCAGAACTACTCGCTAAGGGTAGGTACCACGCGTTGCCAGTTGTCGAAGGTGGTAATATCAAAGGAATAGTAACTTCTACAGATGTGATTAACTACTTACTAGAGCAGTTTTAGCCTTCACATAGATACAAGCTGCACTTTAGAGGAGCAGGTAGTAAGTATGTCAATGGCCCTGAGTTATCGATTTAGCAACCTGCCTCCTAAAGATGATCTCTAGAGCTGCGCTAAAAAACAAACTGTCATCTATGCCATGCGGCGTAGGTGGCAGTTTTTGTTTTGACTATTTTTGAAGGCAGCGTTATCAATTTGACTGTAAAGAGCAATCGACTACCATGGTCCTAATGGTAGATGGAGACAGTTACAACTGTATTACTTAGTAGCTATATAGAATAAGTCAAGGCAGTCTTCAGTAGCTGGTGCCACCTTAAAATCTGTCATCTTAATACTGCTTACGAGCGAGTTGTCATTGTCGAGTAGCTTCTTCCTGTTCATCCTGTTGAGAATGTCATAGGGTATCTGCAGCAGCTGACGGGGTAGCCTGTACTGGAGATTTAAGATGTCAAATCTTGTGATCTTTCTGATGGATGCCTTATTGGCCTCTATATAGTCGTTTACCTTTTTATTACCGAAAGTACCAAGTCGCTTGACGGTAGTAAATGACCTAGACAGCAAGGTGTCTAGCTGGTCAGTGGTGTACTCTCTGATATGCCAAGGGTTACGGGTCAGCGAGGTCTTGATGTTGGGTGTGGTCACAATCAACTGGCCGCCTGGCTTGAGTACTCGATGTATCTCACTCACGAATGCACCGTCATCTTGTATGTGTTCTATGACTTGGAAAGTGATAACGTAGTCAAATGTATTGTCGGCAATACCCTTAAGTGGCGGGATCGTCATCTGTATGAACTCTACAGCATGGCTCTCCATCAAGGCCTTGTTGTCTAGCGCCGAGGTCCTAAACTTGTCAATCGTGACAAACCGATTGCACCGAGGAGCAATGATCTCGATGCCGTACCCACTGCCAGTGCCTATCTCTAGTACATCGCCTGATACGAGCTTCATCGCCTCATCGTACGCTAGTATAGATCGCTGGAATACATAGTTATCCGATAGATCTGTATCTGATACACGTTCAGCAGTTTGTAATAGACTCATGGTGGTTATCTTTGATGCCAAAGGTAGCGCATTTGTCTATAGTACTCATCGTATTACTTACTCGTATTGTGAGAAGAAGGAAGGGGCAGTTTTATAGAGATGGAGGCCTTACTACCTTTAACAATTCGCTAACGAAGACGATGTAAACCTATCGTTGCTTCTATCGTCAAAAGAGTAGTCGGTGATCTTGCTGACTATTGATCTTAATAATTGTAATCATGACAGGACAAATGAAAAAAATCAGCCACTGCTTGCTCGCCTTATTGTTCGTAGGCGTTAGTGTAAGTATCCAGGCTCAGGAACTACCAGCGATGGATGCTTCAGCACCTCGTATGACAGCGGATACACCAAAGATGGATGCCGACGCCAAGAAGGCTAAACTATACAAGGAGCTCAACCTTACAGATGGGCAGATCGAAAAGGTAGATGCTTTGCTTAAGACTCAGAAAGAGGAGTTAGTGGCACTTAGAGGTAGTGATGTAGAACGTAGAGAGAAGCGCGAACGGGTGCAGAGCATGAAGTCAAAGCATCAAGACGAAATGGCTACGATACTGTCTGAGGATCAGATGGTCAAGTACCGGGAGATACTGAGTAAGCGATCTGCCAAGATGAAGGGTAAGCGCAAGGGGCCACGGTCAGATAAGTAGACGCTAATCGCTGGATAAACAAAAGAGGCTGATTTACGATTAACGTTGATCAGCCTCTTTTCTATTTTAAGTGTCTCGGATTTAAGTCAATCGCTACTTCACTTGATCGCCGTAGGTCTCCTCGTAGTCTAGCATTTTATCCTTGATCTTGGTCTCACTCTCTCTTGTCCATAGATCGTTACCATCCTGCCAGACGGGTCCCCACTGTATCTCAGTCAGTACATCATCGTCAAACCAAAACGAAATGCCTTGCTCTAAGAACTCAAGTACTACCTGCTTGGGACCTCCCTCTTCGGTGATGTTATCGTAGCCCATGGGACCTAGTTCTAGGTCGTCCTCGGTATCGACAAACTTATCATAAGCCATACCTACTAGCTCGGTACCTCTTACGGTATACCGCTTTTCGGTCGTGCTGATGCTAGTTAGCGTAAGGTCGTCTCCCTCCTCAAAGGATAGTGAAAGACCTAGATTGTCGTAGTGCAGATTGGTGCCGCCGATCTCGTCTTCGTCATCTTGTACCGTCTCTCGTTCGTCGGGGTCTCCGAGCAATTGAATGACTTCTTTGTCACTCATTCCGAAAAGTAGTTGGCCGATACCTTCTCTTAAGGCTATCTCAGTCTCCTGAAAACTCATGTGTTTTGTGATTGCTACTAGGCAGACCTAGCGTATATGTAGTCGAAAGATAAAATGTATTTCTGGCACTTGGATAAAAAAGATGCTTGATAAGGCAATTTATTCTGTATCGTCTTTATAAACCTGCCCGCCTTTCATCACCCATTGCACATCTAGTAGGGTCTCAATGTGCTGAGTAGGGTCGTCTTTGACCGCAATGAGATCGGCCCACTTGCCTGCCGTCACTGTGCCTACTTGGTCACTGATATTGAGCATTTCTGCCGGTGTGCGAGTGGCTGATAGGAGTGCTTCGATCGGTGGCATGCCTACCTCTGTCATGTAGATGAATTCTCTAGCATTGTCTCCATGATAGCTGACACCGCTGTCTGTACCAAAGGCAATCTTGACACCACGCTTGTAGGCAGCAGCGAAGGTAGACTGTATCTTAGGTCCTATGGCTAGCGCCTTGGGTACGACCACTGCTGGGTAGAAATCCTTGATAGCGGCCTTTTCTGCGACGAACTTGCCAGCTGCGATTGTAGGTACGTAGTAGGTGCCTCGTCGGATCATTTCGTCCATGACCTCCTCATCCATCATCGTACCATGCTCGATACTCGTAATGCCTGCCTTTACCGCTCGTAGCATACCCTCCTTGCCATGAGCATGAGCAGCAGTCGTCATCCCATAGTCGGTAGCCGTCTCTACGATAGCACGTATGGTTTCTTCGGTAAATTGTGGTCCACTGCCATCTTTGGCGACGCTGAGTACACCTCCTGTGGCGGTTATTTTGATGCAGTCTGCCCCGTTTTTGTAGCGTTGTCGTACGGCCTTGCGAGCTTCGTCGGGATTATTGGCGACTCCTTCTGCTGGGCCAGGATCTCCAGAGAGCTCTCGGCGCATGCCATTGGTCGGATCGGCATGTCCGCCTGTGCTCGCGATACTTTTTTCGGCCGTGATCAATCTCGGGCCGGGTATAAAGCCTCGATCTATTGCCTTCTGTAGCGAGACATTGACACCAGTACCCCCTAAGTCCCGTACCAGCGTAAAACCAGCATCAAGGGTACGCTTGCAGTATACAGTGGCATGTAGTGCTACATCTGCATCATTTTCTCTAAATCGATTTTCGTATCGCTTAGGATTACTCTCGTGCTCGATGTGTACATGCATATCCATGAGACCCGGTAGCACCGTATAGCCTTTGAGGTTGATTACCGCATCCGCTGTCACATAGCCATTGACTACCTCTATGATGGTATCAGCGGCTACGAGTATCGTGACTTCCTCTCGAGCTTTCTCATTTTCCATCGTGTATAGCTTGCCACATTGTATCGCCGTTGTCTGGCAGCTGATCGACACGGTGTACATTATTACCCCGACAAGGGTGGTCGTTATTTTCATGGTATTCCATTAGTTTTAAGTGGCGGTACAAAAATGTAAGTACTCCCTGTGCATGTAAGATAGCCGTATGTCAGATATTGGGGTAGTGGATATCTAATTAAATAGAGGTTATGAGATTTGTTCTTCTTTTATGCTTTGCTTCATTCTGGCTGCAGGCTCACTCGCTCGCTCAGCAGAGCATCGTGCTCAAGTCCTCTACAGTCAAGTCGGCTGATGGACTGGGGCAGTACGCAATCAGCGAAGATCTACAGGCTGCTCGGCTGAGTGGTGTTCAGACGTTAGAGCTGGCTATGGTGATGGATGGTCGCCTGGTAGAGTTACACCTTGATGCCAAGTCCATCTATACGGCTGGGGCTAGAGTTGTCACTAGCAGTGGAGCGACATACCCTATCAGTAGGTCTGTGACCTATGTAGGTCATGTGCTTGGTGCTAAAAACTCTATGGCGTCACTGGTAATCAGTGGTCGGCATGTGCAGGGTATCATTGCCTACGATGGTAGTACTTACGAGATAACGACGGAGGCTTCTTACTACAAAGTCTACCAAGCGATACGACCGCTTGCTTTTGCGCAGGAGTGCTATGATACGGGTAGTAAAGCGCCTTTCAAGGATGTGCCGACTAATTACAAGATGACCACGGGAGACTGTCTAGAGCTATACACGGAGGTCGACTACCAGAGCTATATTGATTTAGGGAGTGATATCACCAATGTTAACAACTGGGTAAGTCAGATAATGGCTCCGATCATCCTCTTCTATGACAAGTATTCTATTCCGGTAACGGTCTCAGAAGTATTTGTCTGGACAACTCCTGATCCCTACTTAGGTGGTAACCCACTGGCCGCGCTTAATCAGTTTATCTCACAAAGACAGAACAACTATAACGGTAGGGTAGCACAGCTACTCACCACGAGGGATATAGGTGGCGGTATCGCAGAAGGTATCGGTGGCTTATGTGGTAGCTATCCTCAGACGCCATCACCATATCTAGTAGCGGGAAATCTCGACCTGACGATCCTACCCCTACCATCCTACACGGCGGCTGTACAATTGGTAGCACACGAGCTTGGTCATGTGATAGGCGCTAGACATACGCATGCCTGTGTGTGGAATGGTAATGGTACGCAGATCGATGACTGTGGCAACGACCATGCTGTCATGGTAGGTGCTTTTCCTGAGGGGAGTGCTTGTTATGATCCGCAAGCGCCTATACCTCCTCCTAGTGGTACCGGTACCATTATGAGTCGGTGTGAGCTCACGAGTGCTACCGTGGACCTTTCACTGGGCTTTGATCCGCAGGTGGGTGCCCTGCTCAATGCGGCCTATAATGCGGCATCCTGTCAGACTGGCGTGACCTGTAGTGGTTTTATACCTGGCAATGATGTATGCCAGCGGGCTATATCGGTACCCATCAAGAATGCATGTATACCAGACGAGTATGATAATATTCTAGCCAGTAGTTCCGGTACATTGCCAGCCTATACCTGTGGTACAGTCGGTGTAGCTGAGGACGTATGGTTTACCACGACGGTGCCTGCCTCCGGTGAGCTGACCATCGAGACGTCTCAGATAGCAGGAGGTCTTACAGATATGGTCGTGCAGGTATATGCAGGGACGTGTACAGGTCTGACGACCGTAGACTGCGATGATAATAGCGGCACAGGTGACCACAGTCAGGTGGTACTTACTGGTAGGACGCCTGGAGAGACTCTATGGGTAAGAGTAGTGGATAGCGGCAGTGATCAGCAAGGTGCTTTTGGCTTATGTATCTACGATGATAACCTAGCCTGTCACCCCAGCTACGACGGACTTGTGGCTTTGTACAACGCTACCAATGGGCCGTCATGGCTAGATAGGAACGGCTGGCAGGCAGGAGCGGCAGGTACGGACTGCGATGTATGTACGTGGTATGGTGTCACATGTGATATACAGGATAGGGTAGTGCAGCTACGTCTCGATGATAATAATTTGGTTGGCAGTCTACCCGCCGCAATGGCCGGTCTGGATGATTTACAATGGTTAGACCTAGGCCAAAATAATCTCAGTGGTAGCCTCCCTACCTGGCTAGCTGCGCAAGACGAAGTGATCGTCCTAGACCTGGGAGATAATGGTATGACTGGTGGTATCGATGTGATAGCCAGTATGCAAAACTTAAGCGTGGCCCACCTTGAGAACAATGCTTTTTCGGGATCCTTACCACCATCACTGCCCATGGGGACGGTCCCTACGGTCCTTGACTTTTCTGATAATAATCTATCAGGCTGTATACCTAATAGCTATCTGGCGTTATGTGCCAGTACGGTTGATCTGTCTAGTAATCAATCCCTCAGTAACTCCAACTTCTCTACCTTCTGTACAGATGGCTTCGGCGGAGATTTTGACGGGGATGGTTTCTGTAGTGGCAACCAGGCGGGTCGTGATTGCCTAGACGATGACCCTAGCAGTTATCCGGGAGCACCAGAACTATGCGATGGCTATGACAATGACTGTAATGGTATAGCCGATGATAGCGTGAGTACCTTCTCGATATGGCAGGGTGGCAGTGGCAGCTGGGATCTTGCCGGCAATTGGTCACCTACGGGTATCCCGACTCCCTGCACAGATGTAACGGTACCTAGCGGCAGTGTGATCGTCGATCTAGGGACCAGCGGCAGTGCTAGGTCGATACTGATATCAGGCGGTGTGCTTACTATCGATGGTGCTCTGGACGTGAGAGGTAGTACCTCGGTAGGTACACAGGTCACTAGTGCTGGGCAGCTGGTCGTCAATGGCCCCTTGAAGATATACGACTCGGCCACGACAGGACTAGAGGTCGTGGGCTCTGTGGTGCAGGCAGACTCTATCTTGGTGATAGGCAGTGGCTCTGGCGTACATATGTTCGTGGCCCCTAATGCCTCGATCAGTCAATCTGCAGGACATACCGTCCTGAGAGAGGAGTAGATAGGGAGGTGCCTACACATAGTTGATGTCACTGTTGAGAAAGAAAACCTATGGCGCTAGTCGGTCTATCGCCCATGCATCACCAGCGCGACTGTATCTAAAACGATCGTGTAGTCTACTAGGTCTACCTTGCCAAAACTCGATCTCTGTAGGTACTACCTCATAGCCGCCCCAATTGTCTGGAGCAGGCAGTGGCTCTCCCTCTGGGTAGAGGCTAAGGAGTCTTGCCTTCTCAGTCTCAAGTACGGATCTATCTGCAATCGGCTGGCTCTGCGGAGACGTGTAAGCACCGATCTTGCTACCATGTGGCCGTGACTGGAAGTAGCGATCTGTCCGCTCCCGGGAGATCTTTCTGACTGTACCCTTGATCCTGACCTGTCGCTCTAGTTGCTTCCACAAGAAGGTAAGAGCAGCACGCGGATGGTCGGCTAATTCTAGTCCCTTGGTAGATTGGTAATTGGTGAAAAAGACAAAGCACTCTTCGCTGATGTCCTTGAGTAGGACGACCCTAGCATTAGGCCACTCATGGGCATCGACCGTCGATAGCGTCATGGCGTTGGGCTCGATAACCTGCTTGTCTTTCGCTTCTGCGAACCATTTCTCGAATTGCTGTATAGGATCGAGGTTGAGCTCTTCTCGATCGAGAGCTCCCATCTGGTAGACTTGCCTTAGGTCGGCGATTTCTCTATTCATAGTATGAAAGTACTATCGTTAATGTATACGATGCAAGTCTTTCAGAATCGGTAGATGGAGATCACCAGGTAGAAGCGGTCACATAGTGAGCGGATAGTGGGTGCTAGCCGGTATTAATGGTATATTGTAAATATACAACTGAATGAATCTCCTTAAATTTCAAGTAGCTGTATGAAATGGTTTTATGAATATGAAATTATTATATATGATTGTATTTTGCCAATATCTAGACATTGTAGTCGCCATGAGTTCATAGTCAAGGTAGCTGGCCTATTGCTCGCTTGGGCTCCCTCACGCTATATCGGGACGATCTTTTTTTGATAGGTAAGAAATTTTAAAATAGACGCAGGGTTAAACGAAATAAAGGCTTTGCACCTTACCTTAGAGAGACCAAACAACAGTAATAATATGCCCATCTATCATAAGCTCGGGAAGATCCCGCCCAAACGACACACTCAATTCGAGAAGCCTGATGGCTCCTTGTACTACGAGCAGCTATTTGGTACGATCGGATTTGACGGTATGTCGTCGTTACTGTACCACACGCATAGGCCTACTCAGGTGAGTGCTGTCGGGCCTCCTGTAGATGTACGTCCTGAGATCAGTGATGCGGTACATATCAAGTCACGTAAGCTGATCACTTTTGACGTGCCTGCGGCGGATGACTTCCTCGATAGTCGTACGCCACTGCTGGTCAATAGCGATGTCAATGTAGGTGTCGCTGCACCACGAAAGAGCCTAACGGCGTACTTCTACAAGAATGCGGATGCCGACGAAATGCTCTTTATCCATCGAGGTAGTGGTACGCTGCGAACGATGTTTGGCAATATAGCATTTGAGTATGGAGACTACCTCATCATACCGCGAGGCGTGATCTACCAGATTAGCTTTGATACGGAGGACAATCGGATCCTCTATGCCGAGTCGTTTCACCCCATTTATACACCTAAACGATATCGCAACTGGTTTGGCCAGCTGCTTGAGCATTCGCCATTTTGTGAGCGAGACTACAAGCTACCTAGCGATCTGGAGACGCATGACAAGGTGGGCCAGTTTACGATGAAGATCCGTAAGCAGAACCACCTGCATACCCTTGTCTACGAGTCGCATCCATTCGACGTAGTTGGGTGGGATGGTTATAACTTCCCGTACGGGTTTAGCATCCATAACTTTGAGCCTATCACGGGTAGGGTACACCAGCCACCACCCGTACATCAGACATTCGAGACATCGGCTTTTGTTATCTGTAGCTTTTGTCCACGTCTATACGACTACCACCCCAAGTCGATACCAGCGCCGTACAATCATAGCAACATCGATAGTGACGAGGTGCTGTACTATGTAGATGGAGACTTTATGAGTCGTAACGACATAGGTCCTGGCTACATCAGCCTACATCCGGCGGGTATCCCCCATGGTCCGCACCCCGGCGCCTACGAGCGGAGTATCGGGCAGACCGAGACCGAGGAGCTGGCAGTGATGATAGATACTTTCAAGCCACTTCAGGTCACGGTACAGGCAGCCGCCATAGATGACGGTAAGTACTACAAGAGTTGGCTAGACCACTGATATATATGTTAAGACTTTACGCCTTACTATTCCTATTTAGCACCTACTTTTTAGGACTCAGTGGTTGTCAGGATCCAGAAGTCATTGAGGAAGAGGTACGGCCCATCTGCGAGGACTTGACGGATGCTTCTCTACAGGCTATCACGGGTATACGTTTCTTTGACGAAAATGGCAGTCCGATCGGTCTTGCTGGTAATCCCAACGTGGATAATGATCGAGAGTTCCTAGCATACCCCAACCCTTGTGGTCCTGTCCTGAATATAGGATTGCCCTCGCCCGCTACCTATCGAGTATTTATAATACCAGCTACTAAGGATACCGCTTGCGCTGACAGTGACTTCAGCGATGTTACATTTCTGTACAGCGAGCTGGCCCTACGTGATGCCGCTAGTCTTGAGATACAGGATGTAGACAGCAATATCCAGGTCAACATGAGTGGACAGGCATCAGAATCTTATTATAAAATCATCTTCGTCAGCAATGAGGGTCAGCTGCTGATTGAGAATGTCTATTACAGTCGTGACCGACTACTAAACGATGTATATCTAGAGCTGCTAGCTGCGTTTTAATAGTACACAATCGCCTCAGTAGAACGCCAATCTCGACATAGTCTGTAAGAAAACTAGCGGCCGCCTTTGAGTTCGTCTTGCAGTGTTTTAAGCTCCTCCCACTTGCCATTGCCCGCTAGTGCGGCTTGTTTCGGCCAGCTGCCTGGTTTGTGCATAGCGTATCTAGGTCCAGCGCTTTTCAGTATTTTCTCGAGTTTAGAGGTGCTAGCCTTAGCTAGTTTTTTGAAAGTGTCGATGCCGTTGTCCGCTAGTATAGACGCAATCTTTGGGCCTATGCCTTCGATTTTTTTCAGGTCGTCTTTCTTGGTCTTCTTCGCAGTCGCAGTAGGTCGCGCCTTTTTTACCGGGCTAGCCTTTTTAGCCGGTGCTTTTTTGCTTTTAGTCTTCTTTTTAGAGGGTAGCTTAGTCAGATCGATGACCCCATTTTGTATGCCTAAGAATGGCGAGTCCACGTAGTAGTCCGCCGCTTCGTCATTGAACCATCCTGTATCTACACATAGATACCGAAACTCGTAGCTTTTGCCATTTTCTAGCTTGAGGGTCTTATTGTAGCGATCGCCACTCTTTTCCATGACACTGTGCTTGTCATTGGTATGCCAGTCGTTAAAGTCACCCAGCAGTAAGATCCCTGACGATTGCTGATTTTGAATGGTGAATGTAACATTGGAATATTTTCCAGTTTGCTTGCTACCTTTTGATATAGCCATGTTAAGTATATTTTATACGTAGACAAAGGTATATGTATTAGTTCTTTGGTTCAACTGTTCGTATCGTATTTACCTGTCATATTGTGATCGCCGATGTGCTTTGTTGGATCTTAAGCAGAGGTATGCAAGTACCACCGTAAATGCTTGATTACTTGTAGCAGCGGTGTTTGCGGAACTTCAACGGACTAGAAGGACGCAGTACAGTAGGTAGACGGTATTTGTGGTCTCAATGCCTACTTGTACATATCAATCGTTGTAAGTTTGTGGACCTTAACACCCAGTAACAACTCTATATGCAAAACACATTGAAGACTTGGGCGACAGTGCCTGTTGATAGTGACTTTACGATATACAACCTACCCATAGGTGTTTTTCAAAAAGCTGGTCAAGAGCCACGCCTAGCTAGTATCATCGGAGATCACGTGATAGACATGGTCGTGGCAGCCGACCTGGGTGTTTTTGATGCTATAGATTTTGATAAGCATGTATTGGCACGTGATACGGCAAATGATTACATAAGCCTTGGTAAGAAAGTGACCTCAGCTATACGACTGGCCCTGCAGACTAGCCTATGCAGTGGTGGTAGCCCTTTGAGTGATAGCACAGCCTTAATTCCAGTGCAGGAGGTAAAGCTATTGCTGCCCGTATATGTCCGCGACTATACTGATTTTTACAGCAGTATCGAACATGCGACCAATGTAGGTAAGATGTTTCGCGATCCGGAGAATGCCCTATTGCCTAACTGGCGCCACCTACCTGTAGGCTACCACGGTAGGGCCTCTAGTATCGTCGTGAGCGGTACCGATATCCACAGGCCTTGTGGTCAGACGCGACCTGTAGCGGATGCACCGCCAGTGTATGGCCCGTCGAAGCGTCTAGATTTTGAGTTAGAGATGGCCTTTGTCGTAGGGCAGGATACTCAGCTGGGTGATCGTATCGATGTCAATCAGGCGGAGGACTACATCTTTGGCCTGTGTCTATTTAATGACTGGTCGGCAAGAGATATACAGAAGTGGGAGTACGTGCCGCTAGGACCATTTCTAGGCAAGAGTTTTGCCTCATCGGTATCGCCATGGATCGTACCACTAGAGGCCTTCGCAGACTATCGAGTAGATGCACCTGAACAAACGCCAGAGCCGCTGCCTTACCTGCAGAGTGGGAGCCGACGTAATATAGATATACAGCTAGCGGTAGATATCCGTACTAGCGATGACGTTGAGTCGAGAGTATCTACATCTAATTTTAAATATATGTACTGGTCTATGGCTCAGCAACTCACCCACCATACAGTGAATGGCTGTAATGTCCATGTAGGTGATATGATGGCCAGTGGTACTATATCAGGTAAGGATGAAAGCAGCTACGGTAGTATGCTAGAGATCAGCTGGGCTGGCAAGCGGCCAGTAACATTGGCAGACGGTACGCAGCGTTCGTTCATAGCAGATGGGGATACCGTCGTTATGCGTGGTCATGCAGGCTCGGGAGATCGCAGAGTTGGTTTCGGCGCTGTGGAGGCCAAGGTGCTTCCTGCTAAGTAGTACAGCTCCTTCTTAAGGTCTATCCACGGCTATCAATGCACCACCGTATGTCGTGAGGTAGAGCTTGTCATGCGAGATTGCTACATCACTAAAGTGGTAGGGTGTGTCCGTTGTATAGACCTGCCAGTTACTGCCGTCGGTACTAGTGATGATGGCGTCATCGCCCGCTATGGCAAAGTAGCCGTCACGATAGGCGATAGCCTCTAGCTGTGGTAGTTGAGACAGCGTGCCGTTAGTTTTATAGACGGACGTCCACGTCTCACCACAGTCGTTACTATTGATGACCTGACCACCTAGACCGACGGCATAGAGTCCCTCGTCCGCCACAGCGATGTCGCTGTAAAAGTCAGCCGGCGTAGATTTGTATTGCCACCCAGTAGCATACTGCTTAAAGAGACCGCCGTAGCCACAGACGATACCGCCGCAGGCTGTGGACACACCTAGTAGCTCGTGCTCGAGGACAGTGTCAATGCTGGTGGAGAAGTCACTGCCTAGTGTGTAGATCTCCCATGTCCCAATATCATTAACACTTACTGCCAGGCCGTCTCCGCCATGGTCAAATGCAAAGTCGCGTATAGGTTTGAATATCGGTGATCGATCGATAGCGGTCGATTGTGAGTCAGTCAGCTCATACCAGTATCCGTCTATGCCTGTTGCGACCCAGGTACTGTCCTGCTCTTGTAAAGTAAAGAATCGCTTGGGACCTTCTTGCCCGCCAGTAGTATTTCGGACGATGTAGCCGAACTCATAGGAGCGACCACCCACAGCTAGTACGGTACCATCACTGGTCACGGCCACAGCGTCTAGGGCCACATCGTCTAATGTGGACTGATGTAGTATATCGTGTGGAATTACCTCTTGGTCATCACCACATGCTATCATTGATAAGAGGATAAGGAGGTATACTCCATATCGAGACTGTGCGAGCATCTAGTTGCCTTGAGCCCGATGGTATTGGTGAAAGGTAGGGAAGGCGGCACTACCATAGTGTGCCACACCGGTAGAGACCTCTGACTTGCTGAGGTCGATGGCCAACTCTTCCTTTATATCTAGGAGCAGTTCTTTGACCGCTTCGTAGTCTATGTTCTTAC
The DNA here is from genome assembly GCA_964389475.1 of uncultured Saprospiraceae bacterium. Classification (GTDB taxonomy): domain Bacteria; phylum Bacteroidota; class Bacteroidia; order Chitinophagales; family Saprospiraceae; genus CAYMFD01. The sequence continues at coordinate 21,067 of CAYMFD010000044.1, forward strand.
TATTTGGCTTGGGAAAGAAGGTGATGTAGTCAATCGTGCCATCAGGAGCCCAGAAGAAATTAATCCACATTTTCACACCATTGATATCAAGACCAGAAAGTTGTGCCTTCTCCTCGATTTGCTGTAGTACGCCTGTCCATTTGATATAGGCCTTGTCCATATCGTTGTTACAGGCGGTCAGTAACATAGTAGGATGGGTCGTTGCTATCTCGCTATATAACGACTCGTTCTCTCCCATCTGGAAGACTGTGGGGACGTCTTGTGCATAGACGTACATGCCTAGGAGGCACGACATTATCAAAGGGATTATTCTCATGGTAGTATAAATATATAGAATACTTACATAGGATGCTAGGCTATCGTGGACTATAATTTGGACTTTCTTTGGTGATACTTATGTTATGTGGGTGAGATTCAAGCATTCCGCTATTAGTTATTTTGACAAACTTAGCAGCCTGCATGTCGGAGACTTTGGCAGCACCACAGTATCCCATCGATGCTCTTAGGCCGCCGAGGTATTGTACCATCACCTCACTTACTGTGCCTTTGTAGGGTACCCGACCTTCTATACCCTCTGGTACTAACTTCTTGACATCGTCCTCTACATCTTGGAAGTACCTGTCTTTACTACCTAACTCCATGGCACCGATACTACCCATACCACGATAGACCTTAAACTTTCGGCCCTGGTATATGATCGTCTCTCCTGGCGCCTCTTCCGTACCGGCAAAAAGCGATCCCGCCATGATCGTACTAGCCCCCGCTGCTAGGGCCTTGGCGATGTCGCCTGTGTAGCGAATACCACCATCACCGATGATGGGTATGCCTTTTTTAGCCGCCACGCTGGCAGCACTCATGATGGCATAAAGCTGTGGGACACCTACACCTGCTACGATCCGAGTTGTACATATACTTCCTGGCCCTACACCTACCTTGACAGCATTGACACCTGCATCGATAAGTGCCTCTGTACCACCTGCTGTGGCTACATTGCCGCCTACGATCTGCAGATAGGGATGGCGCTTTCGTAGTTCTTTGATAGTCTGCAAGACACCAGCGCTATGACCATGGGCAGTATCGACACATACAACATCTACACCTACCTCCACAAGGGCATCGACGCGATCCATCATATCGCCACTCACACCCAGAGCACCACCTACGACTAGGCGGCCATGGTTATCCTTACTACTGCTCGGGTAGTTGACGATCTTCATTATATCCTTGTAGGTGATGAGGCCTACAAGCCGGTTATCCTTGTCGGTAACTGGTAACTTCTCGATCTTGTACTCTTGGAGTATTTCTTTGGCCTGGTCTAGCGTGGTACCTTCTGGAGCAGTGATTAGCCCTTCGGTCGTCATGATCTCGCCTACACGCTTGTCATAGTGTTTCTCAAAGCGCAGGTCTCTATTGGTCAAGATTCCGATCAGTGTACCATGTGTGTCGACGATCGGTATACCACCTATCTTGTGTCGACGCATGAGGGCTAGGGCATCTCGTACCTGGGCATCAGCCGTTAAGGTGACTGGATCTAGGATCATACCACTCTCAGAACGCTTGACCTGTCGCACCTGCTCTGCCTGTTGCTCGATGGGCATATTCTTATGTATGATGCCGATGCCGCCTTCTCTCGCCATCGCAATGGCCAGTTGGTATTCTGTAACGGTATCCATAGCCGCCGATACGATGGGGGCATTGAGGGATAGATCTGTTGTGAGCTGTGTGGATATATTGACCTGCCGAGGCAGGATTTCTGAGTAAGCTGGAACGAGCAGGACGTCGTCGAAAGTAAGCGCCTCAGATAGGATTTTATTTGTCGGGAGTTTTTCCATGCGCAAAGGTATGTTATTGAATATTAGATGTCAAAGCCCATGTGAGATATTATGTAGATGGATGTGGCTAGGTGAGATAGGTTGTAGGTATTAAATGTATTTGCTACAAATACAAATAACTTTTTCCCACCATCTACAAACCTCCTATAACACAGGCTTTTTGGCTATCCTTTTCGTCATTTCCTATGCATTACACGTCGACCATTTCTAGGGTGTCCACTATCTTCGCTGTATGCTAGCGATCTACACAGATGATTATTTTATGAAGCAGGCGCTTATCGAGGCAGATAAGGCCTTGTCTGCCGGCGAGGTGCCGGTGGGTGCTGTCATCGTACTAGGTAAGCAGATCATAGCCCGTGCACATAACCAGACAGAGCTCCTCAATGATGTGACGGCACATGCCGAGGTCCTTGCCATCACGGCTGCCAGTAATGCTCTAGGTTCCAAGTACCTGCCCGACTGTACACTATACGTAACCCTAGAGCCATGTATCATGTGTGCAGGTGCTCTGGCATGGAGTCAAGTAGGCCGCGTCGTCTATGCTGCAAGTGACGATCGTCGCGGCTTTATGCGATATGGTAAGGAGTTATTACACCCAGCAACTACCCTAGAGTTCGGTATCAAAGGAGGAGAGGCCAAGGAGCGGTTAGATGTCTTTTTTAATGGGTTAAGAGGGTAGGGATGACATACTCATGTTTTCATGTAGCTTTCACTAGTTTAGGCGATCATGCAAACGGTATTGTAGTTTTAGTTTTTGATTTTAGTAAAAAGAGGGGTTGCTGGTAGGTGACTTGATGATTTTTTTTTTTGAAAGTCTTTGTTATTGCCTATATTACCTATCCTAAACCTAAGATATGAATATGTCGAGAAGTACTCCCCTCATACTTCTGATGATGTCCGTGTATACGTGCTTCTGTCAGGAAATCGTCCATTCTAATGATCTTGTCGAGGAGTGGCGCTATACCTTCTCCGACTATCCCTACGATGCTACCTGGCATATCCATACCAATGATAGTGTATCCTACTGGGTAGCTCACAGAAACGATAATATGGTCATGGGTCTCGTTAGAGATCAATTCACTGGAGCAATACGCAGCTCAAGGGCATTCGGCCGTGATTTAAAGTTTAATGGTTTTAGAATTGGCGATTTTGATGACAGTGCCATCATGATTGTTGGAAATCGGGTAGTATTGTGGTCAGCGATCGACGATGAGGTGCAAGACCTCGGGCTTACAGAGCAATTACATGATCCTCGACTCAAGGTTACAGAAAGTTGGTCTATGTGGTGGAAGAATGATCAGAGCTACATATACCATAATAATCATACAGGCGAGCAGTACCAAATCACAACTACCAAGCGGTATAACTTGATAGATGGCCGCAATAATTCAATACCTCTTGCCTATCACGGGGCAGATCCTCGGGTGGAAGCTAGCACCATGCTCAATGTTATAACAAGGGAAGTGAAGGTTTTCTCGCCATGGTTTCACTTTGCGGATGACAGGTTATACGAGTTTCAGGGTAAGACTATTGTCGAATACAACACAGGATTTCAGCAAGTAGGTCAGTATGAACTGCCACAAAGAACTGGTCTTTCATGGAGGTTGGGTAGCGACTTTTATTTTGTAGTTGGCGGTAGTAGTCAGGCTGATACCAACAGATATGTAATGACCTATACCCTAGGCAGTGATACTATCGTGACTGTGGATACGCTGCCTACCAATCTACAAGGTGGTCAAAATATTACTCACTGTGAGAATGGACTATTTAATATCGGACCTCCCTCAGCCCGCATGTTGTATGATGCTAGATGGGGCAGAAATGTAATTGCTGCTGATTACTGGTCGAGACCCTTCTACACGACTCGAGACTTTGTTTATTGGGAGCTAGAAGATAGTCGTGTTCTCGCATACACTCGGGAAACAGGTCAGCGAGATACCCTCAGTGGGTATAAGCTAGATTATAATTTGCTGATGCGACTGACAGACACGACACGAGAGTTTATGCACGACCATCACACGTTGTTCACTACTTTGCCACTCAGGCGAGGTGTCAAGTATGAGGCTGTCAGTCAGAGTCAAACCCACTCATATTATCGGTTGCCAACGTCGGTATTTGCATTAGATGGGCTGACTGTTGACACGACTTTGTTTGCTAACTACTGCAGTTATCTAGATGTTTTGACCACTGCTAGCCACCGCTACATTGCAGATTGTACAGACAGTCTATATACTCTCAATGAGGATGGTACCTTAGGCCGTTCTATTCATATATCGTGGGGTACGCCATTGATTTACGACGACCTGCTAGTATGGCTTAAAGATGACACGATCTATACCCACGATGGACAGATGACCAGCACTATCGTCATAGACCAAGGATCAGCGCCAGTTGATAGGATACTATTTGTGGGCAGTCGACTGGTAGCACAGTCAGAGAATGTCTTGTACGATTTATCCAACTTGTCGGCGACGCCTCAGCGTTGGGCGACGCTTGCAGAAGGAGTCTATCTCAGGGCGGGTGGTGGCGGGATTGTCACAGTCGGAGAGGCTATGTTGGACGCTAGTACAGGTGACTTTTTTGGTATTCGTCATCCCAGACTCCTTGGTACGGACTCCTGTGTAGGAATAGTAGATGGCCAACTATACGTGGCTAGTGTCGAAGCCGTAAGTAGTGGTGTCTATCTACCATACGAGGTCAATGACTATGACGCTATCTATCAGTATGGCGATGAGTGGATCGTGCAGCATGGCAGTATGTTCACGTCGCTCAACACGAATAACTCTGTCGATATTGGAGACTTCAGCGTTTTTCAGTTTAGGCCAGGCATCCAATTGTCGTCGCCTTTGATCTACCTGCTCAATGATGCTCAAACAGCCGTTAAGGTGCTTGATATCGAGACACTATCTACCAGTGATATTGGTACGTACGAAGATGTATACTATCGCGGTTATCAATACGGTGACTACTATTACTACGTGGCTAGGACAGAGGAAAATGGTCAAGAATTATGGGAAAGTAATGGTACTGCCCAAGGTACTAGACTGCTATTTGACAGTACGGGTGATCAGTTATCCTCTTTGCCCACTGAGCTAATGATCAATGAACATACCGGTTATCTGTATTGGTCCGCAGAAGATCATGCAGGCCACTCGCTTTACGCATACAACCTACCATCTATAACTAGTAGTACGGAAGAGGCTCAGGCTAAAAAACCACCGTTGTTAATAATCTTCCCCAATCCAGCTTCTGATTATGTGGTAGTGTCACCAATGAAAGATGGTAATTACTACGCCTACAATCAGCTGGGTCAGCCTTATCAAGTAGAGGTCCGACATGGTGTCTCTGATGTAAGTAGTCTTCCAGCTGGTATATATACGCTACTGGATGATAAGTCTGGTCGAAGTGGTCGCTTTATCAAAATAGATTAGTTGTGGTAGACATGAAGTCTGTTTTGACGGTTATTATTCTATTTGGTAGCATGGCATACAACACGTCTGTCTGTTACGGTCAGTTATTTGATGCTAACTGGATGACAAAGGGTCGCTTTTTCGACCACGGTATTAGCGTTCGATATAGTGCATCGGAT